>JACQWA010000029.1 GCA_016209425.1 Candidatus Rokuibacteriota bacterium
GATGTGCTCGATGACCACGTCGACCCCCCGCTTCTTGGTGATCCGTCGCACCTCGTGGAGGAAATCCTGCCGGCGGTAGTTGATCAGGTATTGGGCTCCGAGCGCCTTGGCCTTGGCCAACTTCTCCTCGTTCCCGGCCGTCGTGATGATGTTGGCCCCCACCAGCCGGGCCAGCTGGATGGCGGCGGAGCCGATCCCGCTCCCCCCGGCGTGGATCAGGATCCATTCGCCCGGCTGAAGCCTCGCCGTATCGAACACCATGTTCCACGCTGTGCCGAACGACACAGGCGTGCAAGCGGCCTCCTCCCAGGCAATCCCGTCGGGCAGCGGGACCAGATTCACATCGGGGACCTTGATCAACTCGGCATACCCCCCCGGAAGATTTTTTCCGAGGAGTTGAAATCGGGGACAGTGGTGGTCCCGACCTGAAAGGCACGGCTCGCAGCCGCCGCAACTGACGCCCGGGTGGAGCACGACGCGCGTGCCGGGAGAGGGACCCCGAGCCGATGAGCCTGCCGCCATCACTTCTCCGACGACCTCCTGCCCGAGGATGAACGGGTAGTCGATCTTCAGGAAGGGAAGGCCCCGCCTCACCCAGATATCGATGTAGTTCACCCCGCACGCCCTGACCCGGACGAGGACCTCATTCCCCCGGGGGACCGGGTCCGGGAGCGTCCCATAGAGGAGCTTGTCGGTGCCGCCGTGCTCGGTGAGATAGGCCGCTTGCATCCTGAGGCCGGTGGAGGTTACGCCTCGTCTTTCGCCGGAACGGAGCGGGTCAACCGCGCCGGACAGCGCCCCTCGGCAAAGCGAAATTTATGGATCGGTCGGCGGACCATCATAGTCGAATGGCGAGTCGCCCGGGGGAAAGCGCTTGACACCAATGGCGATACTAGCCCGACCTCGCCCCGACTGTCAACGGCCTCCGGCCGTTTGGGCCTTGGACGGCTACTAACCGCAGGCGGGCCCGGCCGACGTTTTGAGTTCCTCCAGGCGTTTCTTCAACGGAGGGATGCGCTCTCCGTCATTGTCCGGGCGCCGCCTGTCGATCAGATTCTCCCGCTGGAAGGGATCGCTGGAGAGATCGTAGAGTTCTTGCTCGCCGCGCGGGAGCACGAACGTCTCCATGTAGACGTATCGCGCGGTCCGAACTCCCACGAAGATCGGCGATTTTTCGGCGAGCCAGGTTTCCAGGAGAAAATCCCTGCGCCACGGGGTCAGAGGATTTCGCATGAGCGGGATGAGCGAGCAGCCATCCACCTGGAGACTTGGAACGGCGCCCGCCAACTCGGCGATGGTCGGGGCAAGGTCGATGTTCACGACGAGAGGCTCGAACGTGACCCCCTGGGGGAGACCGGGGGCGCTGATGATCAAGGGGACGCGGATGCCCTCTTCGTAGAGCGGACCCTTTCCTGTCGGGATCCGGTGTTCGCCCTTGAACAGCCCGTTGTCGGACGTGTAGATGATCACCGTGTTCTGGAGCTGGCCGATCCTCTGGAGCACCGCCACGATGTCCTGGACGGCTTCGTCGACGGCGAGGAGCGCCTCGAGCTTCCTCCGATAGTTCTCGGTGATGAACCTGACGACCGGCGGAAGGAGAGGAGGCAATACTCTGACCCAAGACGGTTTGTCAGAGACGTCCTCCTCATTGAAGGAGGGAGGCTTCGGCAGGGGCGCGTCCTCGAAGCGCCCCAGGTGTCGAGGCGCTGGGACAGGCCTCTGCGTTTGCGGCAGCACGTGGGGGGCGTGGAACGCCACGAACAGAAAGAAGGGAGTGCCGGGGAAGTCCTGCGATCGCTCGATGAAGCGGACGGCGAGCCCGGCGAACACGTCGGTGTCGTAGTCCTCGGGGTCCGACCCGTAGGAGCGGAGCTCGCCGTTCGCATTGATCTGATAGTTGTAGTATGGTCCCCCAATGTGGCCATACCATTCGCTCCAGCCCGGCGGAATCGTGGTGGGGGGAACCTGGAACCCGTAGCCATTGAGGTACTTCCCGACGTGGCCGGTTCGATACCCGGCGCCCTGGAGCCAGACCGGGAGGGTATTCTGATGATCGAGCTTTATATACCCCCCGAGGGAATCGCCATTCGTGAGCACCCCGTGATTGTGGGCGTACTGCCCGGTGAGGAACGTGGCTCGGGATGGACAACAGAGGGGCGTGGAGACGAAACTGTTGGAGAACGTCGTCCCGCGCTGAGCGATCAGCGTACCCACGTTGGGCATCGCCCACATCGAGCTGGCATCCTGGTCGTCGGTCATGATGACGACGATGTTGGGGCGGTTCGACTGGCTCAGGCGCCCCCGATTCTCCGGCCAGGCGATCCCGACGATGGCGGCCGCGATGAGCCCAACCGTCAGCCCCGCTTGCCACCGTTTAGCGTGGTCCTGGCGAGAGCCGTCCATGTTCCGTGGCCCCTACGGGGAGCACCCTGGCTCAAGGGCGGCGAACAGCTCGTCAAAGATTCGCCCCCAACTCTGACCTTCCGCATACGTTCTCGCCTTTGCCCCCATGGATGAGCGAAGTTGCCTGTTTCGGATGAGCCTGTCGATACATTCCGAAAATTCCTCAACATCTCGGGCCACGAACCCCGTCTCGCCATGGGTGACGGCTTCGCCGGCCCCCCCCTGGGCGAACACGACCACGGGGAGGCCTGAGGCCATGGCTTCTGGGATGACCATGGGGCCCGCATCGACCTGCGACGGAAAGGCGAAGAGATCCGCGGACGCATATGCTTGACTCAACTCCTCACCGTACAGAGCGCCAGTCAGCACCAGGTGCGGAATCCCGAGTTTTTTGATCCGTTTTCGGTGGGGGCCATCTCCCACGAGTACCAGGGCCACATTGCCGTCCGTGGCCTTGAGCCGACCGTAGAGGTCCACGAGGGTGTGCAGGTTCTTTTCCGCGGATACCCGCCCCGTGTAGAGGATGCCGACCTTCCCCTCGATGCCATATCGGGGCTTCCAGGATTCGTCCCGGTAGCGGGGAGAGAATGCCTCGGTGTCGACGCCCCGCGGGAACATCACGCACTTGGAAGCCCCGTAGCGTTCCGCCACGTGCTCCCACACGAACCTTGAAGGAACCAGGATCCTCGAGCACTGTTCGTATCCCTTCATCAGGTGAGTGGTGCAGCGGAGCCAGAGGCGGGCTGCCCATCGAATTCTGGGAACCTTCCGGCCATAGCGTTCTGTGACCCCCATGAGGTGCTCGCTGAGCCTGACGATGTGGATGTCAAAGGACCCTATCAGGGGCGCGCCGAGCTTCTCGGCGACATACAGGGCGCTCCGGCCGATCCCCAGGGGAAGGTACGGCGAGATGGTGAGGACGGCGTCGGGTCGGAACTCTCGCGCGCGGGCCAGGAGGCGCCTTCGCGGGCTCAAGAGATACAGGAAGGGATAGGCGTCGTAGGTGGGGAAACCGAGGTGAGGGGCGGCCACACCGGAGACGACCACGTTGGGACTGAGCGGCTCCGCCTTCTCTTCGCCGTCGCCGCGATGGAACACAATCAGACTGTGCGCGGCGTGCCCCTTCACATACTTCATCAGCTCTTGGACGATACGGCCGATGCCGTCACCGTAAAAGATGTTCGAGTCTGTGAACAACGCGAGGCGCACCTGTTGCTCCTTGAAGCTGCGATTACCACCGCCGTTCGCTTGGGTCAAGTCAAAAAGCGGGAGCGCCCACACACGGTTGTGGGGAGAAGTTCGGCGCCGTGGACATCCAGGGCGCCCTGGATATAGAATGCTTGGCAACGACCTTCAGGCGAGCTCCAACGAATCGGACGCTTGCGCGCGGAGGGACGATTGACGATGGGGCTCCGGGGCCGGGCCGGCGGGGAGGCGTGATGCGCTCATTGGTGACCGGCGGGGCGGGATTTATCGGGTCCCACCTCGTGGAAGAGCTCCTCCGGCGGGGGGACGACGTGTGGGTCATCGATGACCTCTCTACGGGGAGCATGGAGAATATCGAGCCGTTGAAGGGCCAGTCGCGCTTCTCCTACGCGATCGAATCGATTCAGAACAGACAGGCGATGGCCGAGCTGGTGGATCGGGTCGACGTCGTCTACCATCTGGCCGCCGCGGTCGGTGTCCGGTTGATCATCGAGAGTCCGGTGAAGACGATCGAGACCAACATCAAAGGAACCGAGCTGGTTCTGGAGCTCGCCGCCAAGAAGCGCAAAAAGGTGGTCGTCACCTCGACCAGCGAGATCTACGGCAAAACGGACAGCGTTCCATTCAGCGAGGACAGTGACCTTGTTCTGGGCCCGACCGTCAAGAGCCGGTGGAGTTACGCCTGCTCGAAAGCGATCGACGAGTTTCTTGCCCTCGCCTACGCGAAAGAGAAACGGCTCCCGGTGGTGATTGCTCGCCTGTTCAACACCGTGGGGCCGCGGCAGACGGGGCGATACGGGATGGTGATCCCCACCTTCGTCAAGCAGGCGCTGTCGGGAGAGCCGATCACCGTCTTCGGTGACGGCAAACAGTCCCGGTGCTTCTCATGGGTCGGCGACGTGGTCGGGGCGCTCAGCGAGCTCGCTCGCCACCCCTTGGCCGTGGGGCAAGTGTTCAACGTCGGCTCCGATCAGGAGATCTCGATTGCGGACCTTGCGCACTGTATTAAGGATATGACCCACAGCCCGTCTCGCGTGATCTTCGTTCCCTACGATCAGGCCTACGAAGAGGGCTTTGAGGACATGCGCCGACGTGTTCCGGACCTTTCGAAGATTCGCGCCCTGATTGGCTATGAGCCGAAGATGAGCCTTGGGCGCATCCTCGAGGAGGTCATCGAGTACTACCGGGCCCGGCCGAGGGAGTACTGGTAGGCATCGTTCCCTCACACTTGGTGAACGCCTGGAGGAAGTAAGAGGGTGAAAGGATCGGCGTGCGTCGGGCTCCTTCTGGTGCTTGCCCTTGGCTTTCCACCGGGGGCGCTGGCCGGCCCGCGCGAGAGCCGGGTGCCGCGGCTTTTTATCCGAGCCGAGGGAGGATTGCTGACGGTGAAGGCGACGGAAATCCCACACCGGCGG
Organism: Candidatus Rokuibacteriota bacterium; assembly: GCA_016209425.1. Classification (GTDB taxonomy): domain Bacteria; phylum Methylomirabilota; class Methylomirabilia; order Rokubacteriales; family CSP1-6; genus JACQWA01. Next base: position 5,025 of record JACQWA010000029.1, read on the forward strand.
ATCCTGGAAGCTCTCGCGAAACAACTCGGCTTCGAGCTGATCGTCTCCGGCCCCCTGGAAGAGCGACGCTCGCTGGAGCTTCGGGGGATGCCGTGGGAGGAGGCCTTGAGGAAGGCGATTGCCCCGGCCAGTTGGGTGTTTGTGTACGAGCCGTCATTGAAAAGGTCCCTGCCGGTCAGGGTCTTCGTCTTTCCCGGGCAGGTCCAGCCGGCTTCGCCCGTCTTGGCCTCGCCGCCCCCTGCTCCTGCCGTTCCGCCGTGGTCCGGTGTCCCCGCCGGGGTGGCGGCGGAGAAGCGGAGTTCCCTTGCCCGGGAACAGGGGGAGTGGGTCGGGGCGGCGCTGGAGCGGCTGGTGTCGGCCGAGGACGAGGAGACGCGGGCGATTGCGCTGCTGAGCCTGGCCGCCATAGGCGGAGAGCAGGCCGTGGAGCTCTTGAGGCAGGCGTTGAAGGACGACGATGAGCCTTCGTTCCGGGAGATGATGATAGAGCTGGGGCACGCGCTCGAGAACCAGAAGGAGGAGTGAGGCAGGCAACCCAGGGGGTTGCGGGGACCCCCCGGGCCGGGGGGCCTCCCGAAAAAAAGCTTGACACCACCCCGCGTGAGGCTAAAATACCCGCGGAATATTTGTTCTTTGACGGCCCAGACCACAGAGCGGGGCCATAAAGGCCATAAAGACAGAAGGGCCCATTAAAGACTGGGAGGAGAGAAAATGAGAGCAATTCTCGGAGTCCTGATGATGGCGGCCGTCCTCTTCAGCGCGAGCCCAGCGCTGGCCCAGCAGTGGTCCTTCGAGGCCGAGGCGCTGTACCTCCAGCGTGACATCCCCGGCGGCATTGTGACCTCGAATAACAATAGCCTCGCGTCGTTTGCCGGGCTCACGCCCAATACCACGGCCTTAAGCACCGAGAATCTGGATTTTGACTGGGAGGTCGGTTTCCGAGCCACGCTGGGCTTCCATCCGGATGCCAACAACAGCTGGGAGGCCACCTACTGGGGGTTGCACGAGTGGAGCGACAGGGCGAGCGCCCAGCCCTGCGCCAACATCGGCGGCTTCTTCACGGCCTGCGCCTTCCTTGATGCCGTATTCAGCCAGGGACTTTCCCTGGGGTCGGCGCTTCCCAGCATCAATTCGTTCAACTTCGCCTCCCAACATGAGATCAAATACGAGACCGAAATCCACAACGCCGAGTTGAATTACTGGCGTCACCTGAGCCGGTGGGGCAACTTCCACCCCTCGATTTTGGTCGGCATTCGCTACATCGACCTGCGGGAGGAGTTCAAGCTGTCCTCGATTGGCGGGACCGTGGTGATCCCGCTCATCGGCGTGGCACTGAGCCAGGGCTCGGGTGAATACAAGATCGAGACCCAGAACCGCATGATTGGAATCCAGTTCGGTGGCCAGGGCGTCTGGCGGGTCAATCAGCGGGTCGGGGTGGGCATTCGAGCCAAGGTGGGTCTGCTTGCCAACTTTGCCGACCAGGACAGCGACCTGACGAATACCAACCTCATTCTTGCACCCGGCACGACGACGCTCAGCAAGAGCGCCAGCGAGGAAGGCTTCGCAACCGTCGCCGAGGCGGGCGCCTTCATCACCTGGAACGTCTGGCGCAATCTCTCCCTGCGGGTCGGCTACGATGTTTTCCACATGGGCGGTGTGGCGTTGGCTCCCGAGCAGTTCGCGAGCAGTAACACCACTGACGCGTTTGCCCAGCTGGACCGAAACGGCAGCGCCCTCTACCATGGCCCATCGGGCGGGGTGAGAATCGTCTGGTAGCGCGCTGATCTCGAGTCGGTCGCCCTTCCGCGCGCGGCTCCCGAGGAGGTTTCCGGGAGCCGCGCGCGTTTTTATTAGAGCGTTACGGGCACGATGAGAATTTGAAGGAGCCGATGCGGGTCTTCCAGCCTGACGTACTGGTCGACGAGTAGTACTCCTGCGTGTACCAGAAGGTGCAGTCGTCCGTCGGGTCCACTTTCAACATGCTGTAGTCGCCCCAGCGCGAAGAGGAGCTCGTCTGCGAGCCGCCCCCCGCAATGAGCTTGGCTTCGCCCTGGGGCAGGGTGCCCAGCGGATCGCTCGCCAGCCGTCCGGCGTAGCGGATGGACGGGTAGGTGAACAGCCCGGAGACGGAGTAGCCCAGGGCGATGTTGCCGGCGCCATCCATCGCGATGCTCCCCATCCAGCGGTGCCCGCCAAGGGGGGCGTAGGTGCCCTGCTGGTAGATGGCGGGCGTCCCCCCGGGATCGCGGATCTCGTACCAGCGAATGCCGGCGCGGTTGAAGCCGCTCGCGTCCACGGTGTGGTTGGCCACCAGCGATTCGTGGCTCCCGAAGTTGCGGTACGCCAGCCGGTACATCAGCCGGTCCGAGATGGCGTCCAGCTTCCTCCTGGTCCCCCGTTGCGGGATGCAGTTTCTTGCGTAATTACACAGGTTGGAATCGAACGCCGCGGTGGCCAGGAGGGTCGGGCCGGTGAAGGTGGACTGTTCCGGATTCGTCCAGTTCACGTGGAACTTCCAGAGCTCCAGCTGATCCTGAGGATACCCTAACGCTTGATCATCGGCCTGGAGGAAATAGTTGGGCGAGCCGGTGGGGGGGGAATTGGGACCGTCCAGGTCCGAGGGGAGCATGCCACCCAGGTTGGGGTCAGCTTCGTAAAGGTCGAAGTACACCATGGCGGCGGACAGGCCGGCCAGCATCTTGGCGCGCTCAAACGCCACCACGCCCGCTCCCGCCCAGCTGAGCGACCCCGCGTTAAACTGGTTGACCGACATGTAGTAGGCATCCGGCCAGACCCCGAATTTGGGGTAGTCGTTCATCTTGGTGGTGCTGACCACGAAGGCGTAGCGGTACCAGGCGCCGGTGGGGTCTCCGGTCTGAGAGATGGCGATGCACTGGTAGAAGGGGCCGGAGGGGAAGTTGGGCAGCGCAAACTGGCTCATCAGCCAGCGGTCGGCCAGCCTGTCGTAGAGCACGATGGGATCCCCGTCGTTGGTGCTCTCGCACGCCCCGCCGAAGCCGGTCCACAACGTGTTGCCGTTGGCCGGGCCATAGAGCAGCCCGCCGCTCTTGTTCCAGATGGCGAAGGACAGGTTGACCCACTGCACGTAGTGGTTCGGGCCGACGTCGCCGTTGGTGTCTGGCGGCAGCACGCCGTTGACGTTGGAGACGCCCGCAAAGTTCCGGATGGGAGACGGCATCGCGGCTGGGCCGTGCCAATCCTGGACCACCGGGTCAATGGGACGGCCGTCCCGTGACGGGGCCTTCGGCCCTCTCGCCTTGGGCAGAGGCTGCATCGGAATCACGCGGACCGTCGGCCCGGGCGATGGGGGAATGGGCGCGATGTCGCGGAGCGGCGGAGAGACGTCGTGCGCGATGGAATGCACCACCCTGGGCGACGGAGCAGACGCCCCGGGCGGCTGGGCGGACACCTTGCCGGTATCAATCCGTGTGCCGAATACGGCGAAGGAAAACGCAAGGATCAGTCCGAGCAGAAATAACCGCCGCATGTTCATCCTCTTGCCTCCCTCTTGATTCGCTCGCTGGCGGGGTTCGCCGCGGGGTGTAAAAAGTGCACCCCTCGATCCTACCACGGGCGAATCGCGCGTATCCAGTATCAACTCGAATGGCCGAGACGGGGGGAGCCCCCCGGATCATTTTTCGGCTTGACCTGGAGGAGGACCCATGTCAGCGTGCGAGCGTGAGGCCCCGGCGAGAGGATTGTCTCGGCATGCCGCCGGGAGGGACTCATGCTGATTGACGTCCACGTCCACCTGCTGCCGCCCCGGCGACTGGCGGGGCTCCTCAAGTGGATCCACCGTTATTACGCGCCCCATCCGGTCCCGGTGGACGTGACCCTGGACCACCTGATCGGCGACTATGCGAAGGTGGGGGCGGACTCCCTGTTCAATTTCGCCTACCCCATCGAGCCTCAGGAGACCGAGGAGCTCATCCTCTTCAATGCCGATCTCCGGCGCCGGCACCCGTGGATCATCCCGTGGGGTTCCCTCCATCTTGAGAACCCGGGAAAGGCGCGGATCGTGGAGCGCTGCATCCGCGACCACGACTTCCTCGGCTTCAAGTTCCACCCGTTCGTTCAGCGCTTCGATCCCCTGGACCCGCGGATGTCCGAGGCGTACCAGGCCCTCCAGGACGCTCGGCGCCCGTGCGTCTTTCACACCGGGTTCGAGGAGTTCTACGGCCTCTCGCTGCCGGTCTCCACGCTGGAGCACGTCGTTCACAGCTTCCCCCGGCTCCCCGTCGTCTTTGCCCATAGCCTCTTTCCGGAGTTCGCCCAGGCCTGGCGCATGCTGGAGCGGTACGACACCGTCTGGCTGGAAATGACCAACGTCATCGGTGCCCTCTGGGACGAGCGCTATCGAATCCGGAAGTTCGAGGATCAGCGGCAGGTGTTGCTGGAAGGGATCAACGCCTGGAGCGACCGGATCATGTTCGGCTCGGACCACCCTGCCGGGATGGGCACGCTCGAGGAGATTTACCGGACCCTGGACGGTCTGCGCCTCGCCGAGACCGTGAAGGAGAATCTCCTGGGCGAGACGGCCCGCCGCTTCGTGGAGCGCTTCAAGCCCGGTTTCATCTCCTCGCTCCCCCCCTCCACGCGGCCATGATCGTCCGGTCTCTCGGGGTCCTTCCGGCGCTCGTCGTCGCCCTCTGTCTCGCGGCCCTGCCCGCCTTCGCGGACTCGCCGCTGCTGGTCACGGTGGGGGAAGTCACGGACACGGCGGCGGTCGTGTGGGGGCGCGGGTTTCAAGTGGGGACCCTGACGGTGGAATACGCCCCCGAGACCGGAGGCCCTGCCTTCGTCGGTTCGGTGGCCTTGACGCGGAGCACGGAACTCACGGGGAAGGTGGCGCTCCGGGGTCTCACGCCGGCCACGCGCTACACCTACCGGGTCCGACAGGGAGAGGAGAGCGTCCGGGGGAGTTTCATCACCGCGCCGGCCCGGGATCAATCGCGTCCCGTGACAGTTCACTGGAGCGGCGACCTCGGGGGCGCCCGATACTGCCGGCACATCCAGGACGGATATCCGATCTTCAGGCCCATGGCGCGGCTCAGGCCCGATTTCTTCCTCTTCGTCGGCGATACGATCTACGCCGATGTCCGCTGCGGCGGGCCCGACCGCGTCCCGGGGTACGACTTCGTCGCCACGACCCTGGAGGGGTTTCGGGAGAAGCACCGCTACAACCGCGCCGACCCCGCGGTCCAGGAGTTTTTCCGCACCACGTCGGTGTACGCGATCTGGGACGACCACGAGGTCAAGAACGATTTCTCGGGGCCGGGTGAGCCGCTGATGCCGGTCGGGCGTCGGGCCTTCCTCGAGTACTGGCCGGTCCAGCCGCCGCGCGACGACCCGACCCGACTGTACCGGAAGTTCCGCTGGGGCAAGCTCCTGGAAGTGTTCGTCCTGGACACCCGCCAGTACCGGAGCCCGAACCAGGACCCGGACGGGCCCGGCAAGACCATGCTGGGCCCGCCCCAGCGCCGGTGGCTGATCGACAACGTCTCGACCTCCACCGCCACCTGGAAGCTCGTCGTCTCGAGCGTCTCCCTTTCGGTGCCGACCGGACGACCGACCGCCCGGGACTCCTGGTCCAACGCCAACCGGCTCGGCTTTCCGGAGGAGAACGCGACGGGGTATGCCGTGGAGCGGGACCTCATCCTGCGAACGTTGCGGGACCGGGGGGTGAAGAATCTGGTCTGGATCGTCGCCGACGTCCACCACGCCGAGCTGATCCGCCACCACCCCTGGCCGGGCTTCGCGTTTCACGAGTTGATCGCGGGGCCGCTCTCGGCGTCCCGCGGGCGGCCCCGGCCGCTGGACATGGGCTTGAACCCGCGCTCGCTCTTCGGCCTGGGGGAGATCGATAACTTCGGCGAAGTGACGATCGATGCCGTCGGCCTGACGGTTCGGGTCATCGACGCGAGCGGGACGGTGCGGTTTACGCACGCGATCGGCCCGGAGTAGTCGGTCGCCGCAGGCCGGAGCGCTCGGCGCGAAGTAGCGCCTTGTTCGTCTGGAGCACGGCGTCCGGGCTCGTATCGCCATCGCTAAGGCCATTGACCGGCTCGTCTTGCGTTACGCCGGTAATAGTGATCGTCACTTGATCATTGTCGGGATCGGTGACGCCCACAATCTCTACCGGTGCCGCGGTGGGATCGCGTGCTTGTTGACAAAACTCTCTCATCAGGTTACAAAATGTGTGATTGGAGGTGTGACATGAAAGGCAAGGTTTTGGCTAAGACCGTCCGGCGAAGCGTTGCCCTGCCGCGTCAGCTCGTTAAGGAGGTGAGCGAGGTGGCCCCGCCTGAACTCCGTCAGAACCTCAACCGTCTCGTCACCGTAGCCCTTCAGGAATTCGCTGCCAAGCGCAAGGCGCGGGACTTTGAAGAGGCGATGGCTCAGATGGCCGCGGACCCGGCGATTCAAGCCGAGTGTGCGGTAATCTCGAAAGAGTTCGCCACCACTGAGGCGGACGGCCTCAGGGATGATGAGCCGCGCCCAGATCTACTCCGTTAATCTCGAGCCGACAAAAGGCCGTGAACAGGCTGGTCGGCGACCTGTCTTGGTGGTCTCCACAGACGCCATTAACCGCCAGCCCTTAGTTGTGACCATTGTGGTTGGGACCGAGGCAAAGAATGTGCCTCGTGACTATCCCACCAACGTCCGCGTGACGGCCAAAGAGAGCGGCCTTCCGATAGACACCGTGTTCCTTTGCTTTCAAATCCGCTCCCTGCATCCGGCCCGGTTCTATGATCCCAAGACTCACAGGCCGAATCTCGCCGGATCTCTTCCTCCAGCCCGCATGGCTGAGATAGAGAGGGCTCTCAGGCTCGTGCTGAATTTATGACGTTCCCTCTGCGCCAGCGCGTCCTTTGTCACTCTAATTTCTCCAGCCGCTCCAGCCGGGCCTTGAGCTCGGCGTTCTCGGCCCTGAGCGTCTTGATTTCCTCACTTTGCTCCGCAGTCCGCTTCTCCAGGGCCTGCGCTGCGGATCATCAGGATGCCCGCCTTGTCGCCGGAGTTGATGGTGGTCGGCGTGCCGACGGTCCCCACACCGTCGTGCCCGAAGGCGGCGAAGAAGTCCTGCGCCATGGGCCCGTAGTGGCGGAACTTCTCCGGGTCATTGCCGATGAAGTTCCAGCTCGTGAGACTGAGGTTGACATTCCCGGAAAACGCGTGTTAAGTAGTGGAAATTGCGTGTTGGGTCGGTGATCGGGAGATCTGGCCATCCCCGATCGAGTAGCATCAACCGGGGCTCAAATCCCCTACCGATGGAGCGGCCCATGGAAAAACTCAGAGGTCTGAAGTGCCGCGAGTGCGGACGCAGGTATCCATCGGCGCCCGTCCACATCTGTGAGTTCTGCTTCGGGCCCCTCGAGGTGGACTACGACTACGAAGCCTTGAGGGGGATCGTCACCCGAACCTCTATCGCCGCGGGCCCTCCCAGCATCTGGCGCTACCGGGATCTCCTGCCGATCGAGGGCGATGCCGCCGTCGGCCATCACGTCGGCTTCACCCCGCTGGTCCGCTCGCAGAATCTCGCCGAAGAGCTGGGGGTCAGCGAACTCTACATCAAGAATGACTCGGTGTGCCACCCGACCTGGTCGTTCAAGGACCGGGTGGTGGCCGTGGCGGTGACCAAGGCGAGGGAGTTCGGCTTCGACACCGTGGCCTGCGCCTCCACCGGGAACCTGGCCAACTCGGTGGCCGCCCACGCGGCCGAGGCGCGACTCAAGAGCTACATCTTCATTCCGGCGGACCTCGAGCAGGGGAAGATCGTCGGGACGCTCGTCTATCACCCCACGCTGGTGGCCGTGGAGGGGACCTACGACGAGGTCAACCGCCTCTGCTCGGAGGTCTCGGACAAGTACCGCTGGGCCTTCGTCAACATCAATATCCGGCCGTACTACTCCGAAGGCTCCAAGACGTACGGGTACGAGATTCTCGAACAGCTTGGCTGGCGGGCGCCGGCCCACATGGTCGTTCCCTGCGCCGGGGGGTCGCTGATCACAAAGATCTGGAAGGCGATCAGGGAGTGCACGGCGCTGGGCCTGGTGGAGCGGGCGGCCACGAAGATGCATGCCGCCCAAGCCGCGGGATGCGGCCCGATCGTGACCATGGTGAAGAACGACACCGATGTCCTGATCCCGGTGCGACCCAACACCATCGCGAAATCGCTGGCCATCGGCAACCCCGCCGACGGCTACTACGCCTACCGGGCGGTGAAGGAGTCCGGGGGCTACGGCGAGCATGTCAGCGACGAAGAGATTGTCGAGGGCATCCTGCTCCTGGCCCGCACCGAGGGGATCTTCACCGAGACGGCGGGGGGCGTCACCGTGGCGGTGACGAAGAAACTGATCGAGGCAGGGGTGATTCCCCGGGATGAGTCCGTCGTGGTCTGCATCACCGGCAACGGGCTCAAGACCCCCGACGTGCTTTCCGAGCGGCTCGAGACCCACGTCATGATCCGGCCGTCGCTCTCGGCCTTCGACCGGGCGCTGGCGGAGCTGAAATTTCAGGCCGGGCAACAGGGCAAGAAGGAGAATCGATGATGCCAGTTCTGGTCCGAATCCCTACCCCCCTCAGGGCGGTGACGAAGGGCGCCGGAGAGGTGCAGGCGAACGGCGACAGCGTGGCGGATCTGATCGAAGACCTGGAGCGGCAGTATCCGGGGCTCCGGGAGCGGTTGGTCGAGGACGGAGGCGAGGTCCGGCGCTTCATCAACATCTACGTCAACGAGGAGGACATCCGCTTCCTGCAAGGGAAGACGACGGCGCTCAAGGACGGCGACCACGTCTCGATCGTTCCGGCGATCGCCGGGGGCGGCTCGCGCGTTGCCTGAGATGGCCCGGATGAGGGTCCGGCTCACGTTCCCTCCCGAGCGCATCCAGGAGCCGATCATCTATCACCTGGTGAAGGACTTCGACATCGTGACCAACATCCGCCGGGCGGACGTCAAGGCCGACCACGGCTGGGTGGTCCTGGAGCTTGAGGGGAAAGAGGAGAACCTGGAGCGCGGGATCGCCTGGCTCAAGGGCAAGGGGGTCAAGGTGGATCCCGTGGAGCGGGACGTCGTGGTCCCCTAGGTGTTCCACGAGAAAGATCTCACGGGGTGGTGATCCGGCTCAAGAAGTCGCAGCGCCGCGCATGATCTCCAAGCGGGTGCAGGGGTTCACCGAGTCGGTGATCCGGGAGATGACCCGGGTCAACAATCAGCACGGGGGCGTCAACCTCGCCCAGGGCATGCCGAATTTCCCGCCGCCCCGGGAGCTCGTGGAGGCCGCCCACCGGGCGCTGGACGGCGACTTCCACCAGTACGCGATTACCTGGGGGACGCCGCGACTCCGGCAGGCGATCGCCGACAAGTACCGGAAGTTCTACGGCATGGAGCTGGACCCCGACCGGAACGTCACGGTCTGTTGCGGCTCCACCGAAACCATGCTCTCCACCCTGCTCGCCGTGCTGAACCCCGGTGACGAGGTGATCATCTTCGAGCCGTTCTACGAGAACAACGGCCCCGGAGATGATGCATA
>JACQWA010000284.1 GCA_016209425.1 Candidatus Rokuibacteriota bacterium
GATGGAGACCCCGATCGGCACCGCGTTCATCACGGTGAACGAGACCGCCGACGGCGAGCCGTTCGAGGTCTTTGTCCAAGTCGGGAAAGGGGGCTCAGACACCATGGCGGTGGCCGAGGCGCTCGGGCGCCTGGTCTCTCTCATCCTCCGCCTGCCATCGCCGTTCTCCGCCAGGCGTCGGATGGAGGAAGTGATCAATCAGTTGTCCCGCATCGGCGGCGGCCAGCCCACCGGCTTCGGGCCCGCGAAGGTGCTCTCACTCCCCGATGCCCTCGCCCGCACGCTGGCCGAGCACCTGGGCCAGGTGAGGGGCGACGCCTCGGCGGAGGACAACGGCTCCAGGCCGCACCGGATCGGCGACCTCTGCAAGGAGTGCGGGCAGGCCACCCTGATCTACGAGGAAGGGTGCAAGAAGTGCCTGTCCTGCGGCTACAACGAGTGCTAGGGCTGAATCGCGCAACGGCCGCATGACCAAGCCGGGCAAGCTTCAGGTGTATGAAATCGTGGACTCTGTCCCTGGGCATCCGTTAGGTGTAATCTCATCGTAATTGGGAGGCTTGGCTTGAAAATCGAGGCGCCGGCGAGGCGGCGATTGCCGAAACAGAATTCTTATCGTGTCGCAGACGCTTCCGATGTATTCTCTGAAGAGTTCTCTCCCTATCATGGTAAAGAGATTATCCTGCCGGTTTTGACGACTTCTCTCGGCGTCCTCTACAATTGTGACTGTTTAGAGCTGTTACGTTCCATTAAAGACGAATCCGTCGACTGCGTCTTCGCTGATCCGCCCTTCAACCTTGGAAAAGATTACGGGGACGCCAAAGTCAACGACCGGCTCGAAAAGAAGGAGTATTTGGATTGGTCCTTCGCGTGGCTAGAGGAGTGCGCGAGGATATTGAAGCCCGGGGGTACAATTTTCATCTACATACTGCCCCAGTGGGCCTATCACTTTGCCGTCTTCCTTGACGAGCACTTAACGTTTCGTCATTGGATCGCGGTTTCAATGAAGGGAACGTTCCCGAGAGGCAGAAAGCTCTATCCGGCTCACTATGCGCTGCTGTATTTTACCAAGGGTATGCCGACCCGCTTCAATCGAGTTCGCCTTCGGATTCCCGTATGTCGCCACTGCGGCAAGGATATCAAAGATTACGGCGGCCACAGGAAATATTTGAACCCGGCCGGACTCAACCTAACCGATTTCTGGGATGACACATCCCCAAACCGCCATCGAAAATTCAAAGTGCGTAAGATCAACGAGCTCAAGCCGATGATTCCCAGACGGGCGATTCAGATTTCGACGATTCCTGGGGACATCGTCGTTGATCCGTTCGGGGGAGGAGGGTCCACTTATCAGACGGCCGAGGAACTGAAACGCTTTTGGGTGGGGTCGGAAATCGCCGACTGCGAACCCATCATTAGCCGCTTTCAGGAGAGGATCGGACTGACAGCCTCCGGAAGGCCACCGGAAGAGGTGATGGGCATTTTCAGGCACCCGGCAAGAAAATATGGGTTCCGGGTTCCATGGCGATAACGTTTAGTGCCGCGTCCGGCGTTTGGGAACCGCCTCTGGCCGAAAGCCGTCTTGCTTCATCTGAGTTTATGACGATAACACAGGCGTCAATCTTCCTTTCTCGAACAGCACTACGAAGGTGGACCACATCTTGGTATACCTGGACGGACCTTGCTGAAATTTGAATTTCGACTCCGATGCAGACCCGCGCTCCTTTGTAATCGATGCAGCAAGAAAATCCGGTTCGCCCTCGGCAGTTTTCCCTTCACGCCATCCCTCCACGCCCTTGAGCATTCTAACGAGTTTGTCGGCGATTGCGCCTGCGCCATTGCCTTCTTTCTCTCTCATGATGAAAATCTGGCACTTCTTGATGGTGGCGAGCAGTTGAGTGAGCAGTGGGCCGAGGCCGAGCCGTTCAACTACTCTGCGCGCGTTCCCGTACTCAATTGGCTCCAGGGCGATCATCATGGGTCCCGGTCAGCGACGGTTTCGAATGCCGCGATTATATACCAGCCTCCACCGTGGCCTGAAACTGAACACTCTGGCCCGAATCGCAAACTCCTGGAGGGCTAAGTTGCCTGGCCAGGGCTCCGGGGAAGGCCAGATCCGGTGACCCGTCAGGTGGAAGGGAGGCAGCCATGGAAATCCTCCGCACGCTGATCGTCCTCTGCATGCTTCTGGCGGGTGTTTGTTTCGTCCTGGGCCTCGCGTACATGGCGGGGATGATCGGCACCGTGTACCGTGTCACGCCGGGTGGCTGGCTCAACGGGGCCCAGACCTTGCTCCTGTTCGCCATCGCGCTGTACTGCTACGGCCGGTCCGTCCGCTGGTGATCTGGTAGGATAGATGAGTGTTCGCGGGGGGGAGCTACGAGGAAGTGGGGCGCTGGCTCCGGGGGTTCGTCACCTCCCACGCCAAGCGCGAGAGCCCGCGGGTGGAGGCGATCGTGGAGGCCGGGGATGAGCGCGAGGGAAAGAGCTTCGGCGTGAGGCTGCGCCTGGGCGAGCGCTTCCACCCGCCGCTGGATCAACCCGCCATTGAGCTCTCCTTCGACGAGGTGGGAGCCGGCAAGGGGAGCTTCGCGTGGTGCGAGGCCGAGGCCACGCGCGTTCGCGGCTGGGCGCGCGAACTGTTGGAAAGCGGGGGAGGTCGTGCCAGCCGGTCCGCCTGACTGACAAGTTCTTCCTCCCCATGACCTCCGCTTCGCGCCCACGCCTTCGCTGGTACGCCGCCGGCGACGTCAACGCCTTCTTCGGCCTCGCCCTCGACAACCTGACCCAGCTGGTGATCCTCTCGTCGCTCCTCATCGGTCTCTTCAAGTTCCCTGCCGACCTGGTCCTCTTCCGGATGATTCCCGGCACCGCCCTCGGTGTGCTGGTCGGCGACCTGGCCTACACGTGGCTGGCGGTGAAGCTCGCGCGCAGGACCGGCCGGGAGGACGTCACCGCCATGCCATTCGGCATCGACACGCCCTCTCTGTTCGGGGTCGTCTTCGGCGTGCTGGGCCCCGTCATGCTGCTCACGCATGACCCGCACCTGGCATGGCGGGTGGGGATGGGCGTGACGGTTGCGATGGGAGGGGTGAAGCTCCTGCTCTCGCTGGGGGGAGACTGGGTGCGGCGCGTCGTCCCGCGCGCCGCTCTTCTCGGCTCGATTGCCGGCGTGGCAATCCTGCTGATCGCCTTCCTCCCGGCCCTCAAGATCTTCGCCGATCCGCTGGTCGGCCTGGTTTCCCTGGCAGTGCTCCTGGTCGCGCTGGTGGGAAAGCGGAGCCTCCCGGCGCGGCTCCCCGGGGCGTTCGCCGCGGTGGTGGTCGGGACGGCGATCTTCTGGGGGCGCCAGGGACTGGGGCTCGGGGGACCCGGTCATCCGGTAGGGGCGATTTCCACTCTGACGCTGACGCCGCCGCTCCCCACGTTGGCCTGGCTCGACGCCCTTGAGGTCACGCTCCCGTACCTCTCCGTGGCCATCCCGTTTGCACTGGCGACCATCATCGGCGGGATCGACAATACCGAGTCGGCCATCGCCGTGGGCGACGAGTACCGCACCCGCGACATCCTCCTGACGGAGGCGGTCGCCACCGTGATCGCCGGGGCCTGCGGCGGGGTGATCCAGAATACCCCGTACATCGGCCACCCGGCCTACAAGGCCATGGGCGCCCGGGCCGGCTACACCCTGGCCACGGGCCTTGTCGTTGGGGTGGGGGCCATGGTCGGCGTGGTCGCCCTTCTCGTCGGCCTCCTGCCAGAGGCCGCGGTGGCGCCGATCCTGGTCTTCATCGGCCTCGAGATCACCGCCCAGGCGTTCCTCGCGAGCCCCGCGCGCCACGCCCCCGCGGTGGCGATCAGCTTCCTCCCGGCGGTGGCGACGCTCCTCCTCATCCAGGAAGGATCGCTCCTGGCGTCGGTCGGGAAGGGATTTGCCGACTTGGGAGGCGAAGCGAGGGCGGTCTACCAGACGCTCCTGATCCTGGGAAACGGGTTCATCCTGACCGCACTCCTGTGGGGGTGCACGGTCGCGTTCATCATCGACGGACGGCTCAGGCTCGCGGGAGTGGTCTTCGCGGTGGCGAGCGTGGCAACCTTGTTCGGGATCATCCACTCGCCGCTCCCCAACGGCGCGCTGGTCTGGCCGTGGACCGTCGAGTCCACCATCCCGGCGGTCCTGGCGGGGTCCTACGGCGTGGTGGCAGGGATCTGCTGGCTGCTGGGGGACGTGAGCCCAGGCCAGACCCGAAAAAGCGCTTGACCACGGCCAGGGGAGCGAGGTTAAATCGGGCGCCGATGCTTGAATGGAGGACTGGCCTCGCCCGTCAAAGAAACTGAGCAACACCGAAAGGGGAGGGAACATGATCGCGCGCTGGCGTTCATTGAAGATGCCAACCCTCGGAGTGGCCGTGATAGCGGCTCTCGCGCTGGGCACTGGGGTCTGGGCCCAGGGGAAGTGGGTCGCCCCGCCCGACGCCAAAAGTTTAAAAAACCCGGTGGCCAAATCGGACAAGGTCGTCGCTGAGGCCAGGAAAATCGCCGAGACCAACTGCGTCGCCTGCCACGGAGCCAAGGGGGTCGGGGATGGCCCAGCGGCCGCCGCCTTGCCGGTGAAGCCTGCCAACTGGACGTCGCCGGCCGTCCAGTCGGAGACCGACGGGGAGATCTTCTGGAAGATCAGCAACGGTCGCGGCCCGATGCCGCCCTGGAAGCACCTCGCGGAAAAGGACCGCTGGGCGCTGGTCCACTACATCCGCACGCTCAAGAAGTAAGCTGCGAAGCCGCCCTCACGCCCCCTCTCCCCCTCGGAGGGGGCGGTTTGCTTCTGGGGTCCCGGCGTGCAAGTGGGGACTGGAGCGAATGACCTGCCCCGGGAATTCCTTGACTTGGGCTCGCGGTTCTTTCTATAATCCGCCCGGCTTTGGCGGCGTGGGCTTCCTCGCTTCTTTCCTCTCCGCGGTTGGGGCCCCGCAGACGCCTTTCCGCCGACGATGCGACCCGGTCCGCGGGCTCTGGAAGGATCTGCGATGGACCACCCCCAGCAGGAGCCGCCGGACAAATCCCTGTGGGATTCCCTCGCGGAGATCGGCCGGACGCTCGAATCGCTGCGTCAGCGCCTGCAACAGCTTGAACCCGAGGTGCTCCGGAAGGCCGTAACGCCCGAAACCCCGCCCGGCGCCCCCCGTGAGGGCGTCGGGGAACCGCTCGCCGAACCCCTCCAGACAGCCCTGGCCCATTTCCAGGAGATCGCCGCGATCCCATCCACCGGCCTGGACGCCAACGAGGCGTTTGGGCTTGCCATTGATCGGATCACCCGCCTTCTGATCGTGGACCGCGCGGTGCTCTTCCTGTTGGACGCAGACCGGGGTCGGCTCTATCCCCGGGCCTCGCGGGGGTTCCGCCGGGATGACCTTCTCGAGGTCTCGCTCCTGCCGGGCGAGGGGCTCGTGGGGGAGGCCTTTCGCGGGGGGCGTCCGCTCGTGTACGCCACGCCCGTGGGCGGCACGCCAAGCGATCCCTTCATCTTTCGCTTCCCGGTGCGGGACGCCATCGCGCTGCCGATCCGCGCCGAGAGTGAGGTGCTGGGCGTGCTCTACGCCGGGCGGCGTGGCCGTCCCGCTTCCTTCACGGTTGACGAGGTCCAGCTCCTGACCTTCATCGCCGACCGGATCGGCACCGCGCTGGTCCATCGCCGCCTCGTGGACAAGATCGCCGGCCAGGTGGATCGGCTTCGAGAGCTGGTGAGGGTATCCGCGCGGACGAGCCTCCGCTACGACATCGCGGAGATTCTCTCCTCGACCTGCGAGGCCGGGTGTCGTCTGCTACGCGTCCGGGGGGCCGCCATCGCCATCGCCCGGCCGGATGGGGAATTGAGGCCGGGAGGCAGCTACGGCTTTCCCGAGGGGGTGCTGGAACAGTGGCGCCCGCGTGCCAGCGAAGGTCTGACGGCCGAGCTGTTCGCCAGCCATCAGCCCGTGGTCTGCCCCGACCTCCTCGCTCGCCCGGGACCCGAGGATCCATTCCTGGTGGCGCTCGGCCTGCGCTCCGCCCTGCTCGTCCCGCTCCGGATCCGCGAAGAGTTGATCGGGTGTCTCTATCTGGGGGAGCGCGCCGTGAAGGAATTCTCCGCTGACGAGGTGGAGGCGGCTCAGCTCCTGGCCGGACTGGCCGCCATCGCCGTCGAGAACGGGCGGCTCTTCAGCGAGGTCCGGCAGGGCCACGAGGCGCTGAAGGCCACCCAGGAGCAGCTGGTTCAAAGCGAGAAGATGCGGGCCCTCGGGGAGATGGCGGCCGGCATCGCCCACGAGTTCAACAACATCCTGGCGATCATCGTCGGGAAGACCCAGCTCATGCAGGAGCGAACCCACGAGACGCCGCTCCGCGAGGACCTGGGCGTCATTCAGGAGGCGGCCTGGCGCGCCGCGGACATCGTGCGCCGGCTGCAGGGCTTTGCCGTGACGCAGACCGCCGAGAAGCTCTCCTCGCTGGACCTCAACAGGCTGATCGAGGATGCCGTCAGCCTCACACGCCCGCGGTGGAAAGACGAGGCTGAAGCGCGGGGAATCCGCGTCGAGGTCGTGACCGATCTCGAGGAGACTGCGCCGGTGCACGGCAATCCCGCCGAGCTTCGGGAGATGATGACCAACCTGATCCTGAACGCTCTCGACGCTATGCCGAACGGTGGTCGCCTGGCTCTCCGCACGCGGAAACGCCAGGATGCCGTCGAGCTCAGCGTGACCGACACAGGCGCTGGGATGACGGAGTCGGTGCGCCGGCGCGCCTTCGAGCCGTTCTTCACGACCCGGTCCCCGCAGCGCGCCGGCCTCGGGCTGTCGGTGGTCCACGGCATTGTCGTCCGCCACAAGGGGAGCATCGAGATCGAGAGCCAGGAGGGAAGGGGAACGACCGTGAGGATCGGTTTGCCGACCGCCCTCCCGGTCGGCGCGGCTCCGGCGCCAACCGCCGCGCCGGCGATGGAGCTCGCGCCCGGTTCCGCCGCGATTTTGGTGATCGAGGACGAGGACCACATCCGCCGGATGCTGGTGGACATCCTGGCCGGCGCGGGGCACTCGGTGGAGGCGGCCCGAGACGGTCTCGAGGGGCTCGCCCGCTTCCAGCGCGGGACCTTTGATCTGGTCATGACCGACCTGTCGATGCCCGAGTACTCGGGGCTCGAGGTCGCCCAAGCGGTCAAGAAGATGAACCCCGTGACCCCGGTCGTCCTGATCACGGGCTGGGGCGATCTGCTGGACCCGGCCCGAGTCCAGCAGGCCGGCGTGGACCTGATGCTCGTCAAGCCGTTTCGGGTGGAACGTGTCCTGAACGTGGTTGCCGAGGCCTTGAGACTGCGACGTCTCGCCGGTCCCTAGCCTCGGCCCCCCTCTTCCGGACCCCCCCGGAGGATCGCCCCGACTCGTGCACATTCGCCGTCTCGCCGCCATCGATCTCGGGACCAACACGGTCCGGCTGCTCGTCGTCGAGGTCTTGGGCGCCGCCGAGTGGCGCCCGCTCTCTCAGGCCCAGACCATCACCCGCCTCGGCGAAGGTCTCAGCGCCAGCGGCCAGCTCGGCGAGGCCGCCATGCGGCGGACGATCGCGACCGTGGCGGACTTTTGCGCGCAGGCCGAGGCGCTGGGGGCGCACGACGTCCTGATCGTCGCCACCAGCGCGGTCCGCGACGCCCCAAACCGCCAAGCCTTCGTGGATCGCGTCCACCGGACTGTGGGACACAGAGTGCGGGTGGTGGCGGGAGAGGAAGAGGCTCGCCTGGCCCTCCTCGGAACCCTTCACGGGCTTTCGGCCCTGACCGGTTCCTTCGTTCTCTTCGACATCGGCGGAGGGAGCACCGAGTTCAGCCTGGCCCGGGAGCGCCGGCTGGCGGGGGCGGTGAGCCTGGCGCTCGGGGTCGTCCCGCTTGCCGAGCGGTACCTGACCGCCGGACCCGTCGACTGGGCCCGCTACGCCGAGATGGAGGGGGAAATCCGCTCCCGTCTCTCGACCGGGCTCGCCGACTTCGGCCGGCATCCCCGGCCGGATCACCTCGTGGGTACGGCCGGGACCGTCACCACGCTGGCGGCACTGGACCAGGAGCTTGCCGCCTACGATCCCGAGCGGGTGCAGGGGTACGTGCTGGAGCGTCACCGGATCGACCGGCTCCTGGCGCGCCTCGGCGCCTTGCCGATGGCGGCCCGGGCCGAGCTACCCTGCCTCCCGCCTGGGCGCGCCGACCTCATCATCCCTGGGACGGCCATCTGCCTCGCCGTCATGGATCACTTCGGGTTCGCGTCGGTCATCGTGAGCGACTTCGGCCTCCGCGAAGGGATCCTGATCGAGCACCTCTCTCGCGTCTCGCCTTGACCCGCTCCCGGCCCCGGTGCTAGGGTCCCAGTATGCTGAGGAGCGTGCTTCTCTCTCTCTCGGGCCAGCCACGCCTCGGCCGGGCGATGGACCGGCTGCCGTTCACGCGTCGGCTGGTCCGGCGGTTCGTCGCGGGCACCGCCGCCGATGATGCCTTGGCCGTCATCGGGCGAATCCAGGACGCGGGGCTCCTCTCAGCGATCACCTATCTGGGGGAAAACGTTGGCACCGAGGTGGACGCCCAGCGTGCGGCCGACGTCTATGTGGGTCTCCTCGACGAGATCAAGCGGCGGAACCTCCGCGGCGTCCCCTCCGTCAAGCTCACGCACCTGGGGCTCGACCTCTCTGAGGCCCTCTGCCGGGAGAACCTTGCGCGCGTCCTGGAGCGGGCGCAAGCCGGCGCGACCCTGTGCTGGATCGATATGGAATCTTCGGCCTACACCGACCGAACCCTCGCCCTCTACGAAGCTGTCAGGCCGCGCTACCCGAACGCAGCGTGTGTGATCCAGGCCTACCTTCGGCGGAGCGAGGCCGACATCCGTCGCCTGATCCGTCTCGGGGCCACCGTCCGTCTCTGCAAGGGCGCGTATCGGGAGCCGCCGCGGCTGGCCTTTCCCACGAAGGGCGAAGTCGACGAAAGCTACGAGCGGCTGATGGACCTGCTCTGTTCCCCCGAGGCGCTCGCCGCCGGCACGTACCCGGCCTTCGCCACCCACGACGAGCGGCTCATCGCGCGGGCAGCCCGCCGGGCTCGCGAGCTTCACATCCCGCCGGAGAAGTTCGAAATCCAGATGCTCTACGGGATCCGCCAGGACCTCCACGTTCCGCTCCAGCGGCAGGGGCTGAGGCTGCGGGTGCTGGTCCCCTTCGGAGAGGAGTGGTACGGGTACTTCATGCGGCGGCTGGCCGAGCGGCCCGCCAACCTCCTCTTCCTCCTGAAGCACCTGTTCCGTGGATGAACTACCTCGCAGTGCCGCCGGGGGATGCTCCTCCCGCTCAGACCTCCTCGCCTCGGCGCCGTAGCTCGCTCGGGCACCTCCGCTGGCCCCTGCCCCCTCTGTCAGGAGGACTCATGACGTTCAAGCGCGTGCTGTCGGTCCTGGACTATCACACCGAGGGCGAGCCCATGCGGATCGTGGTGGGCGGGTCTCCCCCCCTCCCCGGCGCGACCCTGCTCGCCAAAAGCGACTACGTGGATCGCGCGCTCAGAGACCTTGTGGGCTTCGTCCTCTACGAGCCCCGCGGCCATTCCGCCATGTGCGGGGCGATGCTCACCGAGCCCTGCCACCCCGACGCGCAGGCGGGCGTCGTCTTCATCGAGCCCTCTGGACCGGTCCACATGTGCGGCCACGGATGCATCGCCATCGCGACCATGCTCGTCGAGACGGGGCGCGTCATGGCCCACGCGCCGGAGACCACGCTCGCCCTGGAGACTGCTGCGGGCCTCGTGCGCTGTCGAGTGACGGTGAACGGCGACCGCGTGACCGCGGCCACCATCCGGAACGTGCCGTCTTTTTCCCTCCAGCTGGACGCCAAGGTCGACGTCCCGGGGCTCGGGAGCGTCCCCTTCGACCTTGCCTACGGGGGTCACTTCTACGCGATCGTCCCCGCGGACGCCGTCGGTCTGACCCTCGAGTGCCGGGAGGCGTCGCGGATCGTCGAGGCCGGGGAGTCCATCCGCCGTCGCATCGAGGCGGAGTTCCCGCTGATTCATCCCGAGCGCCCCTCGGCCAAGGGGCTCCTGTACGTGCAGTTTTACTCCGGATCGGCGACCCCGGGCGTCGACTTCAAGAACGCCGTGGTGGTGTCTCCCCTGGGGCTCGACCGCTCGCCCTGCGGGACCGGCACTTCCGCGCGGATGGCCAGCCTTCACGCGCGCGGGCGGTTGGCGGTGGGTCAGGCTTTCCGCCACGAATCCATCCTCGGGAGCACCTTCACCGGGCGCCTGACGGAGACGACCCGGGTGGGGGAGTACCCGGCGGTCGTCCCGGAAGTCACGGGCCGGGCCCACCTGACGGGGATCGCCACCCTCGTACTGACCCGCGAGGACCCGTTCCCTTCCGGATTTCTTCTATAGGAAAATTGACAGCGCCGGATGTCACTCCCGGCCCTGAGTTGACACGTCTGCCGCTCGGTATTGGCAAAAGATTCAAAAACTCAAGCGGTTAGGCCTTTGGCATTCGTCATGCATATGGACTTGGCAGGGTCGATTTGATGACATCCAGCCGAAGAATCCTGACTCTGATGGACTACCGCCAAAGTCGCCCCTGGATGGAGGTGATCCTTCCCCTCTATACGCTGACCCTGTTGATTCTTTACTATCATCCCCAGTCGCTCCCCCCGGCCATCGAGGAAGTGCTGGTTGACGGCATGTTCAGGTGGGTGGTCTGGGGGATCGCGGGAGCCTTGGGGGGAATCCTCGCCCTTTCGGCGCTCTTCCTGGCCTTCTGCCTTGTATATTCTCCCATCTACCTGGTCGAGAACGCTATGCGGATCCTCGACCCGCAGGCATGGGTCGATGAGCGCGAGGTGCGATTCTACGCGGGGTGCTTTGTCATCCTCTGCGGCCTCCTCGCGTTGGTATTCCTGAACCCGCATGCCGCCCTGGTGATCTTCACGCTGCTCGCGGGATCCGCCCAGTTTCTCTGGCGGTTCCTGGTCTGAGACAGCCCTCCCCGTCAATCCTTTCAGCCTCCTGGGGGTTTCCCGGGTTTCCCCCGAAAGGTTGACAGCGGGGAGCCTCCTGACTATCCTTTCAGAGGTATATGGATGAAATTGCGGTATTGGTCCTCAACTATACGTTCGAGCCGCTCCACTTCACCAACGCCAAACGGGCCATCACCCTCCTCCTGAGCGGCAAGGCCGAGAGCGTCGAGCCGTCCCCGCGGGTCATCCGCTCTCCCTCGGTCAGCTTCCAGCTTCCGGCGGTGATCCGGCTGGCCGTCTACATCCGGAAGCCGTTCCTGGACCGGGTCGCCTTTAACAAGAAGAACATCCTCCGGCGGGACGGCTACACCTGTCAGTACTGTGCCCGGCGGGGCGAACGCCTGACCGTCGACCACGTCCTGCCACGCTCGCGGGGCGGCGAGACGACCTGGACCAACGTGGTGGCCGCCTGCCTGCGGTGCAACCTCCACAAGGGCAATCGGACGCTCCGCGAGGCGGCGATGTCGCTGATCCGGGAACCGGTCCACCCCCACTTCCTGTTCTCGGTGCACCTCTTACGTCACCCCCACGCCAACTCCTTCCTCGACTCCTGGCGCAAGTACCTGGTCGCGGTCCCCTCCACCC
>JACQWA010000285.1 GCA_016209425.1 Candidatus Rokuibacteriota bacterium
GTCCAGCGCCGGGCTGACCTGGAACGACGTGAAGGTCGTCCCGGTCCCGGCGGTGAACGACGGCGTGGATGCCCTCGTCCAGGGTCGGGCCGAGGTGAGCGAGTTTGCGATCGGCGGCGCCAAGGTGAAGGAGGCCGACGCCGCAGTGGGGGTGCGCCACATCTCCATCGATTGTTCGCCCGAAGGCGAGCGGCGCCTCCGGCAGGCCGTGCCGGGGTATTACCCGCGCTGGGTCAAGGCGGGCACGGCGACGGCCGTCGTGGAGGACACCTGCGTCATCGCCTACGACAACTATCTGACCGCCGGCAAGAACGTCCCCGATCGAGTGATCGAAAGCGCGCTCAAGGCCATCTGGGAAAACGTGGAAAAGCTCCCCCCGCTCCATCCCGTCTTCAAGGAGTGGACCCGAGAGCGAGCCGCCACGGCGGACGTGACGATGCCGTATCATCCGGCCGCGATCCGCTTCTACAAGGAACGCGGGGTCTGGTCCGCCGCCATGGACGAGGTCCAGCAGAAACTGCTCGCCATCAACCCCTAGGTGGGCGCGGAACCCTCGAAGTTCAGGTCGCTGACGGGCGCCGCTCGGGCCGCCGAGCGCGCGCTCCTCTCGGCCCTCACGCTGGTCGGCGCCGCGTGGGCCCTCCAGGCCCACCAGCTGCTCGCGCACGCGGTGTTCAAGGAGCAGTACCTCGGCCTCTTCCTCGCCCTGGCCTTGGGGGCCGTTTTCCTGGGCGTCAAGTCGCATGCCCGGTCGCCGGGCCACCGCGTCCCCTTGTACGACTGGCTCCTCTGTCTGGGCGGGCTCACCGTGGGGGCGTACGTGGCCGTCATGTACCCCACGATCGCCTACCGGCTCGGGGTCCTCACCGCCGACAAGGTGGGGCTCGGCGCCCTCGCCATCCTCCTCGTCCTGGAAGCCACGCGCCGTCTCGTGGGCTGGGTCATGGTCGCGCTGGGCGCGGCCTTCATCCTGTACGCGAAGTTCGCCTACCTCCTGCCCGACCCCTTCGCGGCCAAAGGCTCCAGCTGGGAGCGGATCGCCGTCTATCTCTACCTGGACACCAACGGCCTCTTCGGCCTCCCCCTGGCGGTGACGGCGACGATCGTGGTGGCCTTCATCTTTTTCGGCCAGGCGCTCTACGCCGTGGGCGGGGACAAGTTCCTCACCAACCTGGCGCTGGTCGCCATGGGGCGCTACCGCGGCGGGCCCGCCAAGGTCGCCGTCGTCGCCTCGAGCCTCTTCGGGACCGTGTCGGGAAGCGCCGTCTCCAACGTGGTCGTGGACGGCGCGATTACGATCCCGATGATGAAGCGCTCGGGGTACGCCCCCCACCTGGCCGCGGCGATCGAGGCGGTCGCCTCCACGGGCGGCCAGATGATGCCTCCCGTCATGGGGGTGGCGGCGTTCCTGATCGCCGAGTACCTGGCCATCCCCTACGGCGAGGTCGCGCTGGCCGCGGTGATCCCTGCCCTCCTCTACTACCTCGCGCTCTTCGTTCAGGTGGACCTGGAAGCCGCCAGAGGACACCTCGCGGGCCTGCCGCGCGACCGGCTCCCCCGGTTCGGGAGCGTCATGGGGCAGGGATGGAGCTTCCTGGTTCCGCTCGTGCTCCTGGTCTACGCGCTGATGATCGCCGTGTGGGAGGCCGGAAAGGCCGGCATGGTCGCGGTCATCGCGACGCTCGTGGTCGGAGCCCTTCAGCGGGAGGACCGGCTCACCGTTCGGAAACTGCTGACGGCGATCGAGGAGACAGGTCGCGTGCTCCTGGACATCGTGGTCATCACGGCGCTGGCGGGCTTCGTCATCGGGGTGCTCCAGCTGTCGGGGCTCGGCTTCAAGTTCTCCCTCCTCCTGGTCTCCCTCGCGGGGGGGAACGCCTTCGCGCTCCTGGCGTTGACCGCCATCGTCTGCATCGTGCTCGGCATGGGGATGCCGACGGCGGTGATCTACGTGATGCTCGCCGTCCTCGTCGGCCCCGCGCTGGTTCAGCTCGGGATCGCCCCGCTCGGGGCCCACCTCTTCCTCTTCTACTTCGGGATGCTCTCCATGATCACCCCGCCCGTCTGCCTCGCCACCTACGCCGCCGCCTCCATCGCGCGGGCGGATTTCATGCAGACGGGCTGGGCCGGCGTGCGCCTCGGGATCGTCGCGTACCTCGTCCCCTTCTTCTTCGCGTATCACCCGGCGCTGCTGCTCAAAGGGACGCCCGCCGAAATCTTTCTGGCGGCCATCACGGCGGCCGGGGGGGTGATCCTGCTCGGGATCGGCTGCGCGGGATTCCTCTTCCGTCCGCTCGGCTGGGCCAAGCGGGGGCTGGCGGCGCTGGCCGGGCTCCTCCTGTTCCCTCCCCCGTCGGGCGCGTTCTGGCTGGCGTCCAACGTCGGCGGCCTCGCCTTGGGCATCCTCCTCGTCCTGTGGGAACGGAACGGCGCGCGCCTCCATCCCGCAAGCCCGGATTATTCACGAGAATAATCCGGGCTCTACGAAATCGCATGGATTTCAACATGGTCTGTTCCGTGTTCCGATCTCCGCTCAGAACCCTCTGGTTGCCATGGAAATTGTGTAAGCCCGGTGAAAACAATTCGGAGTCTTAGGTACTTCCATGCGATGTTCGGTGCCTAGCCCGAATTATGTGCATAATTCGGGCTAGGGAGATTCCATGAAGATCGACATTTTCCCGCACATCTTCCCCCGGAAGTTCTTTGATCGGATGCTCCAGGTATCGACGGCGGGGCGCTACATGCAGAAACGGACCCGCGGCATCCCGGTGCTGGTGGATCTGGAGTTGCGCCTGCGGATCATGGATCGTTACGAGGGGTACCTCCAGGTGCTCACGCTGGCCTCCCCCCCCATCGAGGCGCTGGCCGGCCCGGAGGTCACCCCGGACCTGGCGCGCCTGGCCAACGACGGGATGGCCGAGATCCTGGCCAAGTACCCCGACCGCTTTCCCGGCTTCGTGGCCTCGCTCCCGATGAACAACCCGGACGCCGCGCTCAAGGAGATCGACCGCGCCATCAGCGACCTTCACGCCACGGGCGTTCAGATTTTCTCCAACGTCAACGGCCGTCCCCTGGACGAGCCGGCGTTCCGGCCGATCTTCGAGCTGATGGCGGGGCACCAGCTACCGATCTGGATGCACCCTGCCCGGCCGGATTCGTTCGCCGACTATCCCTCGGAGGAACGCTCCAGGTATGATCTCTGGTGGGCGTTCGGCTGGCCCTACGAGACCACCATCGCCATGGGGCG
Source organism: Candidatus Rokuibacteriota bacterium (assembly GCA_016209425.1). Lineage (GTDB taxonomy): Bacteria > Methylomirabilota > Methylomirabilia > Rokubacteriales > CSP1-6 > JACQWA01. The sequence goes on from JACQWA010000285.1 coordinate 3,248, forward strand.
GCTGGTGTTTTCGGGGCTCTTCGATCGGCTCCCCGACCTCAAGATCATTACCCACCACATGGGCGCGATGCTCCCGTACTTCGAAGGACGGGCGGGCCACGGCCTCGACCAGCTCGGGAGCCGGAGCGACGATCCCGACGACGCCGGTACCCTCACGCGGCTCAAGCGCCGCCCCCTCGACTACTTCAAGATGTTCTACGCCGACACCGCCCTCTTCGGGGCGCACCACGCCATGGAGTGCGGCCTGGCCTTCTTCGGCGCCGATCGGGTGCTGTTCGGCACCGACATGCCCTTCGACCCGGAGAAAGGCCCGGGGTTCATCCGCGAGACCATCGCCGCCATGGAACGGATGCGCGCCACTGGCGATGAGAAGGCGAAGATCTACGAGGGCAATGCCCGGCGGCTCCTGCGGCTGAGGCTGAAGGCGTAGCGCAGATCGACGGCTTCGACTTCCACGCCAACCCCCGCGCCAGCCCACCTCCTGACCTGTATCGGACCGAGTACAGCGGAGTTGACCTTGCGTGCCCCGAGCGGATGGACTATGCTGGGTCGGCCACCACAAGGGGCCGTGGGAATGGTCGCACTTCGGTCGAGCGGACCGATGTTGTACCCTGCGGGGTCGGACCATGTGTTTGCCCCGGCCCTCGTCGCGCGTGAGACCGGTCCGGCCGGTGCGCCCAAACCGCGGCTCCTCGACCGCGTCCGCGAGGACATCCGTACCCGACACTACAGCCGTCGCACCGAGAAAGCGTACGTCCACTGGATCAAGCGGTACATCTTCTTCCACGGCAAGCGCCACCCGGTTGAGATGGGCGCCGCCGAAGTCACCGCCTTCCTGACATCTCTCGCCGTTCACGACAAGGTCGCGGCCTCCACCCAGAACCAAGCCCTGAGTGCCCTGCTCTTCCTGTATCGCGAAGTGCTCGGCGTCGAGCTCCCGTGGCTCGACGACGTCGTCCGGGCCAAGAGGCTCCAGTCCCTGCCCGTCGTGCTGACGCGCGACGAGGTCCGCGCTGTCCTCCAGCGGCTCGGCGGCCTGCCACGGCTCATGGCGATCCTGCTGTACGGCGCGGGACTTCGTCTGCTGGAATGCTGCCGCCTGCGAGTGAAGGACGTCGACTGCGCGACGAACCAGATCGTGATCCGTGACGGCAAGGGGAGCAAGGATCGGGTGACGATGCTGCCGGCCGCGGTCAAGCCCGCGCTGGTGGCCCACATACAACGTGTATGCGAGCAACACGAGACTGACGTCCGGCAAGGCGCCGGTTGGGTCGAGCTGCCGGCACTACGTGGACCGCGTCACCGGCCAGCGTCGCCGCCACCACCTCCACGAATCCGTTCTGCAGCGGGCTGTGAAGGATGCGGTCCGCGGCGCCGGGATTGCCAAGCAGGCCACGTGCCACACCTTCCGTCACTCGTTTGCCACCCACCTGCTGGAGGAGAGCCACGACATTCGCACCGTGCAGGGAC
>JACQWA010000286.1 GCA_016209425.1 Candidatus Rokuibacteriota bacterium
CTCGGCACGCCATAGGCCCGGTGTGTGATCAAATCCCCGTCGGCGGCCAGCGGCAGGCGCGTGGAATGATACCGGAAGTAGAGCCGGGCATTTTCCGGCCTGGTCGCGACGATCCCGAGCGTCTCCACACCGACCGCCTGGAGCTTCTGCCGCGTGAGACCCATCTGCGCGATGGCCCGCCGGCAGAACGGGCAGTACACCCCGCGGAAGAGGGCCAGCAGCAGCGGGCTCCTGCCGCGGTAGTCGGCCAATGATACGGTCCCATCCCGCTCCACGGCCGGAAGGCTGAAGTCCGGCGCTCGCTCGCCCGGCTGAATCGGCGGTCGGGGCTGGATGATCGCCATTTTCGGTGACTAGCCCGAATGATGTTCATAATTCGGGTTAGTATCACCCGACCACCATATCTCCCCCGCTGGCATCTGTCGAGCCCCGGAGAACCCCGGCTCAGGCAAAGTGCCGCGGGCACTTCGCCCGATTGGGTTCAGTGGAGGGAGCAGGAGAAACTGGAAGCCTGAATAAGAACAGGCAAATAGGCCAGACCTGGGAGCTGGCATGCTCTCTGCTTCGGATATTGGCCAGGAACTCCGCCAGGGAGCGAGGGATTGGCCCTCGGCGTACCCAAAGCGGGGTGCAAGAGATTCCGAGGAGGAGGATGGCGACCAATCACCAACCGGTTCGATCAGCAGGAGGATGAAGGTGATGTTTGAGTGGTACGACCTTCGAATGATCGACCTCTATCCCGACGATGACGTGCTGACCACCGGCCCGACGGCCCCGCCGGGCGTCATCGGGGAGCCACGCGAAGAGATCCCCGATGAGGAGGCGTTCCTCGCCGACGACCTGAAGGCTGCGCTCACCCGAGACGGGCACCACCCCGCGACCGGCTAACCCGCTCCCGGCTCCCCACCGCCCGTTTCCTTTGCCGGGGCGATGACGAATTCCAGGCGCCGATGCGCCTCCCGCAACGCCGCCTCGACCGCCTCCGGAGTCTCCGCCCGAGCGAAAATGAAGCCGAGGTAGCGCGACCCCTCAGGGAGCGGGACCAGCTCCTGCCCCAGGTGGGTGGTCATCGTGATCTCCTCGATCCCCGGCACCGCCTTGACCGCTTCTTGACCCCGGATCTCCTCCAGGATCCCCGCGCCGGGGATCGGAATCATCATCACGCCGGCGGGCTCGGGTCCCCCGCCCGAAGGGCCGGGTGCGCGCTCGAGGGTCTCGATCTCGATCCCGAGCGCGTGGCGGAGGATCAGCTCCTCCAGCGTGAGACCCGTCCCGAACCGGAGCGTCCGCGAGCAAAGCCCTCCGATGGAGCGCGCGGCGATCTCGACCACCCAGGGCCCAGTCTCGTCGACCCGGAGCTCCGCATGGATCGGCCCTTCCCGCAACCCCAGCGCGCGCGCCGCCCAGGCCGTGAAATCGGCGATGGCCGCCTGCGTGCCCGCTGGCAGGCGCGAGGGCGTCACGTAGATCGTTTCCTCGAAGAACGGGCCGTCGAGGGGGTCGGGCTTGTCGAAGAGGGCCAGCACCTGAAGCGTGCCCTTGAGGAGCAGCCCCTCCAGCGCCACTTCACGCCCCGCGATGAACCCCTCCACCAGGATCTGGTCAGCGCCGGCGCCCAACGCCGTCACCTCCGGCGTCTTCAGGATGGCCTCGATCCGCCTGAAGGCCGCGACGAACTCCCCTTCATTGTCGGCGCGGATCACCCCGCGGCTCGCCGCCAGGATCGTCGGCTTGAGCACGCACGGGTAGGGGACCTTCCGCGCGGCGACCGCCGGCTTGTCCGCCAGGGTGAAGAGGGTGTACGGAGGCGAGGGGACGCCCGCCTTGGCGAGGGCCTCGCGCATCTGGTACTTGTTTCGGGTCGCCGAAACCGCTGCCACCGTGTTGGAGGGAAGCCCGAGGGTGTTGGCGATGGCGGCGCCCACCACGGTCGTTCGGTCGTCCACGGGGACCACCGCGTTGAACGGGGTGCGGCGGGCAAACGCCACCATCTCCCGCGCGGCCGTTTCGGGGTCGGTGAAGTCGAGGGTCAGGAGGGTATCCGGGAGTCGCTCGCTGAAGACGTTGGGGCGCTCGGAGGCCACCACCAGGTCCACGTCGAGCTTTCGGGCGGCCTCGACGAAGTCCTCGGTGCGGTAGGTCGTCGTCGGGACCAGCAGGAGGAGACGCAGCATGACGAGAAACCCCGCCGGCCGCGCGGGGCGACGTCAGCGGGGTTGACCGATCGCCGGAAACGCTACCCCTTGGAGGGCGAGTAGTACGGGTTCTGGCCCGCCGCGTGGTCGGTGACGTCGAGGATCTCGGCCACCTCCGGGATCTCTTCCTTGATCATCCGCTCGATCCCCGCCTTCAGCGTGACGTCGGCCGCCCCGCACCCCTGGCAGCCACCGGACATCTGGATGTACACGGTGTTGTCCTTGACGTCGATCAGCTCGATGTACCCGCCGTGGCCCGCCACGGCAGGGTTGATGGAGTTGTCGAGTAGAGCCTGGACTTTTTCTTTGAGTTCCGCCATTGTTTCCCCCTCTGGGTCGTTTATTTCCTGATGCCCCAGGGTCCCCTGGGGAACTTCATAATACCACGCCCGCCACCCCTTCGTGCAACGCCGGCTGGAGAGGGCCGAACTGGCCCTCCGTGGGCTCCGCTCAGCAGAACCAGGCTTCGGTGAGCCTCGGCGGCCGGCTTCTGTCAGGAGCCAAGACGGTGCGAGCCGGCGCAGGAACCTCCAGGGTCGCGTCAGCCAGGTCCCTGAGCCGGAAGAAGGTCACCCCCGGGTCCTCCTCCGCCGTGGCCGCGGCCCCGACGAGGCGGCTCGCCTCCTCCTGGAGGCGGTCCATGCGCGGGTCCGGGTGGGTCCAGCGGTAGCTGAAGGCGGCCTGATCGAGCGGCCCCAAGTGCGGCCTGATCGCCTCACGGGCCAAGAGCGCCGAGCCGGGCGGAACCAGGAGCCTGAGGGTGAACTGCACCGGGTCCACGTGGTCAATCATGCCTTCCTGCTCGACGAACTCCAGCATCTCCACGTAGTCCTCGAGGGTCGTCCAGGGGGTGAAGGCCACCCAGGTGGGGCGGAAGGCAATCCCCGCGTCCCTGACGATCCGGAGCGCCGCGTACACATCGCCCCGCGTGTGCCCCTTTTCCAGATGGGCGAGCACGCTCTCGCTGAGCGACTCCACCGCCGAGATCATAAACACGCAGCCCAGTCGCCGGAGCTCGGGGAAGAGATCCTGACGCTCCAGGACGTGCTCGACCTTGGCCGTGAAGTCGAAGGTGACGGTGGGGAATTCGGCGTGAAGGGACCGGACGATCGCGAGCGAGTGGCCGGGGCCATTCAAAAAGTCGGGGTCGCCGAAGGTGATATGGGTCGCGCCATCCCGCACCAGACGACCGATATCCTCCAGCACGATCTGCTTCGGCGCCACGAAGAAGCGTCCGCCGTACACGGGCGGGATCGGGCAGTGGAGGCACGTGTGCAGGCAGCCGCGGCTCGCCTCCACGTAGCCCACCAGCCCTCGCGCGCCATCGCGCTCGAGGTGGGCGTACTTCTTGAGTCCCGGCAGCGCGCTTCGGCTCGGCAGCGCGAAGGGCAGGCGCTCCAGCACCGGGCCGGCCGGGTGACCCCGGAGGTGGACTCCCTCCACAGGGCCGGAACGTCCGGCCTCGAGCGCCTCGACCAGCGCCACCAGGGTCGACTCGAACTCTCCGCCGATGACTGAGTCTCCCGAGTTGGCCAGCAGGTATCCGGCGTTCAACGAGGCGTAGAGGCCGTAGAAGCAGATGTGGCAGCCCGGGTTGATCTGGCGCACCCGCTCGGCCACCCGCACCCCGAGCCTGAGGGCCGTATGCATGGGGACCGAGATCCCGACAAATCTGGCGCTCCCGACTTTCCCCGCGTCGAACTCCTCGACGGAGATGTCGAGGGCGTCGGGGAAATACCCCGCCCGCTCGAGAAAGCCGAGTGGAGAGGCCAGAGCCAGCGGCTGGTGGCCGAGCTCGTAGCAGGAGATGAGGAGGGTGGCACCGCGCTCTCTCAGACCCATCGCCAAAATCCAAGTATACCGCGGATTACGGGAGCAGGTCGGCGACAGGGACGCGGGCTTCCGGGGCGGCAAGCGGCGACACGCCGTCGGTCGGCATGAGACGAACGACCGTGTGGTAGTGCCATCCAGAGGGCGCCGAGGGCGAGGCCGCCGGCTCCCGGTAGACTTCGAGGACGTTCTCCACCAGGTTCACGATCCAGTAGTCTCCCACGCCGGCGCGAGCGTAGAGGCTCCCCTTTTGCGCCCGGTCCAGCGCCAGGCTCGCCTCGGCCACCTCAACGACCAGCACAGGGCGCGACGGGTGGGCGCGGGGGTAGTCGCGCGGGCCTCCGGGCACCACGACCACGTCCGGCTCAGGCTCAGATTCGTCGTCCAAAGCCACCGGCATGTGGACCCGAACGTACCAGCCGGGGCCGAAGGCCCGGCGCAAGGCTTCTTCGACGAGCCCGATCCCCATGGCGTGGGGCGTGCCCTGGGGCTCGCGGACGACGAGTTCCCCCGCCAGAAGCTCAATGCGCTCGCCGGGCAGGAAGACGCCCTTGTCGATCAGCCGCTCGTACTCGACACGGCTCCACCGTCGTGTCCGGGTTGCTGATGCCCCCATGGCCGCTCCAGGCACAAATTACCCCCCGGCCCAGCCCGAGTCAATGTCCACAGCCGGATACACCCCTGCCCGGTCGCGCCCACTCCTCCCTCGTCCCGCGCCTTTGGTATTATCTGGCCATGCGAGACCCGATCATGCGGCACGTCGCGCTGGGGCTGCTCATCGGCGGGATGGTGTTAGCCGGGTGCGCCTCCGTCGGCGGCGAGAGCGCCCCCCAGCCGACCGTCAGAAGCGGCGGGATCGGGTGGATCGATGCTCACGCTCACCTCGTCGGGGGAAGGGCCGATCAAGGGCCGGATTACTGGGGAGCCGTCGAAGCCGCCCTGGCGGCGATGGACCAGGCAGGCCTCAGGAGGATGGTCGTGATGGCGCCGCCGCAGGTTCACGGACAGCCGGCGCTCCACGATTCCGACGGGTTTGTCTCGGCCCTCAAGCGGCACCCGACGCGCTTCGCCTTTCTCGGCGGCGGGGGAAGCCTGAACGTCATGCTTCAGGAAGCGGCGCAGGACACAACCATCAGTGACAGGCTGCGGCGGAGATTCGAGGAAACGGCCGCCGAAATTCTCCGGCAGGGAGCCGTGGGCTTCGGCGAGATCACCGCGCATCACCTCTCGCATATGGCCGGCCATCCCTATGAGTCCGTGGCCGCCGACCATCCGCTCCTCCTGTTGCTTGCGGACATCGCGGCGCGCCATGACGTCGTGATCGACCTTCATTTCGATCTCGTGGCTCAGGACATGAACGCGCCGGAGTGGCTGGCCTCTCCCCCCAACCCCCCCCTCCTGCGGGCCAACCTCGCGGCCTTCGAGCGCCTGCTTGAGCACAACCGGAACGCGAAGATCGTCTGGGCCCACGCCGGCTCGGACATGCTCGGCCACTGGACCGTGGATCTCAGCCGGGCCTTCCTGGAAAAGCATCCCAATCTCTTCATGAGCTTGAGAATGGGGCCCGGCCGTGCGCCCCAGAACCACCCGTTGACCCCCGCTCGCACGATCAAGCCCGAGTGGCTGCGCCTCTTGCAGGACTTCCCCGACCGCTTCGTGATCGGCGGGGACCAGTTCATCGCTTCACCGTCGCTCCGGGGGGCCGGCCCGGGCCTCGTGTTCTCCCAGCGCGCTCCGGCCACGCGGGAGCGAACGCGGGCGTTCCTCGACGCGCTTCCTCCCGACCTGGCTCGCAAGATCGGCTACGGGAATGCGATCCGCCTCTATAAGCTCAAGGACTGAGCCGCGTCGCCGCTACCACGGCAGCCCGCACAGATCGATGGGTCCCGGCGGCCAGTCCCGGTCAGAACACTTCAAGATCATAGTCTCTGCCGGGTATGGGCGCATCCCCGACGACTGAGCGAACCATGTGGGGCCCGGGACCGGCACCCAGCCGATCCTCGCATACACGGGAGCGACCTCATGCCGGCAGAAAAGGAGACCGAACTCCGCCCGAAGTTCGTCTCGCATGAATGCTGCTGCCCTCAGGAGGAGGGCGGTCGCGATGCCGCGTCGGCGGAATGTGAGCTCTCGCAGCAGCTCAGAAGACATTAACCCGGCCGCAGCGACGTTGATCTCGACTCCTGCGGCGTCACCCTCCATCGCGCCCTCCGATGACGGAGCCTACGCTCCTCGGTCGAACCTAGCCGATCGCTCGGCGTGGGTCAATGTCTAGGCAGGATCCACCCCGGCCTCTCTGCCCGCTCGTGCCCGCTCCCCCGCCGTCCCGCGCCTGCTCGGGGTATTATCGGGTTATGCGACGCCCTGCCTCCCGTCCCCGCCGCGCTGCCCAGGGGCCTCCACCGGCCGGTGAGCCCGCGCCCCATCGCCTCGCCTTCGACCGGGGCTCGCTACGCCTCGAAGCCCCCCCCAAGGCGCGCGTGCCGGCTTACCTCACCTGGGACGACAGGGTCCACGCCTGGCGCACCGAGGCCATCCACCACCCGCGGCTCCGGGAGGAGGCCGCCGCCTACCGACTCGTCCTCCAGGACGAGGCAGAGCGCTTCTTCGACTGCCCGCCGCTTAGGCCCAGCCTCCCGAGGCTCCGGGCCGACCAGGAGGCGGCCATCCAGACCTGGGAGCGTGCGGGCTGCCGGGGGGTGATCGTCAAGCCGACCGGCACCGGGAAGACGGAGATCGCCCTCAGCATCATCGCGCGGCACCGGGTCTCGGCGCTCATCGTCGCCCCGCTCCGCGACCTCATGTACCAGTGGCAGCGCCGCATCAAGCAGGGGCTCGGCTTCGACGCGGGCGTGCTGGGAGACGGCCGTCGGGAGGTCTGGCCGGTCACGGTCACGACCTACGACAGCGCCTGGATCCACATGAAGGAGATCGGCAACCGGTACCGCCTGATCGTCTACGACGAGGCCCACCATCTCCCCGCCCCCTCCCTTCACGAGAGCGCCCTCGACTCGCTCGCCCCCATGCGGCTCGGCCTCACCGCGACCCCCTGGCGGGCCGATGGGCGGGACCGGATGCTGACCGAGCTGATCGGCCCCATGGTTTTCGAGGAGCAGCTGGGCGAGGCGCGCGGGCGCACCCTCGCCGACTACGCGATCATCCGGGTCCCGATCTATCTCACCGACGCCGAGCAGACCGAGTTCGACGGACTCTCGAGGAAGATCCGTGACTACTTCCTGGCCCGTCGGCGCGAGGACCCGAGCTTCGACTGGGACGCTCTCGCCCGCCGCTCCCGCACCGAACCGGAGGCCAAGGAGATCCTGCGCGCCTACTGGCGGAAGCTCGCGCTCACCCACCGCTCGGCCGAGAAGCTCCGGACGGTCGAGGACATCCTCCGCCTCCATCCCAACGAGCCGTGCGTCATCTTTACCGCCTCGAACCGCATGGCGCTCGACGTCTCGGCGCGATTCCTCATCCCGGCGCTGACGGCCCATTCAGACAAGCGCGAGCGGAACCTCGTCCTCGACGCCTTCGCCCGGGGGACGATCCGGGCGCTCGCGGCCTGCGAGGTGCTCAATGAGGGCTGGGACGCGCCCGCCGTCAAGGTGGGGGTGGTCCTCGGCGGCGAGAGGGGTGTGAAGGAAGCTGTGCAGCGCCTCGGGCGGCTTCTCCGCCGCTCGGGAGACCGGATGGCACGGCTCTACGAGGTGGTCGTCCAGGAGAGCCCCGATGTCCAGCGAGCGCGGCGGCGGGGCCGGAGCGATGCTTACCAAGGCGCACCGCGTCTATCGGTGGATCAAGCCCGGCAGCTCGATCTCTTCTGATCGGCTCGAGGACGATTGCCTTCCCCACCTGGAGCGGGCGATCGCGGTCTACCGTGAACGGTTCGGTCAGGCTCTGGGCCAGGTGCGGAACGCCGCGCGCCAGGCCCTGGAAGGGCTTCGCCCCGATCGGGCCGAGGCGGTCGTCGAGCTCCTCGACGGGGCAGCCACCTACGAGTGGCCATCAGGGCGCGTCCAGGCCGAGCGGAGGGTGAAGCTCTTCGAGGGAGCGGCCCGGGAGCACCCGGTGCTGGATCCCGACCGCCCCCGGGCCCTGCTGGGAGAGGTCCTCGACCCAGCCCCACTGACGCACGAGGAGGCCGTCTCACAACTGTACGCTGACTACCCCGAGTTCCACCGCCTCAAGGCGTTTCCGAACGACTATACGGCCGAGAACCTCCGCGCCGACTACGACCTCGGCCAGGCACAGGCTCTCCTCTACTCAGCCCTCCGGGTCACCGTGGATGCGCGGGGTGACTTCAAGCACATCCTCCAGTACGCCCGCCTCTCCCGCCTCCTCCACCGGGTCCGGCGACTAGCCGGGGGAAGCTACCGCCTCGTCTTCGACGGGCCCAACTCCGTCCTCCGCCACACCCACGCCTACGGGGTCGACTTCGCCGGGTTCCTCGCGGCCCTCGTCCAGGCACGCGACTGGCGGATGACCGCGGAGATTGTGCTGCGGAAGGGGTGGCGACCGCTGACGTTCACGCTCTCGTCGGCCGACGGGCTCAGCTCGCGGCTCGCCGCCCCCGAGCTCTTCGACTCCGCGCTGGAGGAAACCTTCGCCCAGAAATTCGGAGAGGAACGCGATGGCTGGCGGCTCAGACGGGAGACCATGATCCTGGAGGCGGGGTCAGCCCTTGTGGTGCCCGATTTCGTTTTCACCCACGCGGACGGGACCGAGGTGGCCCTGGAGATCGTGGGCTATTGGACGCCGGAGTACCTGCGGGAGAAATTTGCCAAACTCGAGAAGGTCAAGGCGCCGAATCTGATCGTGGCGGTCAGGAAACAGTTAGCCCTCCAGGCCGGGAGTCTCCCGGCCACGGTGCTGCCCTTCTCGACCGGCCTTCGGCTCCGCGACCTCATGCCCCGCCTTGAGGCGTTCAGGCCTCTTCACCCGTGATCCATGGGCCTGGATAGTGGCGCCCTGCCCCAGGGGCTCAATCACGTCGAGTGCGAGAACTACCAATTGCCCTTGAGCCAGGCCCGGTAAGCGTCGAACCATTCCGCGCCGACCGGCGGGCGGGTGGTCCATTCGAGGGCAGTGGCGTTGACCCGGAACGTCCGACCCTTCCGCCTGCAGATGGCCACGATCCCCTGTGGCGTTCCATCCCAGTCAAAGCCCCGGACCTCGACTTCCTCCCCGGCGACGAGCGCCCTGAACGGGCAGGCGACGTGATCCTGCAGCATCACCAAGAATCCCCCGTGCTGCTCGTCCTCTGTATAACAGTCCACAACGGCTGCTTCGATAAGTTTGCGGAGACGGCGACGGGCTAACTTCGGCTTCCTGGGGCGGGCCATGTTTCACTTGCCTGGCCAGCTACGTGACCGCTGCTTTAACAGGCCGAGGCTCCGGAATGGAATCGCCTCGCTCCAGCATCGCCCCGATAAGACTCCGCCGAGCCTCCTTGAGCTCCGCCAGCGCTTCCTCCGGCGAGGCGCCAGTGCCAAGCGGGCCGGACACCGCACCAAATTCCGGATGCCTCGCCACATAGTAGATCGAGCCGTCCGCCCTGACGTCTCGCTCGATCCGAACCTCCCACGGAAGGGAGTCGTAGTACTTCGCATCCTTCATGCCTCATGCCCTCCTTCCGAAATCATTTCCTTCAGGGGAGGAGGGCGGCGACAGGAATCCACGCTGACGGGGCGGCGAGCGGCGAGACGACGGCCGTCAAACCCAGCGACTGGATTGTGCTGTAGCTCCACCCGACGGGTGCCGAGGGCGAGGGGACCGGCTGGCGGTGAACTTCGAGGACGCCCTCGACGAGATTCACGATCCAGTAGTCGGCCACGCCGGCGCAGGCGTAGAGGCTCCCCTTCTGCTCGCGATCGAAGGCAAGACTCGCCTCCGCGACTTCTACCACGAGCGCCGGGCGCGAGGGGTGGGCGGCCAGGTAGTCCCGCGGCCCGCCGGGCACCACCGTCACGTCGGGCTCGGGCTCGGACTGGTCATCCAGGGCCACCGGCAGCCGGACCCGAACATCCCAACCCGGGCCGAAAGCGCGGCGCAAGGCCTCCGCCGCCAGCCCGATCCCAACCGCATCGGGCGTCCCCTGAGGCTCGCGGACGACCAGTTCCCCGGCGAGCAGCTCAAGCCTCTCATCGGGCAGGAAGATGCCCTTCTCGATAAGCCGCTCGTATTCCACGCGGCTCCACCGCCGGGTGCGGATGGCTGGCGTGCTCATCGACCCTCCCCGGTCCACGCTATCCGATCGACGAGAGCCGGTCAATGTCCACAGCCGGAGACACCCGAGCCTGGCCGCCGCCGGCCCGGATCGAGGCGGGCGAGCGCCCGTTGCGCGTTGCGCTCGCGCTTCTTGGCGCGGCGGGGATTGCCCTTTTGGGGGGGGAGGGGCTCCTCCTCTTCCTCGTCCTTGTCGACCTCGTCCATTCCCGGCGAGCCGCGGGTGAGGCGCGAGACGAACTCCTCGGCGGCGACGGCGATGGCCCCGGCGCGCACTGCCGCCTGGCGGACCGCCCGGTCCGAGGAGACCACGGCCGTGCCGGCGCCCGCACGGGCCGCGAGCCGCGCGAGGACCTGATCGGCGGTTTCGCCCGGACGGGAAAAGAGCGCCCGGACGGCGCCCGGACGCTCGCCAGACACTCGCCCGATCCCTGCGCCGTCGAAGACGACGACGAACTGATCCCCGGTCCGTTGAGCCGCAGGCCCGAGGAGGCGCAGGAGAGCCTCCCGGCCAGCCTGGAGGCTCTCCAGCTCGCGGGACGCCAGGAGAGCGTCGCGGCGAATCACGTTGTAGCCGTCGATGAGCCAGCGCATTCGGGGAGGGTCTTCCTATCCGTGTGACGGCCGTGAATCGAGGAGCGCCTTGCCGAATTGAATGGAGGCCCGCTCGGCCTCCTCCCGCGTCGCGTAGGTCGTGCTCGGATCGGTGGAAACCGGCTGATAGTGGACCGAGCGGCCGTGATGACGCTCGATCAATACCCGGGCCACCCATTCTCCCCCAGCGCGCCTGACGGGGTCGGCCTGGAGGACGTATCCCTTGTACGGTTCCCGCACGGCCATCCCGGCTTCATTGTACGGATTCTCAGGCGCCGGCGGAAGCGGAGGCCGGGAGGTCAGCGTCAAGCCCCTCGAGAAGTTCATGGAGGGACGCGACCCGGAGGTGGGGCCGGATCCCAGGATCAGGCTTCACCAGAGGCGGTGCCACCCACACCGTGACCATCCCCGCGTCCAGCCCTCCCCGGATATCCGATCTCAGGCTGTCCCCGATCATCGCCGCCTCCTCGGGCCGGCAGCCAAGGCGCTCGATGGCGCTTCTGAAGATGGAAGGACTGGGCTTGCCGACGACGATTGGGCGGACGCCAGAGGCCACGGCAATGGCTTCCGCCAGGGCCCCCGCCCCTGGATCAAACTCCCCGTGCTCGAGCGGAAGCCTGGGGTCGAGATTCACCGTGATGAAGCCGGCTCCACTGGCGACGGCCCGGGAGGCAGCCTTGAGCTTGGCGTAATCGAACGCCGGGTCGTTCCCCAGGGCCACGACCCGGGCGTCTTTCCACCGCTCCACCGGGACCAGGGTGTGCCCCTCGGCCTCCAACGCCCGGGCCATCTCCGGCACCCCCAGGGCGAGCACCTGGGTCCAGCCGAAGCGCTGGGCGATCTCCTTGCCGAGCAACTCCAGGGCTGTCAGCACCTCCCGAGGGCTGGCCTCCACCCCGAGACGATTCAGTTTTGCCGCGACGGATTCCGGAAGCTCCCGTGAGTTGTTTGTGATGAAGAGGAGCCGTTTCCGCCTCTGACGGAGGGCCGCCAGGAACTCGCCGGCCCCCGGAAGGAGAAGGGCTCCGGCCCAGATGCACCCGTCCAGGTCAAACGCGAACCCACGGAGATCGGCGAGCTTCAGCGAAGCGCCCTTCAGGGGCTCCCCGCCCGGCTCAGCCGTTGCTCGCGGAACCCCTCCTGCATCGCCTCGCCGACCCCGTAGAGCTCGAAGCCCGGTCCGAAGTCCTTTTCCTCCCAACTCATATCCAGCGGATCCCAGACATAGGGCAGGGAGAGCTGCATCCCGGGGGCCCAGAAGAGCTCGAAGGCCCGGAACGCGTCGAGCAGGATTCGCCGCTGGAGCTTGGGGTCATTGGCCTTGCCCGTCTGGTGATTGAGGGGAAAATTCACGAAGACGGCCCGCGGGGGCCGCACCGCGAAGGTGATGTCCCAGGCCGAGCTCATGGAGAGCGTTGGGATCCCCGCCCGCTCGACCTCACGCGCGATCAGTCCCACGGACTGATGACACACGGGTCAGACGGGGACCAGGAGCGCGGCCTCGGCCCCCGCGGCCTTGAGCTCCGCGACGATCTTCGGGGCGCGCTCCTCCACCTCCTTGCGGGCCGAGTAGACGGTGACGAAGGAGAGCGCCGGATCGGCGAGGGAGCCGATCACGCCCGCCGCCTCCAGCTCGCGCAGCCGCTCGAGGGGAAAGACGCAGTTGGGATCGCGGTCGGCGTCGGCGTCCCGGTAGCCGTGGTGGTAGATGCGGAGGTCTGCAATCTCCGCGGCCCGGGGAATCCTCCGGTACGAGGTGTCATTTTCCCCGAAGGGCGGCTGGGTCCTGAGATAAAACCCTCCCGAGCTCACCAGCGCCACCCGGCACTCCTTGATCGGCTTGCTGAGGGGAGTCCAGGGGGCCTCAGTGTTCACCACCCAGTGATACGGCGGGTATTCGGCGTAGCGCTCGCGCGTGCGTGGGATATACGAAATCGGCATCGCCTGCCTCCTTCAGGAGAAATAGTGCGAACCTAGTGCGTTCGGCGGAGAAGCCGTCCGCCCTCCCCGTCGCACCTTTTTTAGCACAGCTTCCACCCGGTAAGGGAAGCGAATCAGGTCGGCACCGCGACCGCCCCGGCGCGGACCAGACGATCGATCTCCTCGGGCGCGTAGCCGAGCAGTTCCGACAGGACCGTCCGGCTGTCCTCCCCCGGCCGGTATGGGGCATCCCCCAGCGGGCCGAGGGGACCGCTCGAGAGCGTGAACGGCGTGTTGGTGATCCTCACGCTCCCGCGCGTGGCGTGGCCGACCGATGGAAAGGCCCCGCGTTCGGTCATGTGCGGGTGCGCGACCACTTCCTCAGGAGTCAGAACGACCGCGCACGGCACGCGTCCCGCCCTGAGCGCCGCCAGGGCCTCCGCCGCGCTGTTGAAGCGCGCGATCCACTCGCGGACGATCGCTTCCAGCGCCGCCTGGTTCTCGCGGCGCGCCACGCGGGTGGCAAAGCGCGGGTCCCGGGCGAGCTCCGGCCGGCCGAGCACGGACGCCAGCCGCGGCCAGAACTGGGGGCCGCCAACCACCTGCAGGGCCACGAACCGCTCGGCGACGGGGCAGATCATCAGGCCCGGTCGCGGGCCCGGGATCCCCGGCCCGCCGTTGAGCACGCTGCCGTAGCACATGTCCTCAGTGGCGACGAGGCACTCGAGCATGGACACGTCGATATGGGTGCCCCGGCCGGTTCGTGACCGCTGAAACAGCGCGGCCACAATGGCGCCGAAGGCGTGCGTCGCCGCCAGCACGTCGGCGGTCTGGAAGTAGCCCACGCGCGGGGACGGCTCCCGATTTGCCTCCAGGTGCGTCACCCCCGCCATGGCGGCGATCGTGTGGGCGAAGGCCGGCCAGTCGCTGAGGGGACCGGTCTGGCCGTAGCCGGAGATCGAGCAGTACACGAGCTCGGGTTTAATCCGCGAGAGACTGGCGTAGTCCAGGCCCAGTTTCAGCATCACGCCGGGCAGGAAGTTCTCCACGACCACATCCGAGACTTTCGCCAAATCTTCCACGACGCCGCGCGCCAGGGAGTGGGCGAGATCCAGCGCCAGGCTCTGCTTGCCGGCGTTGAAGCGGACGAAGTACGTGCTCTGGTCCTCCCGCCCGGGCTCGAGCTGCTCGGGGGCCTGGCGCATTTCGTCCCCCAGGCCGGGGCGCTCGACCTTGATCACCCGCGCGCCCAGGTCCGCCAGCAGCCGGGTGCAGTACGGCCCGGCCAGCACCCGGGTGAAGTCCAGCACCGTGACCCCGGTTAGCGGCCGCGCCGTGGCACCTTCTCCCCGGCTCATTCGATCACCTGGTCCGCCCGGAGGAGGAAGGAGCGGGGGATGGTGAGCCCGATGGCCTTGGCCGCCTTGAGGTTGATCACCAGCTCGAACTTGGTCGGCCGTTCCACGGGCAACTCAGCCGGCTTCGCGCCCTTCAGGATCTTATCGACAAACGTCGCAGCGCGCCGGAAGTGGTCGGCCACGTCCGCCCCATAGGACA
>JACQWA010000308.1 GCA_016209425.1 Candidatus Rokuibacteriota bacterium
CTCGGTGAGCCAGGTGTGGGCCTTCTCCTCCTTGAAGCAGAGCTCGGGGTTCGCGTGAATCCTGCGGGAGAGGGCTTCGAGCTCGTCGGCCATCGCGTCGACAGCCCCGCAGATCTTCGCCTTCAGCGCGTCCGTGGTTGCCATTCGTTGCCCTTTTGAGCCTCGGCGGCGGGCTTGCTCGCCTCGTTCACCCCGCCCGGCCTTCCCACGGCATGCTCCCCTCGAATCATCGCCGCCCGACGACGGGGCGCGACGGCCCTGGGCCTCTGAGGCCGGCCCCGCCCCCTCCACGGCGTCGTGGCGACGGTTGTGAGGCCTCTTCTCCTCGGTTGCTCCCCTCATTCAGCCGCGCGGCGCAGCCATTATCCCCGATGGGGTGGCTCACCGGGCCCGCGCCAGGCAAGCTACGCTCGCGGCCGTCGAGTCTCCGAACGTAGCTTGACGCCCTGTGGCCGAAAGCAGAACCCCCGCCCGCGCTCCGCACCAGCGGAAAATTTTTCGCGGTTCGTCTGGGACCCGGCTTATCTGTCCCCGTCTGAGCGACCCGGCGCCGGTGAGCTTACTCTCGCTCCTCGGCGATGAACGGTTTGTAGCCCTTCGCGCGGAGTTCGAGGAGTTTGGACAGGGCCTCGCCTCGATCCGAGAACGGTCCAACCCGCACCCGCAAAAGCAGCTCAGGGCCCTGCGACAGAACGAGGCTCTGTTCGTGGAGGCGACTAGCCAGCCGGCCTGCCGCGCCGGAGTTTCTGAAGGCGCCGACCTGAACCCAGTATGACGTGGCGGTCACGGGGGTTGTGCCCGTCGGCAACGGTGCAGGCTCGGCGCCTGCGTGGGTATCCTCGACGGTATCGTGCTCACCGAATTCGGAACGCCTCTCGCTGAGCGCTCCCGGAAGGTTGTCCTCGATCGGCGGCGGTCGCCGCATGGCCGGTTCGATCGAGGCGGTCTCCGCCGGGACCGTCGCTACGCGCCGGGCCTCGGCGGTCTTGGCCTTCATCTTAGCCACGAGGTCCGGATAGGACGAGCCCTCAATGACCCTGTGAAACTGAGCGCGGTAATTCGCCACGAGACTGACACCCTCGAGCACGACATCACGAATCATCCAGCGCTCGCCGCGCTTGATCATGTGGTAGTCGAGGAGTATCTCGCCTCCGCCCCGGCTCACGACCGCGGTCTGGACGGTCGCCACGTCTCGGTCGACCGACTCGTCGAGGAAGCGGACCCTGACGCCAGCATTCACGCTGGCCTTCGACGCCACCCCTCGGATGAAGGCACGCTCGAGGAGGCCGGCAAAGAGCTGGACGAACTCTTCCTGCTCTGCTGGTGTCCGCGCTTGCCACTCACGCCCCAGCGCGAGTTCGGCGGCATCCCGGAAGTCGAAGATGTCGTTGACGAGCTTGCGGACCGCGATCAGACGCTCCGTCGGATGTCCCTCCGTCTCAGGCTCGGCGAGAATTTTGTTCACCGCAGCGAAAAAGTCTCGCAGAGTGTCGGTGGGTGATTCAGCCCGGACCTCTGGGCAGCCCAGCAGCACGAGCGCGAGACATGCACCAGCTACGATCAAACGGTGACGCGCTATGGCCACGAACGAAGCATAGCTCGAAAGTCCTGGTTTTAGAGAGCTTTTTCTTTACCCCGGGTGATCCTCCGCGAAACGCCGCTCGATCAGGGTCACCCTCCCCCTTCATGGGTTGCGCTAAACGGCACCGCATGATACGGTCGCCGGCAGAGGAACGTCATGGCCAAAGGGAAGGCGGAAGCCGTCACCCTGAACACGGTGGACGAAGACCTGAAGAGCGGCTTTGCCGAGCTTAAGGGAGAGATCCGGGTTGGCTTTGCTGACCTGAAGGTGACTCTGATCACGGGCTTCCAGAATCTCCCAACCCGAGAGTCGAGCGAGGAGATGGTGCGCCTGCTCCGGGAAAACAACCGCATCCAGGAGGAGCGCCTCACTCAGCTCGATGTCCGCATTCGCGAGTACCACCTTGAAGTCCAGCAGGTCCTCTATGCCTTAGCAGAGGGGCAGCGGGTCCTTATCGAAGGGCAGCGGGGCCTCGTCGAAGAGATCCGGAACCTCTCCATGGACATCAAGGCGCTCATCGCCCGGCTGGACGCCCTCATCAGCGGCCGGGGCGACGGCTCCCCTGCCTCGTAATTCGGCGTCGCGACTCCGGTCCGGCAAATCCGGCTGTTCCGTGTCAACGGGCCGGCCGAGCTTCGTCTTCAGCTCGTCCGCTGATGTCATCGGGTCTCCTGGTCGAATGCGATCGGGAGGGCGTAGAGTCTTCGGGCATTGTCGGCCAGGATCTGGCCGCCGACCACGCGGGCGTCTTCGGCCCGGCACTGGTCGCGCTCCACCAGCCAGCCGAGCGCCTCGCCGAGGGTGGCACGGGCCCAGTCGGCGCTCAACGCGTAGAATTCCGGGAGCGCGCCGAGGTCTGAGCCGTACATGAGCTTGCTCGCGGGCGCCAGCGAGAGGACCTCCACCAGGGGGAGCGCCGCCCCGGCCCCCAGAAGCGGGAGCGCCAGGGAGAGGTCCACGAAGACCTGGGGCCAGACGGCCGCCATGAAGGCAGCCTCCCGCAAGTACGGGTAGGCCAGGTGCAGGATCACAATTCGGGCGGCGTCCCAGCGGCCGTCCTCGAGGATCGGCTGGAGGAAGAGCGGGTTCGCCTGGGGGAGCTCGATGTCCGGGTCGCCGATCCCGGCGTGGACCTGAAAGGGGAGCCCGGTCTCGGTCGCGACGGTCAGCGCGAGGAGGCAGAGGGAGTCGAGGAGCGGCTTCTCGGTCAGGCGCGCCGTCCCGCCTGCCCGGACGCGCGCGACGGCCGCCCGGTAGGCCGCCTCGGCGTTGGGGGCCGGCCACTCCCGCACCGCGAGGCCGGAGCGGTAGGCGATGATCGACTTGAATGCCACGCTCCCGGAGGACGCAGCACTCACCTCCTGGCGAAATGCGTCGAGGAACTCGCCGTACGGGAGCGCTTTCGGCAGGAGCGCTTCGGCGCAGCTCTCGATGCGGAAGACCTCGTGGACGGCACACGGGAGAAGGCGGCGCATTTCGGCGAGCGGCATCGCCCCGGAGGGATAGCCCGTGTCCACGAGCAGGGCGCCCACGCGGCTGGCCGACAGGCGGCGGGTCGCCTCGGCCGCCCCGAGCATCTTCCGGCGGTCGAGGATGGCCTCGGGAGTCTCTTCGCACTCCAGCCCCTCCGCCAGCTCGCGCAGGGCCCGCCGGTAGTAGAGCGTGGAGGGGATGTGCGGCGCCATGCTTCCCGGGCGCCCCTCGCTGAAGAGGTCCAGAAACTCCCGAGGGGAGAGCGTCCAGGGATCGGGGCGCAGCGGGTGGCAGTGCCCGTCCACCACGGGAAGGGCCGAGAGGTCGACCCTCAACTCAGACGCCCTTGAGCTCCTCTTCACTCATCACGCGGAAGCCGACCTTCACGTGAGAAGACACTATGCCCGCCGCCTGTCGGGTGTCAAGCGGAGTCCTTGACCCCGCGGGTGGCCGGGGCTAGCCTTTCCATCGAGTACCGCGCCACCAGGAGCCCGATGCCGGACTCGGCAGGGATGAGGGAGCCTGAAGGGGGAGGAGACGATCATGGGGGCGGAGCCGGTTGTCGGGATGCCCGTGAGGGTTCGCGATGAGATCCACGAGATGTGCCAGCAGACGGGGGAAATGCTGGCGCTGGCCTGGAAGGGTTTCAGGACGCAGGATCCAGCGCCGCTTCAGCCGGCAGAAAAGCTTGGCCGCGAGATCCACCAGCGGGAGAAGCGGCTCACCGAGTTCATCATCAAGCGGACGGCCGGCGAGGTCGCCGCCCCCGGAGCGGATCAGGAACTTCTGTTCGTTCCGATGCACCTGGAGCGGATCGGGGACAACATTGAATTTTTGATCCGGGCGATCCGGACGATGATCCAGGAGGGGATCCCCTTCACTGACCGGGCCACGCGGGAGGTCAACAGTCTGTTCGAAAAGGCCGTCGAGCTGCTCGAGTGCGTCCGGGACGTGATCACGACGAAGAACAGGGTCCTGATCCGATACATCCTGGAGGAAGGCGAGCGACACGAGAAGATCGCCAACGAGTATGCCCTCTTCCACCAGCAGCGGTTGATCGAAGGGGTCTGCCTGCCCAAATCCTCCTCGATCTACCTGGCCATTCTCGACTACCTGAAGGGAATCGAGTGGCACGCCCGGCAG
>JACQWA010000031.1 GCA_016209425.1 Candidatus Rokuibacteriota bacterium
GAGAATCGTGTGCGGGAGGTAACGCGCGAGGCGGTAGACGGCCCGACGGCGGCTTAGGAGCCCGGAGATGATCGGGACGATCCAGAAGAGGTAGGCAAGCCCGGCCCGCCCGGTCAGGCAGGGGCGCGGCCGCAAGAAGTCCAGGATGCCGAGCCGTCCCCCCGGGACGAGGACGCGGCGCAGCTCGCGTAGGACCTCGGCAGGTGGACCCAGGTGGCGGAGGGCGAAGCCCACCAGGACGGCGTCCAGGCTCCCGTCACGGAACGGTAACGAGAGTGCCTTCCCCTGGACCCACCGAATGGGAGCTCCGCCCTCCATGTGAGCGGTGCGCGCGGCGATGAGACCTTCGCAGGACATGTCCAGCCCGACCGCAACCCCGGTAGGCCCCAGCCTCCGCACCGCTCGCTGGAGCAGGAGGCCGGTCCCTGTCGCCACGTCGAGGATCCGGTCAGCCGGCTCTACCCCGCACGCGACGACGCAGCGCTCGCGCCAGGCGTGGATGAGCCCCGCCGTGCACAGGGTCGTCAGCCGGTCATACCAGCCCCACGCCGCCCCGAAGTGCTCGCGGAGGAATTCCTCCCGCCCGCTCCCGAGCCGCGCGAGGAAGCGCGCCGTCGCCGTGGAAAGGTCTCCCGTCACAGGCGTTTGAGGAGCCACTGGGGCGTCAGGCTGATGAAATAGGCGTTCAGGTAGGCCATGTAGTTCATGACCAGGAGCACTCCCACGCCAATGAGGATCAGGCCGGCCACCCGATCCACCCATGGGAGGAACCGCTTGAACCTGGTGAAGAAGCGGAGGAACTGCCCGACGGCCAGCGCGCTCGCCAGAAACGGCACGGCCAGGCCAGCCGAGTACGCGCCGAGGAGCGTCATCCCCTGGCCGAGGGTCTGGCTGGTCCCAGCCAGGGTGAGGATGGACCCGAGCACCGGCCCCACGCAGGGAGTCCACCCTGAGGCGAAGGTCACTCCCACGACCAGTGAACCGAGGATCCCGCCCGGTCGATTCGAGAGGGGGAGCTGAACCTGGCGCATCAGGAAGGGGAGCCGGAGGATCCCGAGCAGGTAGAGGCCGAAGAGGATCACCAGGCTTCCCCCGACCTGCTGGAAGAGGCGTCGATTCGTGATGACCCATTCCCCGAGAAGAGATACGGAGGCCCCCATCGCGACGAAGATCAGGGAGAACCCGGCAATGAACCCGAGGGCGTTCAGGACCA
Source organism: Candidatus Rokuibacteriota bacterium (assembly GCA_016209425.1). Taxonomy (GTDB): domain Bacteria; phylum Methylomirabilota; class Methylomirabilia; order Rokubacteriales; family CSP1-6; genus JACQWA01. Next base: position 1,214 of record JACQWA010000031.1, read on the forward strand.
CGGCCAGGCGGACCGAGGGGCTCGGTCGGTCCCGGAGGTCGGCGAAGGATACGCCCGCGACGTACGCGAGGTACGAGGGCACGAGGGGAAGGACGCACGGGGAGAGGAAGGAGAGAAGCCCCGCGCCCGCCGCCACGATCACTGAAAGGGTCAAGGCCGCTTCCATGGGCTTAGAACAGCACGGCGCGGATGGCGCCGAACCGGTGGGTCAGCACGGCAACCCCGATCAGGGCCGTCGCGATCCCGGATAGCATCCGCCCTCCGCGGAGGATCCTGCGAGCCCAGCGGGCGCGGGAGGCCATCGTGGTGGCCGCGCCTCCGGCCACCACGTAGGTGAGCCCCAGCCCCGTGCTGAAGACCGCCACCGTGAGGGGCGCGTGGGAGGCGGCAACCGCATTGGCGGTAAAGAAAAACACAGAATCGTACGCCGGGTCGAGCTCGTGATACATGAGCCCCCCCGTGGTTGCTCCGAGAACCCCTGCGGCACCCGAGCCGACAATACGTGCCCATACTGAAGAGGCAGGGTCAGTCGTGCTGGGAGGAAGGAGGCGGGCGGCTGATAGGAGCCCCCCGACGAGAAAGACCACACCACCGGCCGGATCGACCAGCCACTCGGACTGGTAGATGAGGGTAGCGATGGCCCGTGGGACACCGCTGATGGCGACCGCGAAAACAAGGGCGAAGGCGGCGAGGAAGCAGATGGCGGCGCGGGGGCCTTCCTTCTTCGCGTCTCCGAAGAGGACCGTCAGGAAGGGTACCAGGACCAGGAGGAAGGGCCGGCTGAAGGCAAGCGCCACGCCCCCGGCAAACGCCGATAGGAGGATGTAGCCTTGCAGCGAGGACACCGTCGGCGAGGGCTCCAATCCGTAGACGACCACCCGGGCGACGGTAGCCGCCGCAGCAACGATCACCATGAGGGCCAGTACCCTAGGCACGGAGGTCTCCCTCCTTCGCCTTCGTGGCAGGCGAGCCCAGCCAGGCTCCGGGAAGCAGCGCCAGCAGGGTCCCGAGGGCCATGACCCCTCCGCCGATCCAGAGCCACGTCACGAGGGGGTTGACCAGGGCCTTGGCCGTCACCCACGCCCCTTCCCGGTCGAAGCTCCCCAGGATGAGATACAGGTCCTCCCGGAGCCCGATCCAGTAATCCACCTCGGCGATGGGAGCCTGCTGGGTCGGGTAGAAGCGAAGGGCCGGCTCCATCCGCCCGACCAGGCGATGGCCGTTGTACACAGAGAAGTGAGCGCGCACCTTGGTGTGGGTCGGGCCCTCTACGGCCGAGAGCCGTTCGAAGGCCAGTCGGTAGCGGCCGATCTCGAGGCTCTCTCCTGGGCGGAGCTGGACCTCCCGCTCCTTCTGGTAGCTCGAGGAGACCGCGAGGCCCACCACCAGGATCGCGACGCCAAAGTGGACCAGGTACCCACCGTATCGCCGCCGGTTGATCCGAAAGAGGGAGAGGAGGGCCGGCCCGGGCCCCTCGCCGGCAAGCGTTCGCCTGAGCGCCGCGCCGCGGATGAACTCCTGCACCACGGAGGCCGCCACAAAGGCCGAGCCCATCAGGCCCAGGAGCGGCGCCCAACGCCGGACCCCGAACCCGGCGAGCACGATCCCCGTTGCGAGAGCGACCACCGTAGGCCAGAGCAGCGTCCGCCGGAGGCTCGCCCAGCCGGCGCGGCGCCAGGGGATCAGGGGCCCGACGCCCATCAGGCCCAGGAGCCCGAGTCCTGTCGGCACAACCACCCGGTTGAAGTAGGGGGTCCCCACGCTCATCTTGACGCCGCGGACCGCCTCGGCCAGGAGCGGGAAGATGGTCCCGAAGAAGACGGTGAAGCAGATCCCGACGAAGGCCAGGTTGTTCAGGAGGAAGGCCGACTCCCGGGAGACGAGGCTGTCGAGCTCCGACTGGCCCCTGAGCCGGTCGGCGCGGGCCGCCACCCACCCCAGGGAGAACAAGAGGACCAGCGCCAGGTAGACTAGGAAGAAATAGCCGACGGGGGACTGGGTGAACGAGTGGACCGATGCGATCACCCCGCTCCGCGTGAGAAAAGTGCCGAACACGATCAGGCTGAAGGTCAGGATCAAGAGGACGAGGTTCCAGATCCTGAGCATGCGCCGGCGTTCCTGGACCATGACCGAGTGGATGTAGGCGGTCGCCGTGAGCCACGGCAGGAACGAGGCATTCTCCACCGGGTCCCACGCCCAGTAGCCGCCCCAGCCGAGGACGTGGTAGGACCACCACCCGCCGTAGATGATCCCCGCGGTCATGAAGAACCAGGCCCCCACCGCCCAGCGCCGGGTCAGGAGGACCCACTCCTCCGAGAGACGGCCGGTGATGAGCGCGGCCATGGCGAAGGCGTACGGGACTGTGAAGCCGGTCCAGCCGGAGTAAAGGAGGAGGGGATGGACCAGCATGCTGGTGTCCTCGAGCAAAGGGTTCATCCCCCGGCCGTCCGGCGGGACGGGGGTGACGGGCGCGAAGGGATCCGCCGCGAAGGCGAGGACCGTCAAGAAGAAGGCCGAGATCCCCATCAGGGTCGCTGCCGCCACGGGGAAGAGCTCGGGCTGGCGCTTTCGGTACCAGAGCAGGACGACGACGCCGAGGCCCGCCTGCATCCACTCCCACAGTACGAGCGAGCCCTCGAGGGCTGCCCAGAGGCCCGCGATCCGGTACCACAGGGCGTAGGCCCGGGCCGAATTGTTGGCGACGTAGCGGAGGCTGAAGTCGCTGGTCACGAGCGCGTACTCAAGGGCGAGGAACGCGAGCGTCACGAACCCGAAGTGAGCGAGCACGGCCCTCGCGCCACTCTCGGCGAGGGCCGGGCGGCGGAGGCGGGTCCCCACCACGAGCGCGGCCCCCGCGTAGAGGGCCAGGCCCAACGCGAGGAGGACCGCGGCATGCCCGATGAGGTCACTCAGGATTCCTCACTGGGGCCTCACCAGGAAGTGGGCCCGGCGGTTCCGGGACCAGCAGGCCTCGTTCTTCTTGGTGCAC
>JACQWA010000294.1 GCA_016209425.1 Candidatus Rokuibacteriota bacterium
CTTCTCGAGGGCATCCATGAAGCGGTCCGTGACGGCCACCGAGATGTTGAAGTTGGTGATCCCCCCGTCCAGCTTGCACTCGATGAACTCGAGAATGTCCGGGTGGTTCACCTTCAGGATCCCCATGTTTGCGCCGCGACGCGTGCCGCCCTGCTTCACCGCCTCGGTGGCCCCGTTGAAGACGCGGAGAAAGGAGACGGGCCCCGACGCCTTGCCGCCGGTGGAGGCGACCACGTCGTCCTTGGGGCGGAGGCGGGAGAAGGCGAACCCGGTGCCGCCCCCGCTCTTATGGATGATCGCCGCTGCCTTGACGGCGTCGAAGATCTCCTCCATGGAGTCGCCCACGGGAAGCACGTAGCAGGCTGAGTACTGGAGCTGGTTCCCCTTTCCGGCGTTCATGAGGGTCGGCGAGTTCGGGAGGAAGTAGCCGTCCACCATCAGGTCGTAGAAGGCTGCGGCGACCTCCTGCATCGCCGCCGGGCTTCGCCCGTACCGCTGTTCCGCGCGGGCAATGGACAGGGCCACCCGCCAGCACATCTCCTCCGGGGTTTCCAGCACCTCGTCGCCCCTGCGGGAGAGATACCGCTCCCGAAGGATCCGGAGGGCGGGCTCCGCCCACTTTCCGACTTTTGACGGCCGTGCGTCGGACAGCATACGTCTCCTCCTTTGGGATCTGTGCGATTAGCGGGAGTTCGAGGCAATCGGTCCGCGGGCAGGGTTTGCCCCACCTTGCTCGCGGCGCACCACCCGAACTGGCAAAAAGGTCGGTCCGCTCGCCGCCATCATCGTTTCGCGCATACTATATTATGTAGCGAGCCCGAGCCTACCACACCAGATTTAGGACCAGTCAAGGAAAAAGTGAGGGGCAGCCTCGTTCGAGTGAACACAATCACAAGCCCACCCCTGACGGGCCGGCTGCCGTCATTTACTCACCCTCCCGGATCCGTACCCGCTACAATGTCGTTCGTCATCTTTCACCTGCCGAAAAGGAGATTTGGTATGAAACGCGCCTGGCTGACAAGACCGTTGGCCTTCTTTTTGACGTTGGCCCTCGGGGCGTGGCTGATCCCGCCATCGGCTCCCGCCCAGCCCCGCCCAGCGCCGGCCCAGGGACCCCTCCCCGCGGTCGCCGGGCGGGCCCTGACCTTGGAGGAGGCGATCAGCATCGCCCTGGTCACGGAGCCCAATATTCGGGCGCGGCTCCAGGACTACGAGGCGGCCAGGTTCCGCGTCAACCAGGCGCTCTCGGCGGTCCTCCCTCAGCTCGCCGGTAGCTGGGTCGCCAACCGTCAGCAAAGCCAGTTCTTCGCAGGTTCCGTCGGCGGGGGCACCCCGAAGCCCACCCCACTCTGGAGCACCAATTCCACGGCCCAGGTCACCCTCTCCCAGATCCTCTTCGACTTCGGAAAGACCTTCGCCGCCACGGACGCGGCACGGGCCCAGGCGGAGGTGTCGCGACTCGACGCGGAGGTTCAGAAAGACCAGGTGATTCTCGCCGTGAAGGAAGCCTACTTCAACCTGCTCTTTGGGAAACGTCTGATAACCGTGAACCAGGAGGCCGTCGCCCGGGCCGAACTCAACTTGAGAAGCGCCAAGGGGTTCTACGAGGTGGGGACGCGGCCGAAGTTCGACGTGACCCGGGCGGAGGTGGATCTCGCCAACGCCCACGTGACCCTCATCCAGGCGAAGAACGCCGAGCGCCTCGCGCGCGTCGCGCTCAACACGGCCATGGGGATTGACGTCAACACCGCCACGGAGGTGAAGGACATCCTGTCCTTTGAGCCCTACCGCATGGTGGAGGAGCGACTGATCCCGGAGGCCCTCCGGCAGCGGCCTGAGTACCAGCGGATCAACGCACTCGTCACCGCTGCTGACGCGTCCGTTCGCCAGGCCTTCCGGAACTTCTTCCCCGACATCTCCGGCGTCGGCTCGTACGGCGGGACGTTCAGGAACCCGAAGAGCCCCGATGACCTCGCCGAGACCTGGCAGCTAGGCCTCCAGCTCAGCTGGTCGATCTTCGATGGGGGGAACAAGATCGCGCGTTATCAGGAAGCCCACAAAAATGTGGAGGCGGCGCAGTCGCGCGTCCAGGCGATCGAGCTCAGCATCAGCCAGGAGGTCGTCCAGGCCGACCTGAGCCTGCGCGAGACGCAGGAGCGGACCCAGGCCGCGAAGAAGGCGGTCGAGTCGGCCCAGGAGAACTTCAGGCTCGCCCAAGGCCGCTTCGACGCCGGGGTCGGGACGATCATCGAGCTCACCGACGCCCAGCTCGCCCTGACCCAGGCCCAGTCCACCGAAGCCCAGGCGCTGACCGACTATCGCATCGCTATTGCCCGGCTCGAGCGGGCCCTCGGCCGCCGGTAGAATCTCGGAGGGGGGCCACCCGGGCCCCCCCACGCCTCCGGCGTGGAAGCCCGGGTCCCCGCCCCTTCCGAATCCTCCCCCCAGGTTGCGCGGGCGAAGCCCGCGCTCGACCGGCGGGCCAGGCGAGCCAAAGACCCGCGGTAGCGCGGTCGGGGGGAACGGGGATACAATTGTCACCGGGATGAAGCGTCGGCTCATCACCCTCCTCGTCATCGTCGTCGTGGGGGCTGGAACCACTGCGGCGTGGCTCTATGCCCAGGGCCGGGGCGGGACTCCGAAGTACCGGCTCGCCCGGGTGGAGACAGGCCCGCTGACAGCGACGGTCTCGGCGACGGGGAACCTGAACGCCGTCATCACCGTCCAGGTGGGTTCCCAGGTCTCCGGACAGATCAAGCAGCTCTTCGCCGACTTCAACTCTGAAGTCAAGAAGGACCAGCTCATCGCCCGGATCGACCCCGACATCTTCGAGGCGAAGGTCAATCAGGCCAAGGCGGAGCTGGAGAACGCCCAGGCGGCCGTGCTCAACCAGGCCGCCAACGTGGAGCGGGCGCGGGCTGAGGTCGAAAACGCCCGCGCGGCGCTGGCCGGGGCCCGGGCCCAGACGGCGAAGGCGCAGGTGTCCCTCGTCGAGGCCAGGCGCGATCTGGATCGCAAGACGGAACTCCTGAAGAAGGAGCTCATCGCCCAGAGCGACTAGGACACCTCCCAGGCCAACCACGATGCCGCCGCGGAGCAGCTGGAGGCCGCGCGGGCCCAGGAGCAGGCGCTGGGCTCGGCGATCCGCGCCGTGGAGGCCCCGCTCCGGGTGGCGGAGGCCCAGCTGAAGGCTGCCGAGGCCCAGGTCAGGCAGAAGAAGGCCGCGCTCGACCAGGCCAAGGTGGACCTGAATCACACCTACATCCGGGCTCCCGTCGACGGAGTCGTCGTGTCGCGAAACGTGGACGTCGGCCAGACCGTCGCCGCCAGCCTCCAGGCCCCTACCCTCTTCACCATCGCTCAGGACCTCACCCAGATGCAGGTGGATACCAACGTGGACGAAGCCGACATCGGCAGGATCCGGGTCGGGGACCGCGCCACCTTCACGGTGGACGCGTTTCCGGCCCAGACGTTTTCCGGCGAGGTCGTTCAGATCCGAAAGGCTCCCCAAGTGGTCCAGAACGTGGTGACCTACAACGTGGTCGTCGGAGTCAGGAACCCCGACCTCAGGCTCCTCCCCGGCATGACCGCCAACGTGCGGGTCGTGGTGGACCAGAAGCCGGCGGTCCTCAAGGTTCCCAACGCGGCGCTCCGCTTTCGCCCTCAAGGCGCTGAGGGTGACGCTGCTCCCCGCGCTGCCGGCCAGGGAACCGAGACGCCCCAGGGCGGGGGCGCTGCGGGCCAGTCGCCGGAAACGATCCGCGAGAGGCTCGTGAGGGGGCTCGGCCTGAGCGAGGACCAGCAGCGGCGGCTCGATCCGATCCTTCAGGAGAGCCGCCAGCAGCTCCTGGCCCTCCAGGGGCTGGCCCTGTCGGATGCCGAGCGCCGCGCGCGGGGCCAGAGGATCCGAGAGGCCGCCCGGGAAAAGATCAAGGAGATCCTGACGCCGGAGCAGCGGGCGCGGTTTGACCAGTCCGGCGCGGACCAGTCCGGCGCCCGTGGGGGCCTCGCGGGACGGGTCTGGATTGTGGGGGCTGACGGCAAGCCCAAGCCCCTCACGCTTCAGCTCGGCATCAGCGACGGAAACTTCACCGAGGTCCTGAAGGGCGGGCTCCGGGAAGGGCAGGAGGTGATCGTGGGGTCAACGGAGCGACCCGCGGCCCGGCCCGGCAGCAGCGGCCCGCGGCTGAGGCTCTAAGGTGGCGGAGCACCTCATCGAGACCGAGGGGATCGTCAAGGACTACCACCTGGGCTCCCACACCGTCCATGCGCTGCGCGGCGTGTCGGTGAAGATCCAGGCGGGAGAGTTCGTCGCGGTCATGGGGCCCTCCGGCTCGGGCAAGTCCACCTTTATGAACCTCCTGGGCTGCCTCGACACGCCCACGGCGGGACGGTACGTCATCGAGGGCGAGGACGTCTCCCACCTGTCCCGGGATCGGCTCGCCCGGATCCGAAACAAGAAGATCGGCTTCGTGTTTCAGACCTTCAATCTTCTCCCCCGGCTCAGCGCGATCGAGAACGTGGAGCTGCCGCTGCTCTACAACGGCACCTCCCCGCGCCACCGGCGAGCCAAGGCGCTGGGCAAGCTCGAGGCCGTCGGCCTGGCTGACCGCCTGCACCACCAGCCCTCCCAGCTCTCGGGCGGCCAGCAGCAGCGCGTGGCCATCGCCCGCGCCCTCATCAACGACCCTGCCCTGATCCTGGCCGACGAGCCCACCGGCAACCTCGACACGCGCACGAGCTGCGAGATCATGGCGCTCTTCCAGGAACTGAACGGTCAGGGGATGACCGTGGTGCTGGTCACCCACGAGGAAGACATCGCCCGGTACGCCGGCCGGATCCTCACGTTCAGGGACGGCAAGGTGATCCGCGACGAACCGGTCCGGGATCCGCGGGCCGCCCACGCGATCCTGGCGGCCCTGCCGGTGGAGGAGGTGGAGGCGTGAACGTCTGGGCCAGCGCCCGGATCGCCCTCCGGGCCCTCCGGGTGAACAAGCTCCGCAGCGCGCTCACCATGCTCGGGATCATCATCGGCGTGGGCGCCGTGATCGCCATGGTGGCCGTCGGGGCCGGCGCCCAGGCGCGGGTGGCCGAGCAGATCCGGAGCCTCGGCTCTAACCTGATCATCGTGCTCTCGGGGACCGTCACCTCCGGCGGAGTCCGGCTGGGCCATGGGACCCAGCTCACGATCACCGAGGACGATGCCTGGGCGATTACCCGCGAGGTGCCGGCCGTCCAGACGGCCGCGCCGTCCATGCGCGGGACGGGCCAGGTGGTCTACGGCAACCTCAACTGGTCCACCGTCGTCCAAGGGATGACCCCTGAGTACTTGGAAACCCGCGAATGGGGCGTCGTGGCGGGCAAGCCGTTTACCCAGGAGGACGTGGACGGGGCCACCAAGGTGGCACTGCTGGGCCAGACGGTGGCCTTCAATCTCTTCGGTGACTCGGACCCGCTGGGCCAGGTGATCCGGATCCGGAAGGTTCCCTTCACCGTGATCGGCGTCCTCGACCGGAAGGGACAGAACACCTGGGGCCAGGATCAGGACGACACCATCCTGATCCCGCTCTCCACCGCCAAGAAGAAGGTCATGGGAGTGAGCCAGGCCAATGCCCGTTCAGTGGGAGCGATCTCCATCAAGATCCGGGATGCGGCGGACATGAAGGAGGCCGAGCAGCAGATCCGGGACCTCCTCCGCCAGCGCCATCGCCTTCAGCCGTACCAGGATGACGATTTCTGGCTGCGGAACCTCTCGGAGGTTCTGCAGACCCAGGAGGAGTCCTCCCGCGTGTTGACCATGCTCCTGGCCGCCATCGCCTCGGTCTCGCTCCTGGTGGGCGGCATCGGGATCATGAACATCATGCTCGTCTCCGTCACGGAGCGCACGCGCGAGATCGGGTTGCGGATGGCGGTGGGAGCCCGGAGCCGGGACATCCTGGCCCAGTTTCTCGTGGAGGCGACGACCCTCTCCCTGATCGGAGGCACAATCGGGATCGGATTGGGGATCGCGGGCTCCTACGCCATCAGCTCCCTCGCGGAATGGCGAACCGTGATCTACCCCGAGGCGATTGTCGTCGCCTTCGGCTTCGCCGCGGCGGTCGGCGTCTTCTTCGGGTTTTATCCGGCCCGGAAGGCGGCCGGGCTCGACCCCATCGAGGCGCTCAGGTATGAGTAAGGCGGCGCTCAGGGGTCTGGCGCTGGCGCTCCCGCTGATGCTGGGCGTTTCCTCCGGCCAGGCCCAGTGGTATACGCCGCAATCCGACCGTCAGCTCCGGCTCAGCTGGACCGCTGAACGCATCGGGCCGTCACGGGTGCTCATCACGGGAGACATCGAGAACCTCTCGGGTCAGCCGGCGAGCCGCGTCATCCTCCGGGCTGACGGGCTGGACGAGCGCGGGAAGGTCGTCAGCCGGTCACGGGGCCAGGTCGGGCAGGAGGTCCCGGCGCACGGCACTTCCCCGTTCGAGATCCGACTCGTTCCCTCCGGGTCGGAGCGGCGGTACCGGGTCACGGTCGAATCCTTCGAGTTCCCGGAGCCCGCCCGGGGCCGCACCGAATCCCCGTAACCCGCCGGGGATCTCCCGTCCGTCAAGGGTGCCGGCCATTGCCGCCTGGCGATCCGCCCTCGCGTGATCCTCGACACCGGCTGCCGCGAGATTGCGAATCCGTATCCGGGACCCCGCCGGCGATGACGCTCAGGCGGCTCGCCGAGTTCCTGGCGGGGTTGTCGTACCAGAGGCTGCCGGCTCCGGTGGCCCGGAAGGCAACGCTCGTGGCGCTCGATACGATCGGGGTGATTGTCGGCGGGTCGGCGGCGCCCGAGCTCCGCGCCTGGGCGGCCCGCCTCGACAGCGCCGGCGCGGCCACCCTGCTGGGCGGCGGGCGCCGGGTCCACCCGCGAGAGGCCGGCCTCTGGAACGGCACGGCCGGCTCCGTCCTCGAGTTGTACGAAGGAAGCCGGTTCACGCGCGGCCCGACCGCCATCCAGTTTCTGCCGGCGGCCCTCGCGGAGGCCGAGCGGACCGGCGCCGGCGGCCAGCGCGTCCTCACCGCCCTCGTGGCCGGCTATGAAGTCGCCTCACGGCTGGCCCGGGCCGGCCGCCTCAAGGAGCTTCACCACCCGAGCGGGACCTGGGGCGTGATGGGCGCGGCCGCGGCGGTCGGCTGGCTCCGGGGCTTCGACCCCCAGCAGCTGGCGGGAGCCATCGACGTGGCGGCGTGCCTCCTGCTGACGACGTCGCTTCGAACCGTCCGGGAGGGCGCGACTATCCGCAATTGCTACGCGGGAGTCGCCAACGCCCACGGCCTGCTGGCGGCCGACCTCGTGGAGGCGGGCTTTACCGGACTGGCCAACGGCGCGGAACGCGTCTACGGGGAGCTCCTCTGCGACGGGTTCGAGCCGACGGCCGTGGAGCGCGGTCTCGGTGAGGGGTACGAGATCGAGCGCGGCTATTTCAAGCGCCACGCCTGCTACCGCCATAGCCACTCGGCCCTGGATGCCCTGGGGTTGATCCTCGAGAAGGAACGCCGTGCTCCGGAGGACGCCCGCGTCCTGCGTGTCTACACCTACGATTTCGCGGCCCGTCTGACCAACCCGGAGCCCGAGACGACGCTCGCCGCCCAGTTTTCCATTCCGCATGCGCTCGCGGCCCGCTGGGTGCTGGACGAGGCGGGCCCCGAGGCGTTCACCCGGGAGGCGCTCGTTCACCCGCGCATCGCCCGGCTGCGCCGCCTGGTGACCGTGCTGGAACGGCCGGAGTACACGGCCATGCAGCCCGACCGGCGTCCCGCCACCGTGGAGGTGGAGCTGGCCGACGGGCGAACGCTCTCCCAGACGGTCGAGCTGGCCAGGGGCGAGCCCGAGAACCCGTTCACGGCGGCCGAGCTGGAAGCAAAGTTTCTCGGCCTGACCGGCGACCGGCTCGGCGGCGCGGCCGCGCGGACGCTCTGTGCCGGGTTGCAGCAGCTCGACGAGGTCCCCGACGTCCGCCCGCTCCTGGCCGGTGCGCTCGGAGCCTGACGGGTGTCCCAGCTGCGCTTCGAGGCGGTCAGCAAAGTGTTTCCTTCCCCCACGGGCGGCGCCCCGCTGACGGCGGTGGACCGGGTCACCCTCCACGTGGACGACGGCGAGTTCGTCTGCCTGCTGGGCCCGTCGGGATGCGGCAAGACCACGCTCCTGAACCTGGCGGCCGGCTTCGAGCGCCCCACGGAAGGCCGGGTGCTGCTGGGCGGCAGCCGCGTCGAGGGTCCGGGCTCGGAACGCGGCTACGTGTCCACCCGTCCACCGTCGTCCTGGCGGCCAACAAGACGCTCAAGGAGCGTCCCGAGGCGGTGCGCCGCTACCTCGGCGTGCATGCCGAGACGGCGCGCATGATCCGCGACAAACCCGGCGAGGCAGCGCTCATCCTGACCGACCTCACGCGCCAGCCCCTCGAGGTAGTCCGCGAGTCCTACAAAAACGTGACGCTCACGCTGGACGTGGACCGCGCCTATCTCCAGCGGTGGGCGGACATCCTGCTCGAGCAGAAGGTCATGGAGCAGCGGGTGGACGTCTCGCGCGCCCTCGACACGTCGCTCCAACCCCGCTGAGGGCGCGCTCGCGCGCCCGGCGCGCGATCGGGGCCTCCTTCGGTGCGGGTGCGCTGCTCGAGTCCCTTCAATTGGGCCACGGCCCGAGGGCCGTGGAAACGCCCCGCATCGTCCCAGCAGCAAAACCAGGGCGTTGGACGGCTATCTGCGAGCGCCAAAACCTTGCCGATCTCAGCGCCTGCCCCTCCCATGCGTTTAAGCACGCCTGTCATGGTCGGAACCCCCGCAAAAACGGGTTCTTACCAGCTTGCGAGCGCTCCCAGGCGTTTCTTACGCACAAGACCACTCGCGCGTCCTCGGCAACACCCTCAAACGATGACCGGTCCACGTTTGACCACCCCCATCTGGCGACCCAGCGCCTGAATGCTCTGCACCGTCCGAGCTTCCGCTGGGCCTAAGTCGATGATCAACACTTTGTCCTCCTCACGATTGATGACTCCTTCTAATGCGGCTTGCATCTCCACCCGCGCCATCGGCGTCAGGTCGCATTGAAAGACCGAGAGCTGAAGGTGCTCACCGAACCCCCGCATTGTCTTGAACACCTTCCTGAGGCGATCTGGATCAGAAATGTCATATGTAACGAGATAGAGTCGCCTCATCGGTCATCGCGTCAAGAAAAATGGATACGCAGGGATCTCGCCCACCAGGTACCGCCCCAAAAGCCGCGCCTGCACCTCCAGCACGCGGCGATAGCTGATGCGGTATCCGAACGTGGGATGAGTGATCTCCTGGCTCATCCGCCGCTCGTACGCCTGGAGGAACCGGGTTCGGCCGCCCGGTGTCAATGCCACGGACCCCATGCCTGAGACGAAATCCTCCGGCCGCACCTCTCCATTGTTGATGACGGTCAGCACAACTGAGTCGGCAAGCAACGGGCGAAACTCCTCCATCAGGTCCAGAGCTAAGGCCGGCCGACCATAGCGGGGCTGATGAAGAATCCACGATACGGGTCGAGTCCCACAC
>JACQWA010000032.1 GCA_016209425.1 Candidatus Rokuibacteriota bacterium
ACCTTGTTCGTCGGGATTTCATCGAGCGCCTGCCGGGAGAGGCTTGGAGGGGGCGATAGGGACCCGCGTGTTTTAGTCCCGCCGATTTTCTCGGAACTAAACACTGGGTAACCTGATAAGATCCTTGGCGAAAACGCGGCCGTGACTGAAACACGGGTTCGAATCCCGTTGGGGCCACCAATGGTTTCGCAGAGTTCGACGAGTCTGCCCTCAGCGTTTCCATGGCCGGGTAGCCACAGAGTAGCCAGCAGCACCGACCGCGCCATCGAGGAGCTTCACCGCGTCAACCAGTGCGGCTTGCGAAAGATGCCCGTACTTCGCGCTCATGCCCGGGTCGACGTGGCCCAGCTCATGATTCACCGTGGCCGGCTTGACGTCGGCGAGTCGGGCGATCTCGTACCGTTCCAGAATTTCGGGGGTGATGGTGGCGACGGAGCAGGCGCCGAGGGGGTGGTGAAGGGCGAGAAGGTCCAGTCCCACCGGGTATCCAGGGAGTCCGCAAGCCACGGGAAATCTTGGCTATTGACAACCCTTCATAGCGCGGGATAGCGTTTCATCCTAAAACGCATCTAGAGGCCCCCGTTGGCCAGGCAGCCAGCGTGGGGGATGAAGCGATTGGGATCCTCCGCGACTTCACTTCACTTTTTGTAGCTCGGAAGGGCGAATTCAGATCGTCCCCCAGGTCGGGCACGCGCCGGTGGAGCGCATCTCCTACCTCAACGGGTACCCGGTCCTCATGCATGGCGTCGCGATATGGGTCTCGTCCCTCTATGGGATGGCGCGGATCGATTGCGCCGGCTTCCGGGAGAAATGTCAAGAGGCAGGGCTGGGGGACATCTTGCTCTACATCGGGGGGATCCTGGTGACGGGCCCGGTCGAATGCCTGAGATGACCGTCATGAAGGGGAAGCTTGGGCGGGGCGCCGGGGCGGCCATCGTAGTGATCGGCCTCGCCATGGTCGCGTATCACATGGTCTACGTGCAGGTCCTGCTCCAGTCGAGCTTCGAGCACCGCGTAACGCACCTCGCCTTCGCCCTTCTCCTTACGTTCCTGTCCGTGCTCCGGGGCGCGCAGCGGCACCGGGTAGCAGCGCTCGGGCTCGTGTTCGTCGCGATGACCCTCTTCTCGATGGGGTACATCCGCCTATGGTCGGACCACATCGAGAGCCTGTACGGCTTCGCGGGTCCCGTGGAAGCCGCCGCGGCGCTCATGCTGATCATCCTGGTGCTCGAGGGCACGCGGCGGGACTGGGGCATCACCCTGCCGATCCTGGCCGTCGTGTCGCTGGCGTATCTCTTCTGGGGCCATCTCCTGCCGCAAGGGACGTACTTCTACCACAGCTACATCCCGATGCCGCAGGCGCTGGCGTTCGTCGCCCTCGAATCCGGCGGCGCCATGGGTGGGCTCCTTCTGGCGTCGGCCGATTACATCTTCCTCTTCGTCATCTTCGGGGGTCTCATCGGGGCGCTCGGGACCGATCGGTTCTTCAACGAACTGAGCAAGGCATTGGGCAAGCGACTCACGGGCGCGGGGGGTCTCAGCGCGGTCGTGTCCAGCGGGCTGGTGGGGATGGTCACGGGCGTCGCGATGAGTAACGTGCTGATCACGGGTGCGTTCACGATTCCGGCGATGAGGTCGCAGGGATATACCCGAGAACAGGCGGGCGCAATAGAAGCCGTGGCGTCGACCGGCGGACAAATCATGCCTCCGGTGTTGGGATTGGGGGCGTTCGTGATGGTCACGCTCGCAGGAGTCCCGTACGTGGAGATCGTGATCGCGTCCATCATCCCCGCGATCCTCTATTACCTCGTCACGTACCTGGGCGTCCGCGTCATGGCGCTGAAGGCGAACATCCATCCCCCGCCGGAGCCCGTCTCCCTGCGAGCCCTCGTCGGGTCGTCGTACCTGTTCCTGGTGCCTGTTGGCGTCCTGGTCGTCCTGCTGGCCGCCCGGCACAGCATCATGTACACGGCCTTCTATGTGATCGTCATCAGCGTTGTGCTGGCCTATGTCCGGAAGCAGACCCGCCCGGAGTGGAGGGAGCTGATCCGTCACCTGGTGGAGGGCGCTCAATCGGGCGCCAGTGTCGCGGTCGCGATCGCGGCGATTGGCATCATCGTCCAGGGCATGACGACGACGGGGCTGGGTGGAAAGATCACGGCCGTAATCATGTCGATGGGGGACCTGCCCTCCACGCTGGTCGCGGTCGCGCTCATCGGCCTGTTCCTCGGGCTCGGCATGCCGACGCCTGCCGCCTACGCGTTGACGGCCGCACTCGGTGCTCCGGTGCTCATCAAGATGGGCGTCCCAGCACTGGCGGCGCACATGTTCATCCTCTACTACGCCAGCCTCTCGTCGATCACCCCGCCCGTCGCCGCCGCCGTGCTGGTAGGGGCGCGCCTGGCCGAGGCGAACTTCTGGAAGTGCGGCATCGAGGCCATGCGGCTGGCGTATTCTCTCTATCTACTGCCGTTCCTGTGGGTGTTCGAATCGACTTTCTTGATGCAATTCACCGATCCGCTTACCACGGTCGTCTCGCTGCTCGTGGGCACCGTTTCGCTCTCGCTGACCGTGCCGGTCCTCCAGGGATGGGCGCTCGGCCGGGTGGCCCTTTGGGAACGCGGCCTCTACGCACTGAGCGCCCTCTCCCTCTTCTGGTACCTGATCGACAAGGATCGTAGGATGCTCGCGCTCGGCGCGCTGCTGTTTCTCCTCACGGCAGTGCATGAATGGCGCAAAAGGCGCCGGAGCGGCGTGGCGCAACCTCTGGCGCGTGTGCCGGAGGTCTGAGGAGAGCGGCACGGGCGGAGAGGGGGCGGCGGAAGAAGGACAACTGGGCCGCCCGAAGGGCGAACGCCGCCGTGAACGGGGAAGAGCCTCCACGTATGGGGGCGAAGGAGGGTCGCATGGATCGTGGAAAGGTCGCGTCAATCCTGACGGTCGTGGCGGTGATCGCAGCGCTGGTGGTGGCCTCCGCCCTGCCCGCCGTCGCCCAACGTCCAATCGTCACGATCAACAAGCTGAGCTCCCCGGCAGGCAGTGGCCACCCCGAGGCGTGGCAGCTCATCGGCTCGCTGCTGGCCAAGAAGCATCCGTGGCTCCGGCTGAACGTTCAGGAAACGAGCGGCTACTTCTTCAACCTGAAAGCGATGATCGAGGATCCCTGGCGCTACAAGGACACGATGGCCGGGATCGAGTTCTACGGCCTGTCGGTGGCCAGGACCGGTCGAGCGGACTTCCCGGCCGGGCTGAAGAACTTCAAGCCGACGGTGCTCATCTACGATAGCGTGTGGAGCTACTATCTGATCACGCCGAATCCCGAGGTGAAGACTCTCTATGACCTCAAAGGCAAACGGCTCATCACCGGCCTCAAGGGCGGGACGACGGGCCAGAGTGCGATCAGCGCCGTGGAGGCCGCCGGCCTGAAGGACCACACCCGGATCGAGTTCATCACGTTTGCCCGGCAGATCGACGCCATGAACGACGGCCTGGGGGACGCGGTGTGGGTTTTCACTCCGGGAAACGCGGTGACGCATAACTACACGGGGCCGATCATGATCACGGAGGCGAAGGCCTCCGGGAAACCCTACCGGGCCGTAGGCGTCCCGGCGGAGGTCATCAAGAAGATGAAAGACTCGGGCCTGGACGTCTTTCCTTTGACGACTCCGAGGGACATTCTTGATCGGCCTGGGCCCATCACGGTTATCGGGATCGTGGGCGGGACCCTCGTGGACGCAACCTTCCCGGAGGACGTGGCCTACGAGCTGACGAAGTTCGTCGTCCAGAACGCGCAGGAGATAGCCGAGAGCGCCAAATGGTTCCGCTACTGG
>JACQWA010000303.1 GCA_016209425.1 Candidatus Rokuibacteriota bacterium
GCTGGCCGAGGCGCTGGAACGCGAAGGCGATCCCCAGCGAGAGGACGAGCAGGACGACGAGATCGCGCAGGAACCCCAGCTCCGCCATGGTGACCCCACGACCCTACCACGCTTGCCCGGCGTCAATAAGGGTCTCGACTAACCCCCTCCCTCCGGCGCCGTCCACGCGGCGTCCAGCAACGCCCGTGTCGGAGGATCCACGACGGCCCCGAGGCCGAAGGCGTAGTAGTGCGTGTATCCTGCCTCGTCCAGGCGGGCGCGCAGCTGCTCGCCGTCGGCCTGAATCAGCAGCAGGCCGCGGTGGGTCCGGCACACCGCTGGCGCGCACCCCATGACGGCAACGTACTGCCGGCCGTCGATGCCGAGCCGCCGCGGCGGATCCGCTTTCCCGAAGAACTCGCCCGCCCGGACCGCCGTTCCGCCGCGGGCCGCCGCTGCTGCCTCCCAGTCCGCGCCGAAGAGGGCACGGACCTTCGACGCCAAAGCCGGATGGCCGAACACATCCGCGGCGCTTCTGCCGAAGCGGGCGTCGGGAGCCAGCACGTCCGCCCGCGGCGGAGGCGGACCCACCGACGGCAGCAGACACCCGGCGGTGAGGAGTGGGGCGAAAAGCAACGGCGTCCAGCCCACGTAGTTCCGGATGGAAAACGTCCACATGCCAGCGCTCCTTCTTCCCTGGCACCCGGGCCGCCGGCCGAACCGGAGTGTCACGACGTCGAGGTTCAGCCAACAGCAAGACTACCGCCAACGGAGGGCACCGGAAAAGCCTTTTGGGAGCCGGCAGTTGGGCTCCGACGGGCCTCGCCACGAGCTAGTGGCCTGGGGAAGTCGCGCCCCAGTGGGGGCACCGGCGCGCCCTGGGTCGGCGAGATGGCCAGCCCGGCGACAGGTTCTCCCGGGCACAGGTCGTGTGCTAAGGTTGACGGGATGTTGCTCATGCGTGTCCAGATAGCCGTGCGCGCTGTCGCTCTTCTGGCGATCGCCCTGGGCCTCGCGGTCCCGCCCACGGCCGGCGCGCGGCCGGGGGGAACACCTGTCAAGGAAACTGTCCTCCGGCTCGGCGAGACTCTGGAGCAGGCGCTGCGCAGGAGCCGCGTGGATGCCGCGCAGGCGGCCGGCATCATCGCCGCGCTCCGGGAGGAGGTGGCGCTCCGCCGTCTCCAGCCGGGCGAGCGGGTGCGAGTGACGTGGGGGCAAGACGGACGCATCCGGCAGGTGACCTACCAGCCGGCGCCGACCGTCCAGTACGAGTTCCGCCCGGAGGGGAGCCGCTGGCAGCTGCGGAAGGTGTCCCTGCCGATGGTCACGCGGGTGGTCTCCGTGGCGGGAACGCTGGAACGGTCGCTGTTCGAAAGCCTGGAGCGGCTCGGCGAGACCCCGGCACTCGTCGCCCGGTTGGTGCACCTGTTCGAATGGGACTTTGACTTCGCGGCCGACGCGCTACCGGGAGATCGGTTTCGTCTCCTCATCGAGAAGCGTTTTGTGAACGACGAGTTCGTGGGCTACGGGAGCATCCTCATCGCCCAGTACCGGAGCGCCGGGAGGGCCACGCTGACCGCGGTCGCGTTCCCGACGAGGGACGGGAAACTGCACTACTTCGACGCCGCGGGCCGCTCCGTCCGGAAGATGTTCCTGCGCGCCCCCCTCGACTTCACGCGGATCACCTCTGGATACTCCCAGGCCCGCCGCCACCCCATCCTCGGCGGCGTGCGCCCGCACCTGGCCGTGGACTACGCGGCGCCGCCCGGCACGCCGGTTCGCGCGGTGGCGGACGGGATCGTGGAAGCCGCCGGGTGGGACGGGGGCAACGGCCTGAGCATCACCCTCCGGCACGCCCGCAGCTACAAGACGACGTACAACCACCTCTCACAGGTGACGGTCCGCCGGGGGCAGCACGTGCGCCAGCGCCAAGTCATCGGCCGGGTGGGATCAACGGGGCTCTCGACGGGGCCGCATCTCGACTACCGGGTGATGCGGCAGGGGCGCCTCGTGGACCCGCTGGCCGAGCGATTCGTCCCGGGAGCGCCCGTGCCCGGGTCGCGCCTCGCGGCTTTCCGCCAGCACCGCGACACCCTCCTCAAGCGCCTGGAGCGGGAGGCACCGTTCTAGGCGCTTCCCGGGCTGGTGCGATTCACGAACCTGCTTCCTTCGCCTTGGTGACGGCTCGGATCGCTTCGAGGAGCTGGGTCACCCGAAACGGTTTCTCCAAATACCGAGCGGCCCCACGGTGAGGAGCCTCGTCGGCCACCACCGGCCCGCCGAACGCGGTGGTGAGGATCACCGGGGCTCCCTCGCAGCTCCCTTCCTCCAGTACCCGCAAGCCCTCCAGTTCGAGGAAATCCCTGAGGACGGCTCGCATCCCGGAGTCATCGTCGATGACCAGGACGGTCCCGGTACTTCGTGCACCGGCTCCCTTCTTGCATCTGTCGTCCGCCCGGATCTCCTGGCGGAAAGGCCGCAACAGCGATACCAGATCTTGAGGAGACCAGGGACGGAAAACGACCATAAGTCCCGCGGGGTTTTAGCGGGTGGGAGCGACGAGGAACAAGAGGCCGGTCGATCGGCTCCGAGACGACAGGATGTCATCGAAACGACATGATGTCGCCGGGCGCCTCACTGGAGGAGCCACATGAGCATCAAGGCCGTCTTTGCGCTGTGTCTGGCAGGAGTTCTAGCGGGCATCCTGATCGGGTATCTCCTGTGGGGGCAGGGCATCCAGAAGCTGGCCGATGAACTGGCCCGGACCAAGGCCAGTTGGGAAGAGCTTCAGGGGCGCCTGGCGGTCGCGGATCAGCGATCCAAAGACCAACAGATGCAGAGCGAGGCCAAGCTGAAGCAGACCGACACGCAGCTCAAACAAGCCAGGGAAGATCTTCAACTCGAGCGACAGCGGCGGGCGAGGCTGGAGCTGCTCCTCAGCGAGGGGCGAAAATGATCCGGCTCTCCACGGGGGGGGAACCGCGGCGGACGGCGTCAAGCTGTCGCGAAGGACCTCTCCTGGTTTCGGCCGGACGGAAAGGAGATGACTGAGGAGGACTGGACGAACCTCCACACGCGCATGCGAAACGGCTGGGGCTTGATGTGCCCGAAAATGTGCCCATTGGTCACAAATCATTTTTGCACCGGCAGGCAGCTAACCGGCGTACCGCGGCTCTGGCAACCCCCTTACGCCGACATCCAGGGCCAGCAGACATCCGGCGAGGGGTTGTTTCGCGAGATCCTCCTCAGTAAGTCGAAACGCTGCCGTCGTGACGTAGAGAATATCGAGATTGGGTCCTCCGAACGCACAGCTCGTCGGCCGTGTGACCGGCAGTGCGATTATTTGGTCGAGACGTCCGTCGGGGGTGTAGCGCGCAACGCGCGAGCCATTCCACTGCACGTTCCAAAGACACCCTTCCGCATCGACCGTGGAGCCGTCTGGCGCGCCGGGCTGGTCGTCGGTCGACGCAAACACCCGGCGGTTAAGAATCCCATGCTGCCGACCCAAAAACGGCCCTTGCGGTCGCACTTTCCGTCGTTGAGAATGTTTCCTGGCAGGTCTGGTTCGGGATTGTAGACTATCTCAAAGACTCCGCTCTGAGGATCGAAGAAGGCAAGGCCAGAGCGCGCCGCCAGGAGAAGCCCGCCAGCTTCGCGAAGAGCGAAAGACCCCAGCTTTTCTGGGGGATGCCACGTTTTCGTTTCGCCGCTCTTCGGGTCGTACCGGTGGATCGCCGGTCTGAAGATGTCCGCCCAGTATGAAGCCGGGGATCTCGCTGTTGGGGAAGCACTCGGCGACATGCTCCTCGAACTTCCGGATCACGTGCATCATCCGGTAAATCTCGATGGCCTGCTCGCGCGTGAGTTCCATCACCCCTCCTCCGCCTTGCCGGTACCCACGACTACGTGACCGACATTTCTGCGCCTATTGGTCGGAGCGCCGGTTGCCTAAGATGAATTTCGAAAATGCGGGATCACCTCTGTGGCGAAAAGCCTCATGGAGGCTAACGCCGCCTCGTGCGGCACACCAGGCACATGCATCCGGCAGACTAAGTGCGAGATTCCCAGCACCAGGCCAACGAAAAACCCCTCGGCACCTTCGCCACTTACCGAGGAGCGTGATTTTGCGGGGAGGCTTATGAGACCCCTGCTCTGCCTCTGAGCTACACCGCCCAAAATCAGGTGGACAGCGTTTGACCTTTTGTTATAATTCGCCCAAACTCTTGCTCACATTATCGAGTCCCGCTTCCCATGTCAAGTTGGGAGCGGCTCGGAGGAGGGATATGTTGCGGCTCCCGAGGCGCCCCTGGATCCAGGACGGGGAGAATCTGTATTACGCGGACGACGGCGACGAGGAAGACGTGGAGGAGGAGGACGAGACCTCCGACGACGAGGACGAGGATCTCGACGACGATTTCGACGAGGACTTCGACGACGAGGACGAGGACCTCGAGGAGGACGAAGTCGAGGACGAGGATGAGTAACCCCCCGAACGCACGCGGAGGAGGAACAGATCTATGGCGCTGCTGAGCTCAGACGGGTGGCTCTTTCTCCTGCGGTGGATTCACTTCCTTTCGGGCATTACCTGGATCGGGCTCCTGTACTACTTCAACGTTGTCCAGACGCCGTTCTTCGCCGAGACCGAGCCCGCCGTCCGAAGCGGCGCGGTTCAGAAGCTGGTTCCGCGCGCGCTCTGGTGGTTCCGCTGGGGCGCCATGATCACATTCCTCTCCGGCTTGATTTACTTGCTGCACCGGATGGGGCAGCTCGGGGGGGTGCGGGAGTTCTTCGCCACCTCCTACGGGTGGGCGATCTTCCTGGGCGGGACGCTCGGGGTCTTCATGTGGGCGAACGTCTGGTTCGTGATCTGGCCGAAACAGAAGATCGTGATCGCCAACGCGGTGGATACCGCGGCGGGCCGCCCGGCGAACCCGGCGGCTGCCCCGGCGGGCGCTCGCGCGGGGGTCGCGTCGCGGACCAACGTCGTCTTCTCGATCCCAATGCTCTTCTACATGGGCGCGGCGAGCCACCTCCCAGACCTCGCTGACAAGATGACCCGGGGCGGAAAAATCACGATGGCCGTGGTCTCGGCCGTCATCATTCTGCTGATCGAAGCCAACGCCCTCTTCGCGACGGCGGGGCAGGGAGCCGCGAAGCCGCTCGCCACGGTGAAGGGCACGCTCTGGGCGGGGTTCATCCTGGCCGCGATCTTCTACCTGCTCTTCGAGATCGTCTTTTGAATCGGCGGGGGCCTCGACGGCCCCCTCCGATGCCTCCCCCTCAAGATTGCGCAGGCAAAGCCTGCGCTCGAGCCCGCTTTGATTCGACGCCGGTCTACTTCAAGAAGGCGGCGAGGTCGGGGATCGCCGAGGCCAGCTGGGGCATGGGCCGCATGATCGCACTCCCGCGCTTGGGCCGGTAGCCCGGCGGGTAAGTCCCCCGGACAATCCGCGCTTCGAGCAACTCGCGCGAGGAGCTCTTGATCGCCGGACCGAGCGGGCCGTCCTTCGATGGATCGCTGTGATGGCAGGAGATGCATTGCGCCATATAGATCTGCCTGCCGCGGCCGGCAGGACCCCCCTCTTCGGCGCACGCCCCAAGCGCCAGGGTTAAGGCCAGCGCCACGTATCGGCCGGCTGGCATCTCAGGAGACGAGATCCTCCAAGAGAGAGGCCTTGACCGCGTCGGGGATCCTGGTGCGGCCCTTCTCCCCCGGGTGGTCCACCACCAGATAGACGTCCTGCTCCCGGAAGGCCTTGATGGCCTCGGCCGGGAAGGCGAAACGGACGAAGTGGACCGCGCTGATCTTTCCCCGCTCCTCGTCGGACCGGCCCGCCTCGAATTGCCCCGGGATCGCGTACTCCTTCCCCACTTGCACCCACACGTGTTCTCCGGAGTCGATCCCCATCAGCCGGTCTAAAATCGCCTGGATCTGGGACTTGTCCTCGATCTCGATCATCAGCGTCGCGGACAGCTCGTTTTCGCCCGGGATCAGATCGTTGTAGATATCGACCTCCTGCTGGACCTTGGCGTCGTCCACGATCCGCTCGACCCGGCACATTTCCTGGATCTGGAAGAGCGCTGTCTCGCGGTTTTCGAAGACGAAGGAGAGATGCTCGCCGACCTGGACCCGGCGGCGGCGCTTGAGGTCGATGATGCGGCGGCGCACCTCCTCGCGCACCTTCTCGTACTCGTAGATGTTCTGGATGTCGGAGAGCTCGAGCCTTTTCATTGGACGGTCAGTCCATAGGCGTCGGCCACGATCTGGATCGGATGTTGGGGCGTTGCCCCGGTCCCCTGGGCAATTTGCAGTCCCGCCAGCGGGCAGTCGCTGGCGACCCGATCGGGCCGCGCGGCCTCGATCCCCTTGAGGAGCGGCTCGGCCACCTTGAGGGAGAGCTCGTAATACTCCCGCTTGAACCCCCACGTCCCGTCCACGCCCGAACAGCGCTCGATCACCTCCACCTCGGCCCCGGGGATCAGCCGGAGCAGGTCCGCGGACTTGGTCCCAAGGTTCTGCGCCTTGAGGTGACACGGCAGATGGTAGGCCACTTTCCCCGGCCGTCCGGAGAAACTGGTGTCCAGCTTCCCCTCGGCGTGGAGCCGCATCAAATACTCGAAAAGATCCCGGGTGTGGCTCGCCACCAACCGGGCATCGTCGGAGCCGTCGAGCCACGGATACTCCTGTTTGAGCATGTAGCTGCAGGTGGGGCCGGGAACGACGATCTCCCGCCCTTCCCGGACCGCGGCCGCCAGCGCCCTCACGTTCCCGCGGATGAGGGCTTGAGCCTCCTGAACGGCGCCCCCATCCAGGTACGGCATGCCGCAGCAACGCTGGGGAGGCAGCGTGAGGTCCACCCGGTTACGCTCGAGGACCGCCACGGCGGCTTTGCCGACGGAAGGATCGTTATACTCGACGACGCAGGTGGCGAACAGCGCCGCTTTGGCCTGGGGGACGAAAGATGCCGGCTTCCGGCGGGAGAACCAGGCCGAAAACCGCTGCCGGGAAAAGCGCGGGAGGTTCCGGCGCTTGTGGATCCCCACCACGGCCTGAAGAAACGCGCGGTGTGGCGCCAGCGTGTTGGCCCAGTTGGCGAGCGGCGCCGTCAGGCTTCCGAGGCGCCCCACGAGCTCGGTGTTGCCGAGCATCCGGTCCTGGAGCGTGACACCGCGGTGCTTCGCGTCCGCGGCCCGAGCGCGCAGCATGAGCCGGGGGAAATCCACCTGCCAACGATGCGGGGGGGTGTACGGGCAGTGGTTGTAGCAGAGCTTGCACTGATAGCAGAGGTCGACGACTCGCGTGAGGGCTCCGGGCGCAAGCTTTTCGGCATCGCCGTCCACCGCCTCGGTATCGAGGCTCGTGAACAGGTCCTTGAACGAGGGGCAGAGCGTGATGCAGCGGCGGCAGCCGTTGCAGATGTCGTAGACGCGGCGGAGTTCCAGCTCCATCTTGCCGAGATCCCAGAATGCCTCCGCGCGCACGTCGAGGGTCATGAAAGCGGCCCCTCACCCCGCCCTCTCCCCCGGCCGGGGGAGAGGGTGCAGGTGTTGGGATCCATCAAATGGCGTCGGCGGGCTCTTTCCCGGCGATCTGCGTCAGGCCCTTGGTGAACCGGCCGGCGTGGGACTTCTCAGCCTTGGCGAGCGTCTCGAACCACTCTGCCAGCTCGGGGAATCCTTCCTCCCGGGCCGTCTTGGCCATTCCCGGGTACATCTGCGTGTACTCGTACGTTTCCCCTTCGACGGCGGACTTGAGATTCTGCTCGCTCTTCCCGATGGCCACGCCGGTGACCGGATCCCCGACCTGCTTCAGAAAGTCCAGATGCCCGAAGGCGTGGCCGGTCTCGGCGTCCGCGGTGTCCTTGAAAAGACCGGCGATATCCGGGAAGCCTTCGATGTCAGCGGCCCGGGCAAAGTACATGTACCGGCGGTTGGCCTGGGACTCGCCCGCGAAGGCCTCCTTGAGGTTCTCGTGACTCTTGGTGCCCTTGAGACTCTTCCCTGCCATGACGTGTTCCTCCTTGGGTGTGTAAGGTGAAAGAGTATTACCGCCGTTTCCGGGAGCGGCGCCGGCGTCCCTGCCGGGCCTGGCAGGCCGGGCAGCGACCGTAGAACTCGATGCGATGGTGCGAGATGCGCAGTCCCGTCCGGGCGGCCATCCGCCGATCGAGGGATCGGTCGACCGCCTCGCTCAGATCCCGAATCCCACCGCACTCCGAGCAGGTGAAGTGGTGATGGATGGTCGTGTTGCCGTCGAACCGAGCCGCCCCCGCCTGGGGACCGGCGATGCCGGGGAGCTCCTTGATCATTCCTTCCTCCACCAGGAGCCGAAGGTTCCGGTACACGGTGCCCAGGCTCACACGCGAAAGGCGGCGGCGGACCTGCCGGTGCACCCAGTCCGCGGTCGGATGCCTGTCGGTGCCCTGGACCATTTCGAGGATCAGCCGGCGTGGCCCCGTCAGCCGGAAGCCGCGGCGGCGGAGGGTCTCGGCGCCTAGGCCGTTTGCACTATTGTTAGTAATGATTCTCATTACGAACAATAAGCTACGGGGAAGATCCGCCGTTGTCAAGGGGAAAATCCTCAGAACGGGGCGGGCCCACCGCGGATTGCGGTATACTGAGGCGCCGTGAAAGGGACGCTCGTCAACGTGGCGGCGGTGCTCGTGGGAGGCGGCTTCGGCCTCCTGGTGGGGAGGCGGCTGCCCGAACGCCTGCGTGGAATCATCACCGACGGCCTGGGCCTCGCGACGCTCCTGATCGGGGTGCGCCTGGCCCTGAAGGCCGACAACATGCTGATCGTCATCGGCAGCCTGGTGGCGGGCGGCCTCCTGGGAGAGTGGTGGAACCTCGAACAACGGCTGGAGGACGCCGGCGCCTGGCTCAAGGCCCGCACGGGCTCTACGGAAGGGCGCTTCGTCACGGGCTTCGTGACCGCCAGCCTCGTCTATTGCGTCGGCCCCATGACGATCGTGGGCTCGATCCAGGCGGGGATCAACGGCAACGCCGAGGTCCTCTACGCGAAATCCATGCTCGATGGCGCGGCTTCGATCGCCTTCGCCTCGAGCCTGGGAGTCGGCGTGCTCTTCTCCTCCGTCACCGTGCTCATCGTCCAGGGCGGCCTGACCCTGCTCGGAGGCCAGCTGACATTTCTGCTCGATGAGCGGATCCTGAACGAGGTCACCGGCACGGGGGGAGCCCTGATCCTGGGAATCGGGCTGCTCCTGCTGGAAATCCGCCGGCTCAGGATCGCCAACTTCCTGCCGGCCCTCCCGGTTGCCGCCGCGCTTGCCGCCCTGTCCCGCTGACGATTTCCGCCCTCACCCTATTTCCCCCTCACCCTGCCCCCTCCCCCCGAGGGGGAGAGGGCAACCGGTGAGGGGGCGCCATTGCTCTCGCGCTAGCCGTCGGGCTAGAATGACACCTCAGGTGGTTTGACCCGATGAGCCAGCCCCTCTGGCTCCGGA
>JACQWA010000296.1 GCA_016209425.1 Candidatus Rokuibacteriota bacterium
CCGCCGCCGTTGTGGATCCAGCCGAGCCCCTCATTGGCGTTGAAGCCGAACACCGGGCCGGTGCCGAAGAGCGAGGCTGCCTTGTGCTTGCCGTACCAGTAGACGGTCACGGTGTGAGCGGCGTCGAGCTGACCGCCATGGACACCCTCCTGCACCTGGAAGGGGTGGATGACGGAGCCACCGACTAGATAGTCGATCTTGAGCCGTCCGCCGGCCATCTCGTTGACGCGCTTGACGTAATCTTCCGCGAACTCGTTGAAGACATCGGCCTTGCCCCAGGACCCCTGCATCTTGAGGACGGTGGCCTGGGCCCTGGAGACCTGGGGGAAGCCTAGCGTCGCCGCCCCCGCCGCGGCAGCGACAACCGCCCCCTTGAGCAGACCGCGGCGGGAGACCTCGGCAGGCCGCGCCTTCGTGGTGTCCTTTGCCTCTCCCATAGGTTTTCCTCCTCCTCGTTGTGGAATGATTCACCCCCTGCCCGCTGGCAGGAGGTCACGCCGTTAAGGATCTTGGCTCCTACCGTCTCGTGGGGGACCGACCTGGTCGGCTGGCTAGACCAGACACGCCCGTAACCCTAGAGGGTTCCTCACCGCTTGTCAAGGCCATTCGGGGCCGTTTGGTTTAATCAACGGGGGAGAGGCGGGATTCGTTCCCCCCCTGCGAGCCGCCTAGGGAATTCGCTGGCTGGGGGGGCTCACCGTGAGCGCCAGGGGCTCGCCCTCGCGCCTCACGGTGAGCCTGAGCGGCTGGTCCAGCCCCGCCTCCCGGAGGACCTCCCCCACGGCCTGGCGGGAGAGGACCGCCCGTCCGTTGATCTCGAGGATCACGTCCCCGATCTTCAGCCCGGCGCGGTCGGCCTGGCTCCCCCTGAGCACCACGCCGACCGATGGGGCACCGGTGGCGCGGGGGGCGGGCGCTCCCTCCTGCGCGTTGCCCGGCTCCCGGATGACGAAGCCGAACTCGGCGGCGATCCGCTCGGCCACGACGTCGGGAGGCATCCTCCCCAGCCGGATCGGAAGGCGTCGCCGGCCTTCGTCGGCCCGCAGGACGGTGAGGAACACCTCTTCCCCCACCGGCGTCCTCGCCACGAGACGCTGGAGGGAGCGGGTGTCCACGACCGGGCGATCCTTGAAGGCCACAACCAGATCTCCGTTCTTGAGTCCGGATCGCGCGGCGGGTGTTTCGTTGAGGACCTCCACGATCAAGGCCCCATACCCCTCCCGGATCCCGTGGCGGACGGAGATCTCTTCCATCTCCTGCTCCGAGAGATCGCGGATCCTGACTCCCAGCCACCCCCACTCCGCCGCCTCCGCCAGGAGGGGAAGCGCCAGCGCGGCAAGGAGCAGGAGCCCGAACGGGCCCTTCCTCACGGAATCCTCTGCCGTCTCAAGTCACCTCCTGTTCGAGCGCCGGCTTTGCCGGCGCAACCTCACGGGTCCAACAGAACCTGCTCGACAGTCCCGCCTCGCGTGAGGATCACCCGGAGCAGGAACGCGGGCCGCCGCCTGAACGAGTGAGCGAAACGGAGATCCCGGTACTCCACCACCTGCTGCGCCCCCTCCTCACGGAAGGTGACCACCGGAAAGCGCGCGAACCAGCGGAAGGTCTTGACGGCCTCGACCTCTTCCGCCCGCGCTACCGGGCCGTTCCAGGGGCCCTTGGCGATCGCGGCGAGATCCACATGACCGCGCTCGACCGCCACGATTCCCTGCCAGTAGTTCTCGCCGTCCTCCACGAAGCCGCGCCACCGGAACGGCTGGAAGGGCTCCGGGAGGGCCTCCACGCGGCGGGGGACGATCCCCTGGCCCCGGGCGACGCGCTCCAGCGTGCTCACGGCGGCGAAATGGTTGACCGCCATGAGCGTCAGGTACGCCGCCACGATCCCGATGGCCAGCCGTCCGGTGAACGCGGATCGCGAGCCCCACACCCATCCCGCGATCAGCGCCGCGAGCAACGGGAGCGCGAGGAACGGATCGATGATGAAGACCAGGTCCCAGGCCGGACGCGCCCTGGAGAACGGCAGGAAGAGCTGGATCCCGTAGCTCGTGATGAGGTCCATGAAGAGGTGGCCGACGACGATCCCAAGAAGCGCGAGGCCCGACAAGAGTCTCCATCGCTTCTCAGGGCCCAGGAGCCGGATGATCAGCCCCAGGACGACCGCGAACCCGATGGCTCCGACGAAGGAGTGGGTGATCCCGCGGTGGGTCTCCAGCGCCACCACGCTCCGGGCCGGGCTCCAGAGGATGTCGATATCCGGGATCAGGGCGCCAGCCGTCAGAGCCAGCGTGGCCTGGTAGCCATAACGCTGGCGAAACCCGGCCTGCGCGAGGACGGCGCCCGTGAGCCCGTGCGTGATGGGATCCATGAGTCAGGCGGTGGCCTGGCGCAGCAGATCGCCCAGCGCGGCGGCCAGCCGCTCGAGCCGGCGGCGGACGTTGAGCGTCTCCAGCAACTCCTGCCTGAGGGCCGGGTCCGGGACGACCGCGGAGGCAATCTGATCGGTCACCACTGCCGGATCCGTCGCCGAACGAAGAGCCCGCTCCACCTCGGGCGAGTCCCGACCTCGCGCCGCGAGCAGCCGGAGGCAGGTTGTGGTCACCCGTTCCGTCTGGGGGGCAAGCCGGTCAGCCCCCTCGGGAATCTCGTCCTGGAGGACCCGAGCCCGCACCACGCGGTAGAGCGTGTCCGTCGGCAGCTCGGCCTCGATTCCGACCCGGCAATCCCCCCGGAGGAGGATGTTGAACCGCCCAGTGGGCAGCCGTTCCCACTCGATGATCTCACCCGCCCCGGCCACCGCGTAGACCGCGGGCTTCCCGTCGTACCCCGCCTCGTAACCGGGCTTGAGCCCCACCACGGCCAGTCGCCGGTCGCGGGCCAGGCAGTCCGAGACCATGGCCCGGTAACGGGCCTCGAAGATGTGCAGCGGCAGGAGCGTGTGAGGGAAGAACGTCAGCCCGGGGAGCGGGAAGATTGGCAGGACGACCATCCCGGAAGGGGCGGGACCTGGCTTCCTAGGCAATCGTGGGAAGTTTAAGCACGGAGAGCATGCTGACCCGTTCGGCGACGGCCGCGGCCAGCTCGCGGAAGGCCGCGGCCTGCGGCGATTCCGGCTTCCGGAGAAGGATTGGACGTCCTTCGTCCCCGCCCTTCCGGGTCTCCGGGTCGAGGGGGATCTGAGCCAGGAGCGGCACGCCCACCTCCTCGGCGATCTTCTTTCCGCCCCCCTCTCCGAAGATCGGAGTCCGCTCCCCGCAATGGGGGCACGCGAAGTCGCTCATGTTCTCCACCACGCCGAGGATCGGAACGTTCAGCTTCCTGAACATGGCGAGCGCCTTCCGCACGTCCAGGAGCGCCACGTCCTGGGGAGTCGTCACCATCACCACGCCGGAGAGCGGAATGACCTGGGAGAGCGACAGCTGAGCATCGCCGGTGCCCGGCGGCATGTCGAAGATCAGGTAATCGAGCTCGCCCCACATCACGTCCTTGAGGAACTGCTGGACGGCCGAGTGAATCATCGGGCCGCGCCAGATGATGGCCTCCCCCGGCGCGACGAAGAAGCCGATGGAGATGACCTTGACGCCGTAGCTCTCCACCGGGATGATGCGGTACTCGAACATCCCGGGCTTGCCGCGCGCGCCGATCATCAGCGGGATGTCAGGACCGTAGACGTCCACGTCCACGAGCCCCACGGTGCCGCCCGCCTGGTGAAGCGCCAGGGCAAGATTCACGGCCACGGTGGACTTGCCCACCCCGCCTTTCCCCGAGGAGACCGCGATGGTGTGCTTGACCTCCGGGATGAGATCTTGCCTCGGCGCATCGGCCCCGGCCTGCGCGGAGCGGCCCGCGGCGGGCGCCGTCGATCCCATCGCCGCCTTCACCTCCGAAACACCCGCCAACCGGGAAACCACCTTGCGCGCCTGACTGTGGATTTCGGCCTTCGCCAGCGCCGGCTGGGTCGTGAACTCGAGGGTGAAGGACACCTGCCCATTCTGGATGACCAGGCCCTTGACCAGGCCGAGCGTCACGATGTCCTGTTGAGCGTCCGGGTCGCGAACGGCGCGAAGGGCTTGGAGGACGGCTTCCTCCGTCACGGGGGCTGCGCCAGGGTTCTGTTCAGTCGGGCTCACGGGGCACCTGGGAAAATGGACCGTTCAGAAGTCACGCCCAGTATAGGGGGCGCTCGGCTCCGAGTCAAGGAGCGCGGGCGACTTGCAAATGACGGGGCGACCTGCTACAAAAGGACGGTGCGATCCTGATTCTGTCATGAGCATCAGCACCGATGAATTCCGCCACGTTCTCAGTCACTTCGCCAGCGGTGTCACGGTGGTGACCACCTGGGACGCCGAGGGGCGTCCCACGGGCCTCACCGTCAGCGCCTTCACCTCCGTCTCCCTCGAGCCCCCGCTCGTCCTGGTCTGCGTGGACCACAAAGCCCAGAGCTATCCAGCGCTCCGCGCGAGCAGTCGCTTCGCCGTGAATATCCTGGCCGCCGAGCACCGGGCCGTGTCCGAGCGGTTTGCCACGACGAATGCGGACAAGTTCGCGGCCGTGACCTACCAACCGGGCCCGCTCGGCCTGCCGCTGCTCCCCGAAGCGCTCGCCCACCTCGAGTGCCGCACCGTCTCCGCCTACCCGGGCGGCGACCACACGATCTTCGTCGGCGAGGTGGAGAGCGCGCAGGCCCGACAGGGCAATCCGCTCCTCTATTTCCGCGGGTCGTACAGCCGGCTGTTCCCGCTGCGCCGTCGTGGCGCTCCCCGCCAGGCTGAAAGGAGATCCTGACCCATGACCATCCCGCTCTCCCGCCCGCCGGTGGACGACGAGATCAAGCGGGCGGTACTGGCTGCCATCGATTCCCGGCAGTACATTCTCGGTCCCGAGTGCCGTCAACTCGAAGCCGAGTTCGCCGGGTACGTGGGCGCCTCTCACGCCGTCCTCACGTCCTCGGGAACGGCGGCCCTCTGGATGACGTTGAAGGCGCTGGGGGTCAAGGCGGGCGACGAGGTGCTCGTCCCGGCCCACACGGCGTTCCCGACGGTCGAGGCGATCTGCTTCACCGAGGCGACCCCCGTGTTCCTCGACGTCGACGACTCCTACACCCTGGATCCGGCGGAGGCGGCCGCCAAGATCACGCCGCGGACCGTGGGAATGATTCCGGTTCACCTCTATGGCCAGCCCGTCAATGTCACCGCGGTGCAGGAGCTGGCGTCGCGCTACGGGCTCTGGCTCCTGGAGGACTGCTGCCAGTCCCACGGGGCGGCCTGGCAGGGCAAGAAAGTCGGGAGCTTCGGCCGGGCCGGCGCGTTTTCCTTCTATCCTTCGAAGAACCTGACCGTCATGGGGGATGGGGGGATCATCGTCACCAACGACGACGAGGTCGCCGCCCGTTGCCGGCGCCTGCGGGATCATGGCCGGCTCAACAAGGACGTGCATGCCGAGGTCGGGTTCAACCTTCGCTTCAACGAGATCCAGGCGGCCGTCGGACGCGTCCTCCTGCGGCGCCTCGACGCGATGAACGAGCGACGCCGGCAGCTGGCGGCCCGCTATGGAGAGCGGCTGGCGGGGCTCCCTGCCGGCCTCCCCGTAGAGCGGTCGGGCGCCCACCATGTCTTCCACCTCTACGTGATCCGAACGGATCAGCGCGACGCGCTCGCCCGATTTCTCCGGGAGCGCGGGATCCAGACGGGCATTCACTATCCCGTCCCCTGCCATCGTCAACCTGCCGTCGACAGCTTGAATGCCCCTTCCTTACCGCGCACCGAGAGGATCGTCCGCGAGATTCTCACCCTCCCGCTCTCGGCCGGCCACACGGAGGAGGAGATCGATCAGGTCGCCGCAGCGGTCAGGGAGTTCTTCGCGGCGTGAGCACGCAGCCATTCGGAAGCCTGGGTCGGCGGCGATCTGCCCGAGCGAGCCATGCCGAAAGGCGGTCGGGTCCCCGTCGTGAGTGAGCGGGGAAGGGGAAGCCGGACCGCACACCCCGGCCGACCGGGCGCGAACGGCGCACGGATCCACGGCGGCGCGAGGGTCGGGAGCAACGGGAGCGAGTCCGGAGGGGCGTCCCCACCCCGCGAGCCACTGACGGGTGACCGCCGAAGGCCCGGTGAGCGAGGGCAGATGCCGCCGGCCCTGGATGGCACGTACGATGGCTGAGCCGCTGAGGATTCTCCAGCTCTACCCGAAGGAGGACTACTTCACCGGCGCCGCAATCCAGCTGCGCGAGCTGACGCTCGGGCTCCGGGCTCGCGGGCATCACGTCGTCGTCGCGACCCGCCCCAGCCCGATCTGGCGACAGAAAGCGGAGGAGGCCGACATCCCGCATGTCGCCTTGCCCATGAGGCACGAGCTGGACGTGGGCACCGTGCTGGGGCTCGTTCGGCTGCTGCGCGAACATCGGATCCAGGTGGTCCACTGCCACAAGGGGCGCGCCCGGACCCTGGCGCTGCTCGCCGGGCTGTTCGTGAAGATCCCGGTGCTCATCCTGAACCGCGGAGTCAGCTTCACGCCGGACCCGTGGAACCGTCTTGGGTACACGACCGATCGGGTGACCGCCATCGTCGCCGTCTGCGAGTCGATCAAGCGGGGGCTCATGGCCACCGGCGTGCCCGCGGAGAAGATCGAGGTCATCTACTCGGGGACCGACACCGATCGCTTCCACCCCGGCGTCGATGGCAGCGGGGTGCGCCGGGAGCTGGGGCTCGCGCCCGAAGACTTTCTCGTGACTCAGGTCGGCGTCCGGAGCTGGCGGGGGAATGACGACGTGCTGGAGGCCATGGCTCGGGTCGTCCGGGCTGCCCCGCACGCGCGATTGTTATTCGTCGGAGCGCCTTCCCCGCGGATCCGGATCCTGGAGGAGAAGTCCGGGGCGCGCGGGCTCGGGGAAATGACGCGGGTGTTGGGGCACCGGGAGGATATTCCCGAGATCCTGGCCGCCAGCAACGTGACGGTGGATGCCTCCTACGCCGGCCTGGGGCTGACGGGCTCGCTCAGGGAATCGCTGGCCGTGGAGACGCCGGTGATCGGCACCAACCTCGAGGGGGTTCCGGAGCTGATCCTGGACGGCGAGACCGGGCTCCTCGTCCCCCCCCGCAATCCCGAGGCGCTGGCCCAGGCCATTCTCCGAATCATTGAGAACCCCATCCGGGCCAAGGCCATGGCGCGGGCGGGACGCAAGCGGGTCGAGGCGCTCTTCTCCATCCGGGTCAAGGTGGAGCGCACCGAGGCCCTCTACCGGCGCCTCCTCGCGCGACAGCCATGACCGCCTGGCCGCTCTACCGCCGGCTGCTGGCCTACCTCGGCCCCTACTGGCAGTGGCTCCTGGTCGGCGCGCTGTTGGCGCTCGTGGTGGCCGCCATGGACGGGGCCATCGCGTGGCTCGTCAAGCCCGCCATGGACGAGATCTTCCTGAAGCGCGACCTCCTCATGCTCAAGCTGATCCCGCTGGCCCTGCTGGCGGTCTACCTCCTCAAGGGCGGCAGCCGCTACGGTCAGTCCTACCTCATGGCGGCGGTGGGCGAGCGCGTGATCGCGACGCTCCGGCGGGACCTCTACGCCCACATCCAGGGGATGCCGCTCTCCTTCTTCTCGGATCTCCACTCGGCGGAGCTGATGTCCCGCGTCACCAACGACGTGAACCGCCTGGCCCGGCTGTCGTCCACGGTGATGGTCATGGCGATCCGTCAGGTCGCGACGATTCTTGCCCTGCTGGGGGTCATGATCCTCCGCGAGTGGGTGCTGGCCCTGATCGCGGTCGTGATCTTCCCCTTCGTGGCGGTGACCGTCCGCGCGATCGGCCGGAAGCTGTACAAGATCAACAAGCGATCCCAGGAGAAGATCGCCGAGCTCAACGTGGTCCTCCAGGAAGTCTTCGCGGGAACGAAGATCGTCAAGGCCTTCGCCCGCGAGGCACACGAGCAGGAGCGGTTCGACCGGGTCAACCGACGCCTGCTCGATCTCTCGCTCAAGGATCACCGGACCGACGAAATCACCGAGCCACTCATGGAGGTGCTGGGCGCCCTGGGAATCATGGGGGCCCTCTGGTACGGCGGCTATCAGGTCATCCAGGGGCAGATGACGCCCGGGACCTTCTTCTCGTTCACCGCGGCCGTGATCATGCTCTACGGGCCGGTCCGGAAGCTTTCGCGCATCGCCAATACGGTGCAGCAGTCGACTGCCTCCGCGGAGCGCGTGTTCGAGGTCCTCGACACGCCTCCCGCCATCGTGGATCGGCCGGGGGCCATCCGCCTGGCGACGTTCAGCGATCGCATCGAGTTCGATCGCGTCTCCTTCCGGTATCCGGATGCGGAGGAGCTCGTCCTCAGAGACATTTCGCTCACGGTTCGACGGGGAGAGGTGGTGGCCTTCGTCGGCTTGAGCGGGGCCGGGAAGTCCACCCTCATGGACCTCCTCCCCCGCTTCCACGACGTGACCGGCGGGAGGATCCTGATGGACGGGCACGACCTCCGGGACCTGACGCTGGCCTCCCTCCGGGCCCAGATCGGGGTGGTCACCCAGGGGACGTTCCTCTTCAGCGACTCGATCTTCTACAACATCGCGTACGGCAGGCCGGGGGCGACGCTCGAAGAAGTGACGCGCGCGGCGACGCTGGCCCACTGCCACGACTTCGTCATGGCCGCGCCGGAGGGGTATCAGGCGCGAGTCGGCGAGCGGGGCATCAAGCTCTCAGGCGGCCAGCGCCAGCGCCTCGCGATCGCGCGGGCCTTTCTGAAGGACCCGCCCATCCTCATCCTCGACGAGGCCACCTCGGACCTGGACGCGGAGAGCGAGTTCATCGTCCAGCAGGCGCTCGCCGATCTGATGAAGGGACGGACCGTGCTCGTAATCGCCCATCGGCTCTCCACCGTGAGAAACGCCGACCGGATCTACGTCATTCACGATGGGCAGATCGCGGAGGTGGGCCGCCACGAGGAGCTGCTCGCGCGCGCGGGGATCTACCAGCGGCTCTACGGCCTCCAGTTCGACCCGACCCACGCCCCCTCCCGGTGAGCCAGCAGGGAACGCAGGCCTGAAAATCCTGGTGCCGGCGGACCCGTTCCCTGCCCACCGGTTCTTTCAGGGAGTTGCCCGTCGTCCACCCTGACCCGTGAGGCCTCGGAGGAACCAGCATGCGGCTCCGAGGCATCGGCCTCCTCGTCACCGTTGCGGGCGTGTTCGAGGAGGGCGAGATCTGAGGCAGAACGACCTTGCAAAGCTGATGGCAAGGGCCGATGCCGGAGCCTTATCGGCCATCCGGGAAGGGCCGGCAACCCCGGCCGCGGCGCGCTGGGGCTCCCCAGAGAACCACAGTTGTCGCACACCCCTCGGCGGTGCGTAGGTGTTTGCAGTGAAAGGCCCGAGCCGTTGGTGGGCTTGGCCACAGAGGAGGTCAGCCATGTCGTTCGCAATGAACAAAGCACAGCGCGAGGCGTTTCTGGCTGAGACGCGGGTCGGCATCGTCAGCGTCGCTGAGAGCGGGCGCGGCCCGCTCACCGTGCCCGTCTGGTTCAGCTACGAGGCGGGTGGGCCCCTACGCTTTGTGACCGGCGGTGGGTCGAGGAAAGCCGCTCTCATTCGCCGGGCGGGACGCATCAGCCTATGCGCGCAGACCGAGAGGCCACCCTACAAGTACGTAAGCGTCGAAGGACCAGTCACAGTCGGCCCGAGCGCGACATTCGGCAGATGGCCTACCGCTACCTCGGCGAGCAGCTCGGCGATTGGTACTTGCAGGCCACTGCGGCCGAAAACGCCAACGCGATCCTCGTGACGCTCGCTCCGGAGCGGTGGTTCTCAGCCGACTTCGCGCAAATGACCGGGCGCTAAGGTGGCGCGCGACACAGATGGGACCTTACGCGGAGGTCTCGCATCACGCCGAGGTGGCAGGGCGACGCTCCCGCCACCAACTGGGGGACCCACGTCCTCCAGCTGCGCTTGCCTGCGAGCCTCTTGGTGGTATTCCGCTGGGCGGCCTATGCGCGCCTCGGCTACAAGGAAAGCGCCGGGTCCCATCTCAAAAATCCTGCCGTCGGCGGTTCACTCCCGATCCTTGAAGGCGCGGAGCTGGGGTTCTGACTCCGGCGGCCCATCCGAACACAACTGGAACGGGGAAAACCCTCTGGGTGGGCAGCCCGTCGCGCAGGCTGTTGTCAGAGGAGCACTTCGGCGCGTTCGATCTGCCTGAGCGGGATGGCGAGCGTGATCGTGCCGCCCGGGAGGCGTCGCTCGACGCGTGCCATGCCATCGAGAACTTGCAGGAGCCGACCCTCGCGTGGCGCCCCGTGCGTGAGATGCAACCGCACCGTCTTGCCGATATGCCGGTCGAGATCCGCTGTCGGCACCGAGCGAAATTCGCTTGCCACGACCCCCGGCGCCGCGGCCGGGGATGGCGCCGGGCGGGTTGGTGCTGAAGGCGCGGGCATCATGCTCAAGTCCGTCACCGCCTTGCCGCTAACGCTCACGCGCAGATTCAACATCGAGACAAGGTCCTCGGGCTTGAACAGCCGCAGCGTCTGCATGTCTAGCTCCACAGACGGCGTTATCTGCAGGCGCACTTCGCCCGGTCTGGTCAAGAACTCCCGATAGGCCTGACGCAGCCCCGGCCCCGGAATGAGACCCCACTGCGCCCGGTATTCAGCGGCGCTTCGGTTCATCTCCGATTCGATGTATTGCTCGACGGTCATGTTACTTGCCTTGCTGCAATAGCGTTTGGTTCGATCGGTGACTGACAGGTCCTGATAGACAACGTCGAACGCACGCAGGCGCGCCTGCGTGGCCATGACATCGCGTAGGTTCGAGGATGCACCGGCGAACTCGAGGTTGACCGTTGCCACGCCGAGATCACGCATGCGCCACTCAGTCGTTATCCGCAGTGGGCCGCCGCCCTTCTCGAAGCGATAGCCGAGCGAGATGTCGAACACGAAGGACTGGTAACCCAGTCGTTGAAATGCGTTGAGATCGAAGTAGCGCACGTCGCCACAATTTGACATTGGCGCCACTCCGCTCGATTGCATGGCCACTGCGAAGAAGCGGTCGAAGGTCTCCGCCATGGGCCCATCGAGATTGAATGCCAGGCCGCGCAGCGTCGCGCGCAGATGTTCCGGCAGTTCGCCGTCGCGCACCTTCGTCCTTCCGGTGAGCAGAAACCAGAGCCCGGGCGTCTCGACCTCGATGCCTTCTATGTGCAGGCGGTCGTCGAACGCCCTGGGCCGGATCTCGATATCCTGGACACGTATGGTCCCGCCGAGCGTAACGGACACGCTGGCATAGCGCATCTGGGCGTCCGGCGATATCGCCGTGATGGCGTCCTCGAGGGCGGCCTTGACCTGGGAGCGGATATAGAGCGTCACGCCGCCTATGACGGCCGCGACCAGGAGCACCAACCCAACGACGGGTTTCCAGCGGATCATAGGCTGTCTATTGCCTAGGTGAAGCAAGCCGCATGCCGAGATTCACGGGAAGGCTTGAGAGGGAATCGTTGCGAAAACGCTAAGATACTGGGCGACTGGCATAGCGCAGGAGGGGGAAGCCCCGGCCAACATGACACATCCGGATCCCCACGTGCCAAATCCGGCGCGGAACTCTAAAAATCCACCAGTTTTTTTTCTTTCGCTAGCCGCTCCCAAAATCGCGGGATCACGATTCCTCTGAGCTCGCTCCAGAACAAGGGGCGCGTGAGACCAATCCAAGCCGCGCGGGCATTGGTTTCATTGATCAGCCAAGAGGAGCCGCACCGCGGCGCCTCCTTGACACCTTCAGTGCTCCCCTGACACTCAGGTACCCCTCTCTGCTCAGATTGGCCCACGATTATAAATCGTTATTTACGGCTGCCGAAACCGATCTCTTGGCATATGGCTTGCTGTCCCCCCCTCTTTGAGGGAGTAGATAACGGCACCCCCGTCGAGTTCGCCGATGCCGGGCTGAGGCGGGCGGTCCTGGAGACGCTTCGGCGGCGCTGGGGGACGGAATACCCCAAAGAGAGAGCGAGAGGAGAGGTCGGTGCTATGACTATTCGCGTGTGGCTGTGCCCTCCTCTCTTTTTCGCGCAACGCAGGGAATGGGCCTCCTTCGTGATCAATGGTGTCCTCTACGCGTTTTGTCTCTTTCCGATCGCTGCCGGTCTCTACTGGCTGGTCGTTGGCGCTGGGGAGAAGGCCGAGGGCACGGCCGCGGGGGCCTTCCCCGTCGCGGTGTTCTTCTGGCTCCTGTGTGTCGCTCATGTGGCTGACGCGCGCAGGCGAGAAAAGGCGCGGACTCGGCCGCCCGTCTCGTTCTGGAGCCGCGTCCTGGAGAGCGCGCTGATCCTCGCCATCCCCGGTGTCATGGCCGTCGGTTTCGCTCTCACGAGCACGCGGGACGCCTCGTGGAGGGTGGAGGTCAGCCGGGTCACGGAGGCTCGTTGGGAAGCCGAGTGGATCGTCGAGCAGGCGCAGCAATACCAGCGCGTCGAGGCCCGAAACCCTGGAACCATGGCGGAACTGACGCGACGGCTTCCCGAGGCCCAGCTTGAGGCGACCGATCCTTGGGGACGAGACTGGGTCGTGTCGGCCGCTTTTCAAGACACTCGCACCCCGCCGAATCCCGGAGATCTTTGGGCGTGTAGTCGCGGCCCTACCGGCACCGGGCGCTGTCCCCCTGGGACGCCGGGTGCCGTCCCCAGCGCGGCGGCTGGCTCCATCGGGCACTCGGCCGGATTTGGGGGATGGCAGGGCGGCGACCAACGCCCGTGGCTCGAGCGATTGTCCGATATGCTCGCCGTCGTCCTTATACTTGGGCCGCTGCCCGGCTATGTCGCGTATCGGATCATCCGGCGAGTGCGCGGGCGTCCGGCACCGCCGCTCAGAACGGTATCGGGGGCGATCACGGTGGTCGTGGTGGTGGGAATCCTGGCATTCATCGCGTGCCCCATGTTCCTCAACGTCGCCCCGCGAGCCCGCCTGGCGAAGGCTCAGGCCGACATCCGCC
>JACQWA010000312.1 GCA_016209425.1 Candidatus Rokuibacteriota bacterium
GGACGCTGCGGCACGTGGCCCGGAACGTCAAGCGCTGGCGCAACGGCACGATGATCCGCCGCTGGGTCGGGCTGGGCGTGCTGCGTGCGGCCGCGCGCTTCCGGCGGATCAAGGGGCACGGCGACCTCGCGGCACTCGCCACCGCCCTTCGCCCGGCGGCCGCGGGAGAGCAGGCCGCGTGATCATCGCCGGTCGGGCCCGGCGCGCCGCGACATCGAGGCCCGCATTGGCTCCAGGATCGATCTTGACGAGGGGGGACGCCATGTCGGTATCCCCCCCGCCACCGCGCTTCGGCGGCCTTCACGACCGTCGCAAGCGCGGTATGCTGTGCACCCGAGCCGCCGCGCTCAGCCAAGTTCAACAGCCGGGGGGACATCCCCCCACCAGTGGGCCTGGTCTGGGGACGGGACACGATGACGCGGTCCAGCCGCAGAGCGGACCCGGTGCAGCGCGTGCAAAATAGGAGCAGAGACGACAAAGGGGCTAGCGGCGACTGCCGCTAACCCCTCGTCTCGTCGATGGTTGCGGGGGCTGGATTTGAACCAGCGACCTTTGGGTTATGAGTTCCGTCGAAGTCCGCGACACGATTGACGAATAAGGAAGACCACGAAACGTGACGCGCCCCGCAACTCATCGTTTTTCTTCATCTCTCATTTTGGCCTGTCTGAAACGCTTAGCGATCTGTTAGCAAGTTCAGGCCGGGTCATTCTCACCGGCCGGCGCTCGCTCAGACGCAACGCGACAACCCAAGAACAGCCCAAGGCGCCGCGTCCGTCTGACGCCTCCCGCGAGGACGCCGGTCGACGCCCTCACGCCCCCGAGGTGTCCGGCCTGCGGTAGTCGCGCCGGTCGAGGCACTCGTCGTAGGTCGCGCGGTCGATCCGAACCCAGTCCGTCTTGTCGATCCCGCGGCGGTTCCGGGTCGTGGGGCTTGACGGGAACGCGCACGCGATCTTGATCCAGCGGTTCTGCTCCCGCGCGATCGCCCGGATCTCCGCGGCCACTTCCGAGAGGTCCTGGTCCTGGCTGAGGACCAGAGCGACGTCGAGCTCGTTCCGGTGGGCCATGCGGATCACGTCCAGCGCGATCCGCACGTCGATCCCCTTCTCTTCGCCGGCCAGGAACGTGACCTCGGTCCCGTCGGGCAGGCGCACCGTCTTGTTCCGGTAGCGAAGCGGCCGGCTGTAGACGTGCACGCCTTGCCAGCTGATGACCCGGAGCTTCCGCTCCCAGAACGAATGCCAGAAGGCGTTATCGGCGGAGTCCGGGATCCCGGTGTAGAAGCGGGTCTGCTCGAGCTGCCAGCCGGGTGCCGCGCAGAGGCGCTGGGCCAGCGCGTGGACATCATAGCTCGGGTACGTGTACCCGAACGCCTCGCGCGCCGCATGGAAGAGGTTCTGCCCGTCGATGAAGACCACCGCGCGCTTGACCGCTGGTTCGGCCGGGCTCATGTGTCCGGGCAAAAATAACCCCGCCCGGGCCTTTCGGCGTGTCGGGCGGGGAGCAAGTCTTCTTGTAGATTACCGGTCTCGGGCGTCATGTCAAGCCCCAGTCGGGCGGGGGCGCTGGCGCCGCCGGCGATCGAGAAGGTCGCAGGCTGCCCTCAGCAGACGCTCGACGTCGCCCCGCGCCGCCTCGTACTCGCCCGAGCTCAACTTGAGCCGCCCGCGCTGCTCGCCCCGCGCCTCGCGGTAGATGCGAGTCGTGCAGCGCCGGCCGCCGACAAAGTCCATCCCGAGGACCTCGTCCTTCTCCCGGAACCGGCGGCGCCCGAAGGCCTCCGGAAGCACATCGCGCACGTCGTGGACCCCGACCTCCACCGTCGGGTCCCACTGCTCCCAGCCGTACCCCTCGGGCCACGCCGAGTTGAAACTGGCCGCCGCGACGGCCGCGACAACGTGGCGATCGGTTTCTCCCGGGTCGGGGAACAGATAGCAGTAGTCGGAGCCGTGATCGTCCATGCGACGCCACTTCATCTCATTCCCTCCCCTGCCCGCTCGGAACAATCCAGGAGAAAGGCCCGGTGTCCCTCGCGGGACACCGGGAGGGGTCATAGCCCACTGTCCCGGTAATCCCGGGCGCGTGAAGGGCTATTCACTTCGACCGCACATATGATCGGCCCTCAGCGCCTCCCACCAAGACCATCGGCCGCGGCCGGACGAACCTGACCATCATCATGTCGACCATCGTGCAGATCGACAGCAACATACCCCATGCGAGCTTCGACCGCCGGGCTACGCCCTCGCGCAATCCCGTCATCCAGATGCACTTCGAGCCGATCGCCTACGGCATCACCTCCGTCGCCACCTACATCATGGAGTTCACGATTCAGGCGTTCGGTCAGTCGACCTTCACCCTGAGCGGAGGCCCCGTCCCCGTCACCAATACGGGCACGAAAGTGCTGAACGGCCCGGCGAAGGTGTCGTTGATCTTTCCGAACCTGTCGCCCGTGCAACAGGTCTTCGGATTCATGGAGCAGACGGCAGGCAGTGCGTGGAGCTGGTTCTCCACCAGCGTTCAGTTCCCGCCGATCGTGATCTCGCAATAGGGTTTCGCGGCCGCCGAGCCAGAGAGGAGGTTTCGCTCGGCGGCCGCGAGGCTTCTATCTTCGAAGACGGAATGAGGCGTGGACGGCCCATCGGTCCATGGCCTCCTCCGCGAGCCCGGGCGTTCAGACGACCACGGGCGTCCGGCAACCCACGGCCATCGGCACGGATATCTATCGAATGGAACAGATACCGAGTACATCCGCTGCCTGGGCCAAAACTGCGGCGAGGGCTTCCACGGCTGAGATACGGGTCATCCCGGCCGGATTGTAGAGGACCAGTGAACTAGGCCTTCGAGCCTCTTCTCACGTTTCAGTCTCCCCAAGTTGGAGACCGAGTGTAGCCGCAAGGCGACTCGCGCGTTCGGCCAAGCGGCCGACGTCACGCTCGCGGAAGAGGCGGTGGGCTTCGGAAAGGAGTTCGGCCGCTGCAGCGGCGTTCCCGCGCGTCACTACAAGGTCGGCCAGAATCAGAAGGGTGCGCCCTGTCTCTAGAGCCGCCGAACTGCGGGTGAAAGTTTCCAGGGCCTCACGGATTCGGGCTTCGGCCTCAGCGAGGTCGCCCCTCCGTCGTGCGAGTAGGCCGAGGACGCGCTGTGCGAGGCCCACCGCGAGCCCGAACCCCACCTCCCGCGCCAGAGGCAGCGCTTGACCGATGAGGTCCTGGGCCCGCTCCAGATCGCCCTGGCCCAGGGAAGCCTCGCCGGCCTCGGCCATGAACCAAGCCTGCATGGCTCGGAAGCCGAAGAGCCCCATCAACCCAGCGGCTTCGTCAAGCCGCGGCAGCGCCTCAGCCGAGTTCCCCGCTTCCCGGTGGGCGTACCCGAGCGTGCCGAGAGCGAACGCTGAATTCAATGGGTCGGGAGAGCGATCGAGGCCGCGCGCGCACCGACGGATCGACTCCTCATGTTCACCGGCGAAGGCGAGGAGAAGGCCACTAGCCCAGTCTCCGGTGCTCAGAAGACGGGGGTCGCCTATAGCAGCACCGATGGCATCTACCCGGCCGAGAGTCTCCAGCCCTTCCCGGATCTGCCCGAGGAGTCCCAAGGTCGTGCCGAGCATCCAGCACGTCACCCCGAGCCACCACTGCTCTCCGGTGCGCTCGAGTAGGATGGCCGCCTCGCGGCCGAGCGCAACCGCCTCCACAAGCTCCCCCGCCCAGAGGCTTTCGCTGGCGAGAACGTACACGGCCCGCCCCATTGTGATCTCGTCGCCGCATCCGCGGGCCTCCGCGAGGCCCTGGCTTGCGTGGGCGCGCGCCTGCCCGCGGTTGCCCTGCAGGCTGTAGACCAGCCCGAGGAAGGCGTGATAGGAGCCACGCAACATCGGGTCGCCCAACCGCCCCACGTGCTCCGCCTGGGCGATGAGCAAATTGCGGCATTCGTCGAGGTTGCCCTGCAAGAGAAACACGTTGCCGAGACGTAGGCTCAGCTCGACGCTCCTGTGGTCTCGTCCCGGTACTGGTAACCTTTCAGCGTGGAAGAGCCCATCGCGGTATGCAGTCACCGCCTCTTGCAAGCCGTAGACGGCAGCGGCCTTGTCCCCTGCACGGAGAAGGTATTCGGCGGCTTTGTCCGCTTGCCCCGCGTGTGCATAGTGATAAGCAAGCTGCTCTGCGACTTCTCCTAGCCGGTTCGCGTGAATAGCCTCAAGCGCCTGTCCCGCCGCGGCGTGCAGCCTGTGAACGTTTGGCGTGAGGAGACTCCCGTAGGCGACTTCCTGGGTTAGGGCGTGCCGGAAGACGTAACCTGGCTCGCTTGCCCCGCGCCGCTCCGAGAGGAACTCGAGGTGGATGAGCTGGCGCAGATGAACGTCAAGATCGCCAGACCCTTCCCAAGTGGCGGCCAGGAGCGAGCGCGGGAACTCGCGGCCAAGGACAGAGGCGGTCTGGACGAGACGTTTCGTGTCGTCGTGGAGGAGGTCGATCCGCGCCATGATCACGTCCTGAATTGTCCCGGGGATCGCAAGGGTGGGCTCTGACGACGGCCGCTCGCTCACGGCTCGCGA
Source organism: Candidatus Rokuibacteriota bacterium (assembly GCA_016209425.1). Classification (GTDB taxonomy): domain Bacteria; phylum Methylomirabilota; class Methylomirabilia; order Rokubacteriales; family CSP1-6; genus JACQWA01. The sequence continues at coordinate 4,553 of JACQWA010000312.1, forward strand.
GAGTTCCTCGAGGAAGAAAGGGTTGCCCTCGGCCCGTTCCAGGATGGTGCCCTCGAGGGGCGTGGGCGTGACCGGAGTAGGGAGAATCGACCGCACAATGCTCAGACTGTCCTGGGACGAGAGCCGGTGGAGGGCAATCTGCGTCGCGTAGGATTTGTCCATCCAGGGCGGGCGGTACCCGGGACGAAAGGTGGCGATGAACAGGATCTTCGCCTCGACGAGGCTCTCCGCGAATATGTTGAAATACTCCTCGGAGGACTTGTCAATCCAATGACAGTCTTCCACGACAAAGACGATGAGTCGTCGCTGGCTTCCCTGCAGGCCCAGCAAGCGCAGCGCCTCGAAGGTCCGCGCCTTGATCGCCTCCGGCGCCAGTCCATCGAGATCGCCCGCCTCTTTCAGCCCGAGAGCATGCAGAAGGTATCCGACACGCTCCCCAGGCTCGAGTCCCACCTCCTCGAACCCGAAGCGGATCTTACCAGCGATCTCCTCCGGGGTATCGGTGTCGGTGATGCCACAGTTGTTGCGGACAATTTCAAGCACGGGCAAGAGCGGGATTGCGCTTCCATAGGAAACGCAACGCCCTTCCAGATATGTCAACAGGCGCCCCAGCAGATTCTGGCAGAATTCGAGGAGAAGCCGGCTCTTGCCGACCCCAGGCTCGGCAACGATTGCCACGACCTGTCCCTCACCGCGAGCAGTATTATCGAGTAGGCTGTGAAGCATGGACAACTCGCGCTCGCGTCCGACGAAGGGGCTCAGCGGGCGCTCTCTCAGGATCTCGAGGGGGGAGCGTCGCGGTCCCGCGCCCAGGACGCGATAGGCAGGAATCGGCTCGCTCTTGCCCTTCAGCGAGATGAGGCCCAAGGGTTCCTGGCGAACGTGACCGCGAACGAGTCGACTCGTCGGCTCGCTGAGCAGGATAGAGCCGGGCTCGGCGAATTGCTGGAGGCGAGCGGCGAGGTTCGTCGTATCTCCAATTGCGGTGTAATCCATCCGAAGATCGTCGCCAATCCGCCCCACCACCACCGCACCGCTGTTGATGCCAATCCGCGTGGCCACCGCGAGCCCAGGGTCGGGAACGAGCTCGGTCTGATGGGCCGCGAGCGCCCGTTGGACCCCAAGGGCGACCAGAACCGCTGCCCGCGCGTGATTCTCGTGCGCGATCGGAGCACCGAAGAGGGCCATGAAGCCGTCGCCGAGGAATTGGTTGATCGTTCCCTCGTAGCGGTGGACCTCGGTGAGGGCCAGACGGAAGAACGCATCAAGCAGCGTGTGCATGGCTTCGGGGCCGAGCCGCTCAGCCAAGCCGGTGGAGTCGACAAGATCGCAGAAGAGTACAGTCACCTGCTTCCGCTCGCCTTCGAGGGCAGCTTTCGATGTGAGAATGCGCTCGGCAAGGTGCTTCGGTGTATAGGACCGAGGCGAGTCGAACTTCGGCTCAGAACCCTGCTGGGCCGGCACCAAGAGAGCGCCGCAGCCACCACAGAATTTCTCCCCAGACTCATTTGAGAATCCACAGGCCGGGCAAGCGACCACGAGGGCAGCGCCGCACTCACTGCAGAAGCGGCGGCCTTCCCGGTTCTCAACATTGCACCGGGAACAACGCATCACTTAGCCTCCCAGCGAGCCGGGTCAGGAGACGGTCAAGCAGCTACGGCGAGCTTAGTCTGGAGGGCAAAGAGGGTCAAGAACAGATAGGAGAGCCACGTGCGGAATTGTTGACCGGCCCGGCTGGCAGGTGCCCGACGCCATCAACTCGCGGATCTTGGCGCGGAGGTGGGGCTGATCCATAGGCTCCGATAGCGGACTGGCGTCCCTAGGGATCTCTATTTGGGTGGACCGTCAAGCAGGGCGCAGCGGGAGGGGCCGGCGCAGGCCGCGTCGTGAACGGAAGCCGCCAGGCCTCCTGTGTTTGCCCGTCGATCCAAAACCGCCCGGCCCCAGATCCGGCCTTCGACCAGGCCGGCGCCGGCCCGCCCGGCGGTGGCACCCCACCCACACCGCGCCTCTGGACCTGGGCGGCCCTCATGCACCGGGTGTTCGCCCTCGCCAGCTTGGCCTGCCCGCGCTGTGGCGGTCGCCCGCGTCTCATCGCCATCTGCACGGTCCCGGTGTCGTGCGCGCGGTCCTCGCCCACCTCGGGCTGGGGCGGGGCCGGCCCGAGACCCCCCCGGACCGGACCGGCCCCGCCCCAGCCCGACCACGCCCCGGCCACCGGATCACCCCGCCCGGGGGCCAGGCCAGCCTCTCACGGTCCCTCAGAATTCTCCTCGATCGACGACACCTGCCGCCAGGGCAGCCGTCTGCGCCACTCACGCGGCCTTTGACGACGCCCCTGTCCCGGGAGCAGGATCGCCGCAGGACCCGGATCCGAGCCGGGCGGGCTCGGTTCCAGGGAGGGCTCCGGGGCCGGCGGCTCGACGACGCTGGAGTCTTTCAGGCGGTCCTGGAGGCCCGCTGCATGGGGCCGCGTGATGCGAACTGGCATTTATGGAGGGGGGAACCATGAAACGAATAGGGGCTCTCGCAGTGGCGGTCGCTCTCGTCCCCCTGGTTGGCGTCTGGTCCGCGGCGGACGCGCAGATGCGGAACCTGGCGATGGGCAGCACTCAGA
>JACQWA010000034.1 GCA_016209425.1 Candidatus Rokuibacteriota bacterium
ACCAGCCCGATCACTCCTGGGAGCACGCCCAGGACGCCGGCCTCGCTTCAGGAGGGGACGAGCCCCGCCGGCGGAGGCGTGGGGTAGAGGCAGCGGTAGCAGGGGCCCCGATCGGGGGCGAAGACCGTCGCCATCCCCTCAAACTGGAAGATGGAGCCGTGGACGTTGGTCTTGCCCTGGAGGTAGCACGCATCGTTGACGAGGTATCGGGTCTCGAAGTTATCGGAGCCATCGATGATCAGGTCATAATCCTTGAGGATCTCCTCGATGTTGTCCACGGTCAGTCGGACTGGATAGGGCACCACGGTGACGTCGGGGTTCAGCGCGCGGATCGTTTCGGTCGCCGACTCCACCTTGGGCCGGCCGATGTCGGCGGTCTTGTGGAGGATCTGGCGCTGGAGGTTGGTGATGTCCACGCGGTCGCCGTCCATGATCCCGAGGGTCCCGACCCCCGCGGCCGCGAGGTAGTAGGTGGCGGGAGAGCCCAGGCCACCCGCGCCGATCAGGAGCACCTTGGAGCGAAGGAGCTTGCGCTGGCCCTTCTCGCCGACCTGGCCGAGGAGGAAGTGACGGCTGTAGCGCTGAATCTGATCGGTGCTGAGCGGCGAGTCCTTGACGGTCGGCAGCCCCGACTGCACCCACCGCTGGTAGCCGCCCGCCAGGTTGATGACGTTGGTGAACCCGAGGTCCTTGAGCACTTTGGCGGCCAGGGCCGACCGGAGCCCCGTCTGGCAGTAGAGCACGATGGGGAGGTTGGGGTCGGTGGTCGCCGTTCCGATTCTGAACTCGAGGAACCCCCGGCTGATGTTGATCGCCGGCTCGATGTAGCCATCGCGGTACTCGTCGGGATCGCGGACATCGATCAGGATGAAGGGCTCACTCGAGGCCAGCCGGGCGTTGAGCTCCTCCGGCCCTTCCTCCCGGATCGCTCGCCTGGCCTCTGCCAGCAGCTCTCTCAGCGTCTTCATTCCCTAACTCCTTGCTCCAGTTGATAAAACACAATAACCACTAATCCCGATCAAGTCAAGGGTTAATTTCGTTTGCCCTTGTCCCCTTCCGAGGGTGGCTGCTATACTCGTTTCATTCTAGGACCCCAGCCAGGGAAAATCTAAGGGAATCTCGGCGTCCAGCCCGATGCGCGGTGACCGGTCCCAGGTCGGTCTAATCTGAGCGGCGCGGGGGTGCCCATGGAGCTGAGCGACAAGGCCAAGCGGGCTCTTCGGCTTCAGGACTACTCGGTGAAGCCACCGATCAAGGGCGTTGAAGTCGTCGAGCTTCGTCGCCAGACCGACGATGGCGGCTCCTTCACGGAGCTTGGGCGTTTCACCGCGGGCGCCAGCGCGACGTTTCCGGGCTTCGTCCTCGCCCAGGTGAACTACAGCGAGATCGAACCGGGCGCCATCAAGGCCTTTCACCTCCACCGCCTCCAGACCGACGTCTGGTACGTCCCACCGGCCGACAAGCTGCTCCTCGTGCTCCTGGACGTTCGGGCCGGCTCGCCCACGGAAGGGGGGCAGATGCGACTCATCCTGGGCGACGGTCAATCGCGCGTTGTGCTGATCCCGCCGGGAGTGGCCCACGGGTGTCGAAACCTCGCGCCGGCGCGGGGCCGGATCATTTACTTCAGCGACACTTGTTTTTCTCCGGCGCCGGAGTCCTGTGACGAGGGCCGTCTTCCCTGGGACTACGCGGACGCCGCCATCTGGGAGATGAGCCGTGAGTAGCGGGAGTGTTCGAGCGACGGCTTTGCCGGCGCAAGCTTGGGGGGAGGGTAGCGGGAGGGGTCGGGGCGCGTCGTGAAGCTCCTGGTCACGGGTGGGGCGGGGTTCATCGGACCCCATTTCATCCGGCATGTCCTTCAGAAATATCCCACCTATTCCGTCGTCAATGTGGACAAGCTCACGTACGCGGGCAACCTGGAGAACCTGCGGGATGTCGAGGCGGACCCGCGCTACCGGTTTGTCCACGGTGACATCTGCGAGGCGGCGGCGGTCCGGGAAGCAGCGCGCGGGGTGGACGCGATCCTCAATTTCGCCGCGGAGTCTCACGTTGATCGCTCCATTCTGGGGGCGGACGAGTTCCTGAAAACGGACGTGGTGGGCACCTTCACGCTGCTGGAGGCGGCCAGGGAGCTGAAGATCCCGCGCTACGTGCAGGTGTCCACGGACGAGGTCTATGGCTCCATCGATCGGGGGGCCTTCCGGGAGAGCGCGCCACCGAAGCCCACGAACCCCTACTCGGCGACGAAGGCGGGGGCGGATCTGCTCGTCAGCGCCTACTGGACGACCCACCGGCTGCCCGTCCTCATCACCCGGAGCTCCAACAACTTCGGGCCGAACCAGTACCCGGAAAAAGTGATTCCCCTCTTCATCACCAACGCGCTGGAGGACCGGCCGCTGCCCTTGTACGGGGACGGGAAGAACGTGAGGGACTGGCTCTACGTCGTCGACAATTGCGCCGCCATTGATCTGGTGCTCCGCGCGGGAGTCCCCGGGGAGATTTACAACATCGGCGGCGGCACGGAGGTGGAGAATATCGTCCTGACCCGCCAGATCCTCCGGCTCCTCGGCAAGCCCGAGAGCCTGATCCAGCGCGTGACGGACCGCCCCGGCCACGACCGCCGCTACGCCCTGGACTGTCACAAGATCCGGGCGCTCGGGTGGAAGCCGGGCCATGACTTCGGGGCCGCGCTGGCCGAGACCGTTCGGTGGTACCGGGAGCACGAGGCCTGGTGGCGGCCCATCAAATCCGGAGAGTTCAAAGCCTACTACGCCAGGCAGTACGTCGACCGCGCATGAAGCTCCTGCTCACGGGGGCCACGGGCATGCTGGGCCAGGCGCTCCGGGCGACGCTGAGCCTCGCATACGAGGTGATTCCCCTCGCCCACGCCGACCTGGACGTCACCGACCTCGGCGCGACCCGCACCGCGCTCGGCCGCGCGAAGCCGGCGGTGGTCATTCACGCCGGGGCGTGGACCGACGTGGACGGCTGCGAGCGGGATCCGGACCGGGCCTGGCGCGTCAATGCCCTCGGCAGCCGGAACGTCGCCGTCGCCTGCCAGGAAGTGGGCGGGGCCTGCTGCTATCTCTCCACCGACTACGTGTTTGACGGAAGCAAGCCGGACCCGTACACGGAGTTCGATGCGCCCACCCCGATCTCGTGTTACGGCGGCTCGAAGCTGGCCGGCGAACGCTACGTCCAGAGCCTGACGCCCCGCCACTGGATCGTGCGATCCTCGTGGCTCTTCGGTCCGGGCGGAAAGAACTTTGTGAAGACCATCCTGACGAAGGCCCGGGCCGGCGAAGACCTCCGGGTGGTGGACGATCAGGTGGGGTCGCCGACCTACACGCACGATCTCGCC
>JACQWA010000299.1 GCA_016209425.1 Candidatus Rokuibacteriota bacterium
GTCCATCACCTTGAGGGTGACGGTGTCGAGGCCCAGCTCCTCGATCTTCGCCTGAGCCTTCTCGAGCATCTTGTCTGAGAGGTCAATGCCGATGAGCCGGCAGCGAGGCGGATACAGCGGGAGGTTCAGGCCGGTCCCGATTCCGACCTCGAGGATCCGTTCGTCCGGCTGGATATCCAGCAGCTTGACGGCGGCCACGCGGCCGGGATGGAAGATCCAGTCAAAGAGGAGGTCGTAGATGGGGGAGTACAGCGCGTAGGCGCGTTTAACCTGCCGCTTCTCCAGCGCCGCATCCACCACTGTGCCCTCCGTGCGAATTCCGAGGCTGGTCTTGCGCCCACTGCGTCGCGCTGAGGGGCCGGGAGCGAATAATCTTTACCACACCACCCGTGTCCCTGCCAAGGGGAAATTTTAAAGCAAGAAATTGATGAGGAGCGTGGCCAGCCCCAGGAACGAGAAGAAGCCAAAGACGTCGGTAAAGGTCGTGATGATGACGCTCGAGGCGATCGCCGGATCCAGCCTGAAAGCCTTGAGCGCCAACGGCACGAGCGTGCCCACCACGGCCGCCACCACCATGTTGAGGGTGAGCGCGACACCGAGGATCACGCTCAGGAGGAACTGTCCTTTCCAGAGGTAGGCGATGGCCGCCATGACCACGCCGTTCGCCGCGCCGGTGGTCAGGCCGAGCAGAAGTTCCTTCCGAAGCACCCGCCAGACCACGGACATGGTCATGTCCCCGAGCGCGATTCCCCGGACGACCACGGTGGCGGTCTGGGTCGTTCCGATCCCGCCCATGGAGGCAACGATGGGCATGAAGACGGCGAGGGTGGCCAGCGTTTGGATGGAGCTCTCGAAGAGGCCGATGACCGAGGCGGCCAGGATGGCGGTGGCCAGGTTGATGAGCCGCCAGACCAGCCGTTTGGTAAAGACGGCATTGGGGGGATCCAGGACGGTCTCGTCGCCGGCGACGCCGCCGAAGCGCTGGATGTCCTCGGTGGCCTCCTGCTGGATGACGTCGATGACGTCGTCAACCGTCACCGTGCCCAGCAGGCGCCGACCCTCGTCCACCACGGGAACGGCCAGCAGGTTGTACTTGGCCACGATCCGGGCGACCTCTTCCTGATCGGTCTCCGGCGTTACGCTCACCACCTCCTCGTGCCGGATCAGCCGGATGGGAGTCGCCGGATCGGCGGTGATCAGCCGGCGAAAGGGAACCACCCCCACCAGGTGGTCATGGTCGTCCACCACGTAGAGGTAGAACGCCTGCTCGGCTGAGGCTGCCTTGCGCACGTGGTCGAGGGCCTGGGCCACGCTCATCTCCTCGTGAACCGCCACGAACTCCGGAGACATGATGCGGCCGGCGGTCTTCTCCCCGTACTCGAGGAGCTCCTGGACCTCCTCGGACTTCTCCTCCTTCATGAGGTCCAGGACTTTCTCCGCCTGCTCCTCCGGCAGCTCATCCACCACCTGGGCGGCGTTGTCCGCGGGCATCCCCTCCAGGATCCCGGACAGCTCAACCTCATCCAGGGCTCGCACCAGGCCGAGGAGGGTCTGGTCGTCCATCTCGTGGAGGACTGAGCCGGCCTGCTCGCGGCTCAGCAACCGGAAGACGGTCGTTTGTTGCTCCACCGGCAGCTCGCGCAGGGTGCGCGCCACGTCGGCCGGGTGGGCCTCCTCGAGGACCCCGGCGAGCTGCTCCCGGTGGTCCTCCTCCAGGAGGTCCTTGATGGTTTCGCCGAGACGGAGGGTCTCTTCCATCACTCGGGCCTCAGCGTGCCAGACTCGGGCTGGCTGGCCTCGAGGCTCCGGAGACGGGCTTCAAGCTGGCGCACTTTCGCACTGAGCTTCCAGCGTTGGATGAACCCGATGAGGCTCACGAGGATCGCCCCCGCCGCCCCCGAGATCAGGATCACCGCGGCCAGGGGCGCGCGCTCGATCTGCCAGGCCAGGAACCGCACGGTGACCTGGTCGGCGTTCTGGAGGGCGAAGATGGCGATGACGATGGCCGCCGCGGCGATCAGGAGATACACGATCGGCATCGGTTCAGCCCCGCTCGTTGTCCGCCGGGCCCGGGTTCCAGCCCAGCGCCCGGAGGAAGCGCTTCATGACGGCCCGGCGCACACTTTCGCCGGTGACCTGTCCCACCCAGTTGCGCAACGGGATCACGGCCTTTGCCATGGCGCGGTGGCCTCCCGCCGCCCCGAGGTCTCCGAATGCGGCGCGCACCACTTCCCCCGCGCTCTTCACGTAGCCCACGTTCCGCACCGAGATGTGGGCTTCGCCGTTGACCACACCCGAAATTACTGACCACTCAACCCCCTTCACCTGAAGGCAGAGGTCGGCAAACTGGGGGATCAGGTCCACGTACGGCATGGCGCCCAGGTGGGAGAAGAGGACCCCCCGGACGATCTGCCGACGGGCGAGCCCGTGAGCCAGCACGTCCAGCGCCTCCTGGGGCACCTCCGGCCGCTCGATCCGGCGAAGCCAGTTGTGGTTGGCCAGGGTGTAGAGGCAGGTAAAGGCTTCCATGTCGGCCCGCGTCCCGCTCCGCTCCAGGGAGAGCGTGTCCGACTTGATCCCGTAGAGCAGTGCGGTGGCCAGTCGCTGGGGGATCTTCACCTCCGCGGCCCGCAGGTACTCCGTGAGAATGGTGGAGGTGGCGCCGTACGTGGGCCGGATGTCCTTCAAAAGCGCCCGCACCGTCCGGTCTTCGGGGTGATGGTCGATGACCAGGTCGACCTGCTCAAAGCGCTCCTGGAAGAAGCCGGGTTGCGCGTCCACCATGGCCACGCGGTCGTACTCGTCCATGGCGCCGGCCTGGATCTCGTCGACCTCGATGTCAAGGATCTTGCACATCGTGCGGTTCTCCGGCCGGGTGATCGTCCCGAACGTGGCAATGGGAGCCGAGCCCCTGTTGCGGCTCAGGAGCGCGCGGAGCGCGAGCGCGGAGGCGATGGCATCCGGATCGGGGTCGTCCTGCATCATGATCAGCACGCGCTCCGCCGGGAGGAAGTGCTGCCGGATCCGCTCGACCCGTCCCCGGAGGGCGGCGCGCTCCAGCTCGGGCTGGATCACCCGCTCGCCGAAGGCCGACGCCGGCAGCGTGGTGACCCCGGCAGGGAGCCCTTCCGGGGACGGGTCGCCGTCTCGGAGGATGAGAACCGGGGACTGGGCGGCAACCGACCGGAGGGCCGCCAGCATCTTGGGCAGGCGCTCGGCGGGGGCCGAGAGCAGGGCCGGCTCGTGGCCCGTCCGGAACGCGCGCCGGTAGATGGCTGGGTCGTCGAGGTTGCCCGAGAGGGCGTGATGTCCCCTCCGGGCGATCCGCGCCCGGACTCCGGGGTCGGCCACGAGGTAGAGGGGAGGATCTTCGGAGAATGTCGCGCCTCCGAGGAGGAGGTAGAGAAAGTCGTCGGCGCAGATCAACAGGTATCGCATCGATCTCCTCGGCCCGGAACCCCTATTTTACTCCCCGCGCGAAGGGCGGCCAACTTCTCAGTCCCGGCGCGCGCGGCGGAAGGCCTCCCGTCCGGCCTTGACTCCGGCCTTGAGGCCGCGGGACAGCAGGCGCGCCTCTTTGGCCGAGACGCTCACCAGGTCGCGTCCCTGATCGATCGACCGCCGGAGCATCGGCTCCACCGAGCGCAGGATCTTTTCCAGGCGTTGGCGCCCGCTCTGAAGCGCCTCCGTGACGCGCTCCGTCGACGTCGTGAGCACCACCTGGGCGCGGGCGACCTGGCTCGCGGCGGTCTTCTCCAGCCGCGCCAGACGGACGCGGGCCCTCCCGCGGGCCTGGCGCGCTTGGCCCTGCAGGATCTTGAGCTGGCCCTCGAGCTTGTGGAGCCGGCCTTCAAGCTCCTTGATCTTCCCTCGGGCCTGATCCAGCCTCCCTCGCCGTGTTCCTTCTGCCATTCGTACGTCTCCTCTCAGATCTGTTTCACGAGGGCCTTGAAGGCCGGCGTGGCCTGAAGTCTCCGGCGAAGCGTCACGTCCAAGCGCTGCGGATGGGTGAGGGCCGCCGGAGCGAGCAGCCGGTCCAGGACCGCCGGCTCCACAAGGCCGCGGGCCAGCACCACCTCGCGTAACGGCCGCCGCTGGCCCAGCGCCTTTTTCACCAGGCTCGCGGTGACATCGTACCCCAGGTAGGGGGAGAGCGCAGTGGCTTGAATCAGGCTCCCCTCGACGAGCGTTTGAACCCGTCGGCGGTCGACCCGTAGCCCCTCCACGCAGCGGGTGCGCAACAGGCGGACCGCGTTCGTGAGCAGCTCGAGGCTCCACCAGAGGTCGAAGGCGATCACCGGGGTCATGACGTTCAGCTCGAGCTCCCCGGCCTCGGCGGCCCGCGCCACGGCGGCGTCGTTGCCGAGGACCTGGACACTCACCATTTGCACTGCCTCGGGGACCGAGGGGTTGATTTTTCCCGGCATGATGGAGGAGCCCGGTTCGACGGCGGGCAGGATCAGCTCTCCGAGCCCGGTGTGGGGCCCCGAGGCGAGCAAGCGGAGGTCCAGGCAAAGCTTGGAGACGACCAGCGCCAGCTCCCGGAGGGCGGCCGAGCAGCGCGCCAGCGCGCTCATATTCCACGTGGTCTCGACCGGACTCCGGGTCGGGCGCAGCGGCAGGCCCGTGATCCGGGCTAATGCCTGCACGGCCAGCCGGCGGAAGCGGGGATGGGCGGTGATCCCCGTCCCCACCGCGGTTCCGCCGAGGCCAATCTCCAGCAGATCGGCACGGGCGCGATCGAGGCCCTGGCCGGCCCGGGCGAGCGCCTCGCCATAGCCCCCGAAGACCTGGCCGAAGGTGATCGGGACCGCATCCTGGAGGTGGGTGCGCCCGGGCTTGACCACCCGGGCGTCGGCGCGGGCCCGCCTCCTGAAGGCCTGCTCCAGGAGTCTCACTTCGCGCCCGAGGGGGGTGAGAAGTTGCAGCGCAGCCAGGCGCGCAGCGGTCGGGGTGACGTCGTTGGAAGACTGGCCGAGGTTGACGTGATTGTTCGGGTGGACCGGGTCGTAGACGCCGCGGCGTCCCCCGAGCGCCTCGTTGGCGAGGTTGGCGATCACCTCGTTGGCGTTCATGTGGTGGGGGGTCCCCGCGCCCGCCTGGAAAACGTCGAGGACGAAGGCCTCGTCCACCCGGTTGGTGATCACCCGGTCCGTGGCTCGTTCGATGGCGCGGGCGAGGCGCGGCGGCAGGAGCCCGAGCCGGCGATTGGTCTCCGCCGCCGCTTTCTTGATCATGCCGAGGGCGCGGATATAGGCGGGGTGAGCCCGCAGCCCGCTCAGGGCGAAGGTCTCCCGCGCCCGCTGGGTGAAGATCCCGTAGAGAGCGTCGGCCGGGACCGCCTTGACGCCGAGGCTGTCCCGCTCGATGCGGGTGCGGCGCCGGGCTCGGCGTCTCATGGGCGCCCGTAGAGGACCTTCAGCCACGGCGGGACGATAAACGTCGAGGCCATGATCATGGCAACCAGCGCCGCGTACAGGTCCTGTTCGATGACGCGGTTGGCCAGGCCGATGCCGGCGAAGATCAAGCCCACCTCGCCCCGTGGGATCATGCCGACGCCCACGGGCCACCGCCTGACGCCCCGCCGATACACCCCGAGGCCTGCGGCGAGCTTGGACACGACCGCCACGAGGGTCAGGACGAGGGCGAGACGGAACGACCCGCTCCCGAAGGGGTCCAGCGTCCCCGGGTCGCTCCCGCGTGCCCGCATCTTTCCCACCCAGCCGAGGAGGGCGGGGGCGAACCGGATTCCGAGGGCGACCGCCAGGACGAGGAAGACCAGCGCCTTGGCGAGGATGAGGGCAACGGTGGCGAGGGAGAAGATACCGGTTTGGACCAGGCCCGTGACCACGGCCAGGATCA
>JACQWA010000304.1 GCA_016209425.1 Candidatus Rokuibacteriota bacterium
GGTACTGCGCCTCCGACATCTTGTAGAGCATATTGAGCAGGTTGCCAGTGAAGCTCAGGTCGTTGTCCGGGTAGGCATAGCGCAGGCCGCGGCTGTGGCGGTAGGCGAAGGCGGCCAGCGTCGGCATCTTGGCGATGAGCCGCACGATCTGGAGCTGACGGATCTCCGCGTCCGTCCCGTCCTTGGCCTCGGGGTAGAAGGTGGAAAGCGCCGCCACGGTGGAGGTGAGCATGCCCATGGGGTGGGCGTCGTGGTGGAAGCCGTCCATGAACGTTTTCAAGTTCTCGTGGATCCAGGTGTGGTGGGTGATCTGCCAGCTCCAGTCGTCCATCTTCGCGATGGTGGGGAGCTCGCCGTGGGTGAGCAGGTACGCCGTCTCCAGGTAGGTCGACCGCTCCGCGAGCTGCTCGATGGGATAGCCCCGGTAGCGGAGGATCCCCTTGTCGCCGTCGATGAAGGTGATGGTGCTCCGGCACGAGGCCGTATTCATGAACGCCGGATCATAGCACATGAGGCCGAAATCGTCCTCGGACACCTTGACCTTCCGGAGGTCCATGGCCCGGATGGTCTCGTGCTCGATCGGCACCTCGTAGGTCTTGCCGGTGCGGTGGTCGGTGATGGTCAGGCTGTTGGCTCCCATGCCGCGCCTCCTCTTGATAACCCTACCCCTCCGAAGGCAGGTCTGCAAGCCGAATGCCGGAGCGGCTCCAGGTAGAATATCGAGAAATCAATGGGTTGGATAGGAGCTGCGAAAACGCGGTGGAGTCCCGCTGCCTCAAGCGGGGCGCCGTCGCCCCACTCCCCGGGCCTTCCAGGCATCTCTCAGGAGGCCAACACTCGCCCGACCAGATCCCCGTAGCCGGCATCCTCCATCGGGTCGTAGCCCGCCACCACATAACGGTTCAAGAAAAGCTCGGCGACCGCCGGCAGTGGCGTCGGCCGATCCGCTGCCAGGTCATGCTCCGTCTCCTCGAGCAGCAGCGACACCTGGAAGATCCGAGCCATGCGATGGACCAGGCCCCGGATGTGCAAGGCCGCGGCCTCGGGGTCCCCCCGGAGGACACGGCCGAACCTGCTGCGCCCGTCGGCGAGGGCCGCCGCAGCCCGGTCCCGCATCTCCTTGAGGACTGGATGCCGGATGCCGAGCAGGATGTCCTCGGCCTTCCCGAGCAGGGCGTCGTGCATCTTGGAGCGGAGGGCGTCCCGGAGGATCTGGGCCATCATCGTGTTGTGCGGCCCCTCCCAGCTCTCCTCCACCGGCATCTCGCGGTACAGGCGGGGCAGCGGGCTGAAGTCCTCGATGGTCCCGTTGCCACCCAGGATCTCGATCCCGTGGTGGACCACCAGACCCCCGTCCACCGAGCAGATGTACTTGTTGATGGTGACGCCGACGCGGAAGAGCGGGTCGTCCTCCGGGTGCGTCCCCGCGAGCGTCAGCCGGTCCTCCAGCGCCGCGAGGAAGAGGGTGGAGGAGAGGCCCGCGAACCCCAGCGCCCGCATCTCCGCGAGCTGCTCGCGCACGGCCGGGAATTCGATGAGCCGCCGGCCAAAGGCCTCCCGCACCCGCGCGTAGGTGAACGCCTCCACCCAGGCGCGGCGCATGATCCCGCAGGAGCCGAGCGCGACCCCGAGGCGCGAGGTGTTGATAATCACGCCCATCATCACCCTGAACCCCTCCTCCAGACCCCCCAGCTGGTAGCCGACCGCGTCCTGGAAGTCCACCTCGGCGGTCGGGAGGGTTCGGGTCCCCAGCTTCTGCTTGAGCCGGCGGATGAAGACGCCGTTGGGGCGGCCGTCGGCGAGGCGGCGGGGGACGACGAAGAGGCCGATCCCCTTCGTCCCCCCCGGCGCGCCCTCGGGGCGCGCGGTGACGGCAGACAGATCGGCGTGGACGTTCGAGCAGAACCACTTCTCCCCGCTGATGCGCCAGGCACCGGGCTCCCCGGGAATCGGGCGCGCGACGCAGGCGTTGGCGCCGACGTCGGAGCCGCCCTGGACCTCGGTGAGGAACTGGGCGCCGTGCCAGCGGCGGTCGTAGTCCGGGTCCAGCAGGCGGGGGAGCCACTCGCGCCGCATCCAGTCGCTCCCGCAGCGCTGGATCGCCTTGATGAGCCCCGCGGTGCAGGCGACGGGGCAGCCGTGGGGCACTTCCCCGTTCTGCGTCCACAAGTACGCGAGCGCCGTGTGCAGCGCCACGTTGCCCGGCTCTCCCAGCAGCGACAGGACCCGCGACCGCCAGACGAGCCGGCCCACCTCGTGGAAGGCGGGGTGGAACACGACCTCTTCGGTGCGCTCCCCGATGCCGTTCCAGGGCTCGAGCCGCGGCAGGTTCTCCGGCCGATCCAGGAGCGCGCAGGCCCGGCTCACGGGGCCGGCCGAATCCCCTCCCGCCTGGTGGAGCAGGGCCTCGACGGGAGCGAGGCGTGCGGGCCCGACTCGAAAGGCCAGCGTCCGCCTCAGGTGCTCGTCGTCGTCGCAGAAATTGGTCGGCTTGGCCGCTTCCCACCGGCGCAGGAGCGAGCGTCCTTGTTCCACCCGGTTCATAGGATTCCCCCGATTCGTTCCACGCTTTCCCTCAGCGGGATTTGCGCGTTGAGACCCCCAACGCGTGGGAGCCCGGTCAGTAGCTGACCAGGCCCGTCAGGAGCGGGATGATCCCCACGAGCCCCCACCACGTTTGGGGCCCCACCACGACCAGCCCGAGGAGCACGATGCCGATGATGATCCGCACGACCCGGTCCGCTCCGCCTACATTCAGCGTCATCTCATTCTCCTTTCACCTGGAACTCACCACACCCGGAGGCCCGGCGCGTTGAACGGCGTCGTGGCCGCGAGCCTGACCAGCGTCGGGCCGTAGGCGATCGCGATCAACACCAGCGCCA
>JACQWA010000305.1 GCA_016209425.1 Candidatus Rokuibacteriota bacterium
ACCTCGATATCCCCCCCGGAGCGACCATGGTGGGCAGTGCACAGCAATCCCGAGGCGCACGCGAGCCGCTCACGGGACTCTCCGGACACCAAGAAGACCCCTGGCGCGGCGCAGCGCTTTCAGATATGGTTTTATCCGTCATGCTGGCGCACAACGGATAAAAGCCTGAATGTTAGGCATCTGAAAGGCAGCGGGAGTGATGCCTAGTGAACAACAGGGCGAGGTCTCTGAGGACCCCGGATTTGTCGCGTACTGTTGCGGCAAGCCGATGCTCACGCAGCGCGCAGGAGGTCACCTTCGCTTTCGGTGCGTCAACCGGAATCATGGCCGCGCGTTCTCCATGGCCATGGACCCTGCTGGGCAATCATTCTGCTCTTGCGCCGGGGGTTCTAGCCCGATGCAGGGTAAGGATTTCGGTGATCTGCGGCTGTATGCCGGATGTGGATATTGCGGTGCACGATATAGCGTTTTCAAGAAGGGGGCCCAGCTCGTCTTTGAAGTTTACGGAGCGAATCACAAAGAGGTACAGGAGGTCTCAGCAGAGGGACTCGCTGCGCTTTGGGACCATTGGGGTGGACCAAGCGCAGGCCCACCCCCTAAACTTAGCGGCGCGACTCTTGCCGAGACTATCAGGAAGGTAAGACCCGATATCGCTGTGGGAGTGAGGGTCTCGAGAGATAGCAGTATTGCGGTGGCTGACCGACGGCCGCTTATCTTTCTCTGCCACTCGAGCAAAGACAAGCGCTTCGTTCGAGATCTGGCTGGGCGGCTAGGTCGTGACGGCATTGAGACGTGGTTCGACGAACTAGAGATCAAAGTGGGCGACTCGATCCATTCCAAGATCAACGACGGGCTCACCAAGTCGGACTTCTTGGCGATCGCACTCAGCCCAGCCAGCGTGAACTCTGAGTGGGTGCAAGCGGAGCTCAACTCCGCCGCCAGCCTCGAGAAGCTCCGCGCGAGCGGCGTATTTGTGCTGCCGCTTCTCATCGAGCGCTGCAATATCCCGCCTCTCCTCCTCGACCGCCGATATGCGAACTTCCTGGATGATTATGAGGGTGCGTACAAAGAGCTACTTGAGAGCGTCTACTTCCACTTCCGCCAGCGCCACCCCGATGTCGCGCCCCCGAAGATAAAGCCAACAGCAGTTGACGACGCTCTAGTTGCGAAAATACAGGCCGATCCTCGCGCGATGGTCGAACTGTCACCACGGGCCTTTGAGGAAGTCGTCGCCCGAGCCTTGTCCAGCGCAGGCTACTCCGTTGAGATGACGCCGATCATTCATGACGGTGGGGTCGACATCATTGCCTCCCGAGAGTCGCCTCCTCTTCGGCCACTACGTGTTCTCATTCAGTGCAAACGTTATTCCGCAGACCATCCAGTTGGAGTACAAGTAGTGCGTGAAGTGTTGGGGGTCATCCGGGCGAGCCACGCGCAAGCCGATCGGGTAGTTGTTGCAACGACATCCGCTTTTACAAAGGGTGCACGGTCTCTCGCCGAGCGAGAAGGCGTTGACCTGCTCGACTCGACCGCGATCAGCGAACTGCTCGCCCGAGCAAGAAGTGCGTGAGATGCCTAACAAGCCGTTCCACCTGACGTCGGGCCTCGCTCCCTGCGGTCGCTCGGTCCGTCGCAGGTGAACGGCAGCGTTATCTGCCATTGCCCAAAATGGGCAGAAAGGAGAATGCTATGAAAAGCACAAGCAAAATGATCAGAGCGTTACTCGGGGGGGGGTAGTTCTACTTCTCGCCTTCACACTCGTCGGTCAGGCTGCGGCGCAGCAGACCTGCGTTCAGCCTCCTCATGGGCTGGTGAGCTGGTGGCCAGGAGACGGTGATGCTAACGATATCCAGGGTGACAATGACGGCACGCTCCAGAACGGAGCGAGCTTTAGTGCGGGCAAGGTAGGGCAGGCCTTCAGCTTCGACGGGGTGGACGACTACGTCCTGGTGCCCGACGCGGCCAACCTGGACCTCACCTCCGGGATGACGATTGACGCCTGGGTTAATCCTGCGACCATCAATATGGACGACGGCGCAGCCATCGTAGCCAAGGGGGAGGGGACCGGCGAAGCCTACTTGTTTGACGTGAGCGACGCGACGGGAGGCTACGCCATCCGCTTTCTTTTCCGCGACTCCACGGGCCTCGTGTTTGGTGTCGGTTTCGAACCTTGGCTGACCTTGGCAAGAGTGGGCGTATGGAACCATGTTGCCGGCACGTATGACGCGGCTACTGGGGTGTCCAAGCTCTACATTGACGGCGTTCACGTGTCGACCGGGGTCGCGCCCCCTAATACCCTCATCTCGACCAACACTCACGAGTTATCCATAGGGAGCCGCCAGTTTCGCGGGGGCGCCTATGATCTCAACTTCAACGGTCTGATAGATGAGGTGGAGATATTCGATCGCGCACTTTCCGCTTCGGAAATCCAAGCCATCTTCAACGCGGGCAGCGCGGGCAAGTGTAAGGTTACGATTGTCACCATCGACATCAAACCTGGAAGTTTTCCCAACAGTATCAACCCGCGCAGCCGAGGGGTGATCCCACTGGCAATCCTGACCACTGACTCCTTTGATGCCACCACCGTAGACTCGACCACAGTGCTGTTCGGTCCAACCGGCGCTGAGGCTGCTCCGGTGCGCTCTGCCCTGGAGGATGTCGATCTGGATGGGGACACCGATATGATCCTCCACTTCAACACCCAGGACACGCGCATCCAATGCGGAGACACATCTGCTTCCCTCACCGGACAGACCATCAGCGGGCAGGCGCTCGAGGGGGCTGATTCCATCAAGACGGCGGGCTGTAAATAGGAGGCTTACCTGACGCCATAGACTTGGCAACGGCAGATAACAAGCGGCTGAAGCGGACCGCGCTGACCGCGCGCCGCTTAGCCGCCTCGTTCGGCTTCACGAGGATGGTTGATGGCAATGGACCCAAGGTGGTCGATGGGCAGTGATATTGCGTAAGACGCTCACCCTCGCCGTGACGCTTGCTCTCGCCATCCTCGCTAGCCTTCCGGGCGCCGAGGCGGAGCAGGCGGGGAGGGTGTACCGGATAGGTGTTCTCGGGACCTCGGGCTCACAACCGACGTGGCAGGCGTTCCTGGAAGGACTGCGCGAACTCGGCTGGGCTGAAGGGAAGAACATCGTCACGGAGCGCCGATTCTCAGAGGGGAAACACGAGCGGCTTCCTGACTTGTCGGCCGAGCTGGTACGGCTCAACGTTGATGTCATCGTGACGTCGGGGACGCCAGCGACCCTGGCCGCCAAGAATGCGACCACGACCATCCCAATCGTCATGGCAGCAGTTGGCGATCCTGTGGAGGCCGGGTTGGTTGGCAGTTTGGCGAGGCCCGACGGGAACATCACAGGGCTGAGCCTTCTGAACCCGGCGGTGAGCGGAAAACGGGTTGAGCTGCTGAAAGAACTCCTTCCCAGGGCCACGCGGCTCGGCGTTCTCGGGAATCCAACCAATCCGTGGACCGCACTGATGGTAAGAGAGATCGAAGTCGCGGCACGGACGCTCGGGATGCAGCTTCAACGCCTGGAGGTGGAACGCCCGACGGATTTCGAAGCCGCATTCGGAGCCGCAACCCGCAGGCGCGCAGACGCTCTCCTCGTCCTGGAAGAACCGTTCAATTTTGTGCACAGAGCAGCAATCGTAGGCCTTGCGGCGAAGAGCCGGCTGCCAGCGGCATACGGGCTCCGCGAGTTTGTGGATGCAGGAGGCCTCATGTCCTACGGGGCGAGCGTTGCAGACCTGTTCCGGCGGGCCGCTACGTACGTCGACAAGATCCTCAAGGGCGCCAAGCCCCAGGACCTGCCCGTCGAGCAGCCCACGAGGTTCGAGCTGGCGATCAATATGAAGGCCGCCAAGGCCCTCGGCCTTGTGATCCCGCAGTCGCTGCTGCTGCGGGCAGATCGCGTTGTCCAGTAATGGCAGGTTGGCGGCGTGAACCCGAACTCTGGCATGCAGCCGGCGCGCTTCGCGCGCGGCTGATGCCTCGCGTTCGCCGCATCTGCGGGCGGTCAACGGCGAGGGTCATCGGCTTCGGTTATCCTGATGGTGTTCCTGGGCGAGCGAAGGAGGAGCGCGATGTCGTCGGGAAGCGCGAAACAAAAGATCCTTGAGGTAATCGAGAAGCTCCCAGCAGATGCCACGCTGGAGGACGCGATCGAACGCCTAGTGCTGTTGGCGAAGACCGAACGCGGCTTGGCGGAGCTGGATGCTGGGCAAGGGGTCGATCACACTGAGGCAAAGCGTCGACTTCTCCGGTGACCCAGATCGTTTGGGCCCCTCAGGCGATCCAAGACGTCGAGGCAATACGTGCGCATGTCGCCCGGGACTCCGCCCACTACGCCGACCTCGTCGTCGAGCGGCTGGTCGCCGCGGTGGAACGCTTGCAGCACCACCCACGGTCTGGGCGCGTCGTACCTGAGCTTGGCGACGAATCAATCCGCGAGGTCATCCACGGCAACTACCGAATCGTCTATCGGCTTCGCCACGACCTTGTCGAGGTCGCGACGGTCTTTCACGGTGCTCGTTCGTTTCGGCTTGACTGACAGCCGTGATATCCGGTCGTGGGGTTGCGCCGTTTCTCCGTCCGCACCACGCGCGCCTTCTCCTGCGCCCGGCCGACGAACAGGAGGCCCTCGGGGGCGGTGAAGCGCGCCAGGTGCTCGGCCATCACGTCGTCCTTCCGCTGGCCCTTCTCGAACGGGATGAGCGGCACGCCCTGGTCCTGCACGAACGCGTGGATCGCGGCCACGAACGCCTTGCTGATGGGGTCCATCAGCGCCGAGGAGGCGAACGGATGCCCCCGGTGCTGGCGGAAGAACCCGGCCACGCCGCTCTCGTACTGCAGCCGCGGCACGTAGGCGTTGAGGTACATCCGGTCGATGCACTCGACTTCCAGGGTCACGTGGTCGCGCAACACTTCGGCAACGGTGCGTGGTAGACTCATGGCTGGCTCCGGTTGTGGGAGGTCCCTCGTGGACCAACTGACCGCCTGGCGGTCCCATATACCGGGAGCGAGTCTATCGCATCCCGGGCGTTCCCACGACCGGAGCTTTATTTCCACCGCCACGCTACTGGGTCACCACCCTACAACTCGTCGGTCTGAGGTGGAGTCTCGCTAGCGATTGCAGATCCCGAACGCGGATCGAGCCGTCATCGAGCCGGCGAAGCTGCACGGGTACTTGCTCTCACGGCCACCCGGTGGGCCGGTTCAAAGCGGCGTTCTTTCTCGCGCTCGGATACTCGTCGGAGAACTGGCGGCAGCTCGAGGCCGACCTGCGGAGCCAGCACCTTTCCCAAGATGCCACGCCTGAGGAGCGGAGTCAGTACGGGCAGAAGTACACGATCCGCGCTACGCTGGTTGGGCCATCGGGGGGCTCGGCCGACGTCGTGAGCGTTTGGGTTGTGCCTACGGGCGAGGAATTCCCCCGGTTCTTGACGGCCTATCAGGAGGGCAGATGACGTACCAGGTTCTCGACACCATCGTTCTTGACCGCGACCTACCCGATCAGGAGCTTCGAAGGGGAGACCTTGGCGCGATAGTGGAACTCTACGAGCCAGATGGGCTCGAAGTTGAGTTCGTAACCGCGTCCGGTAGGACGGCGGCCCTATTGACGCTGAACGTCCGGGATGTCCGTCCGGTGGCTGACGACGACCTGGTATCTGTCAGGCCGTGCCGGCGCTCGGCTTGAAGTCGACGGATAACGAACCGCTTCAGCCGACCGGCTGCGCCGGCCGCTGAGCGCTGGCGTTGATATGACTTCCACTGTCAAGCGTCACGATGACCCCCGAATCGCGGGTGCCGTTCATCTTGGTGCCTTCACGGAGGTTGCTCGAGCCATCGGAAGAGGCGGAGCCTGTAACAGCG
>JACQWA010000300.1 GCA_016209425.1 Candidatus Rokuibacteriota bacterium
CACGAGGGCGGCGTCCGGTCAATCAGACTTGACAGAACCGCGCGCGCTGGCTAGGGTGAGGGGCACAGCGTTCGCGGAAGGAGGGCGCCGTCATGCCGATTCCCGTCATGAAGGGATTCATGAACCTCGACCGGATCTCCGAGGAGAAGGTGACCGATCAGATCACGCGCCGGATCGTCACGGGCGAAAAGGGGATGGTGGTGTTCTGGCGGATGAAGGCAGGGGCCCACGCTGCCGCCCACAAGCACCCTCACGAGCAGATCTTCTGGATGCTCTCGGGAACAATGGAGTTCCGCCTGGGCACCGAGAAGAAGACCTGCGGCCCCGGCGACGTCGCCGTCATCCCCCCGGGCGTGGAGCACGAAGCCTGGTTCCCCGAGGACACCGAGGTGATTGACATCTTCTCCCCGCCGCGGGAGGACTTCTACACCGGCCAGGACACCTACCTGCGCTCAGCGTAGGCGAGAAAGGAGGCCGCTCATGCAGAACAGGAGAGTCGTTCCGTGGGTCGTGACCCTTGCGGTGATCGTGTTCGTGGTCGGGTTCGCCGTGCCGGCCGACGCTCAGATGGTGAAGGGCTGGGTGAAGGGGAAAGGCTACGGCTGGATCTGGGGTCCCAACGACGAGATCGGCGCCCTGAACGCCATCACCGAGCAGAAGGTGCTTGCCGCCCTCAGGATTCCCAAGCAGGGCAAGGTGTACGATCTGGGCATCCTGTACGATCGGGGATCCTTCCAGTGGCCGGGCCATTCTCCCGCCGAGGTGATGTCGTTCCGGACCCCTGAGGGGCTCAAGCGGCAGGATCTGGAATCAATTTCCGGCCAGAAGCACGTGGCCTGGCATTCGGCGGCCGTGTTCGTCAACGACAACGTCGGGACCCAGATCGACAGCCTGTGCCACGTGACCACGGGTGACGACAACCACTGGTACAACGGGTACAAGGAATCCGAGTGGGGGAGCAACTTCGGCCCGCGCAGGGCCTGCGCCGACAAGATGCCTCCGGTCATCACGCGCGGCGTCCTGATCGACGTGACCGGGGCCAAGGGCCAGCTGCCGCTGCCATCGGGCCCGACGAGCTGAAGGCCGTCCTCGCTGGGCAGGGCGTGGACGTCCAGCCGGGCGACGCGGTCTTCATCCGGACCGGGCTCCTTTCCCTCTGGGGGGAGGCGGGCCACGACAAGGCGAAGCTCGCGCCGCATGACTCGGCGGGGATCACCCTGGAGGCGGCCAAGTGGCTTGTGGAGGAGAAGGGCGCAGTCCTTATCGGTTCCGACACCTCGGGCCTGGAGTGCGTTGGCAAGTGCTGGAAGCCCGGACAGTTCTATCCCGCCCACGTCTACCTGCTCATCGAGCAGGGCGTGTACATTGGGGAGTTCCACTACCTGGAGGATCTTGCCAGGGATAAGGTCTACGAATTCCTGTACGTCAACAGCACCAACAAGATCCGGGGCGCAGCGGCCGGCTTCACCATGCGCCCCGCCGCAATACGGTAAGCTCATCTCCGTTGCCACGGGGCCCTGCCCGCCTGTTTAGGGAGGGGATCAGGGGGAGCTTTCCCCTGGTCCCCTCGGTGTTTGTCTATGCCACGGTCTGGGGCGGGCTGGCGCGCCAGGCGGGCCTCTCCCTCGGCGAGATCGCCCTGATGTGTCTCGTCGTGACGGCCGGGGCCTCTCAGTTCGTCGCCGTGCCGATGATCGCCGCCGGCGCGCCGCCGCTGGCGGTGATCGTGACCACCTACGTGGTGAACATGCGCCACTACCTCATGGCCGCGACGCTGGCCCCGGCGTTTCGCGGCTTCCCGCGCGGCTGGCTCGCCCTGGTCGCCCACGGCGTCAACGACGAGTCGTTCGCGCTGACGACGGCGAGGCGGGATCCGGCCGGCCCCTGGTTCTTCATCGGCAGCGTCGTGGCCGTGTACGGGTCGTTTATCGTCGGGGCGCTGGTCGGGGCCGTGGTCGGCGGCCTCGTCCGGGACCCGAGCCGCTACGGCCTGGACTTCGCCTTCCCCGCCGTCTTCCTGGCGTTGGTCGCCGTGCAGCTCCGCGGCCGGGGCGACTGGGTGGTGGCCGGGGGCGCGGGGCTGCTCGCGCTGGGGATCGCGTGGCACCTCCCCGGTAACTGGCACATCGTGATCGCCGGCCTCGCTGCCAGCGGCGTGGGTGCCCTCGTGATGCGGCCGGAGTCGCCATGAGGCCCGCGGTGCTCCTGACCATTCTCGGGATGGCCGTGGCGACATACTTGACGCGCGCCCCCCTCCTCCTGGCGCTGTCGGAGCGACCGCTGCGGCCACGACTTCGGCTCTGGCTCCGTCTGGTCCCGTTGGCCGTGCTCCCCGCGCTGGCGATTCCCATGGTGCTCCTGCCGGGGGGCCGTCCGCTCCTGACGCCGGCCAATCCTCAGCTCTGGGGAGCGCTCGTGGTCCTCGGGCTTACCGCCGCGCGGCAGAACCTCCTCCTGAGCGTCGCCGCCGGCGTCGCCGTCGTGGCGATCCTGCGGCAGTTCGGTTTCTAGGCCCCTCACCCCGCCCTCTCCCCCCAGGGGGAGAGGAGAAGGGGTCAAGGGTATCCTCGGGGGAAGAGGGAAGGGCGGGGTGTGATAGGATCGAAGCGCCATGATTCCTCAGATCGCGCCCTCCGAGGAGTTCACCCGCGACGAACTGGAGGCGCTGGCCCCCTACTTCACGAACCTCGAGGGTCCAGTCTTCGCTCTGATCAACCTGCCCGAGGTGGTGAAGGGCGCGCTCTTTGCCCGCTATTCCCGCTCGGCGAAGTCCCTCCGCCGATTGTTCCTCGACGAGTTCCTGGACCAGGTCGAGGCGGCTTCCACCCCGGGCGCCGTCGGGGTCAAGCGCGCCGAGGAGCTGTACGAGCGGGTCTTCAACGAGTACGGGGACGATTCGGTGGCCCAGCTCGGCGGCGTGCACCTCGCCTGCGAGCGCGCCTCGAATATCCTGACGAAGGTGCTCGAGTGGGGGCGGTTGATGGCCTACCTCGAGCAGTCTACTCGCTACATCCCGTACACCGATCGCCCCGGCGGCCGCTGGCGGTATCACATTCCCACCGAACTTGACTTAGCCCCACTCAGGCAGCGCTACGTGGAGGTCATGGATCGGACCTTCGAAACCTACGCCGGGCTGATCGAGCCCATGCGGCAGTACTATAGCCGGAAATATCCCAAGGCCCCGGGCGAATCTGACAATGTCTATCGCATGACGCTCAGGGCCAAGGCCCTCGACACGCTCCGGGGTCTGCTCCCTGCGGCTACCCAGTCCAACGTCGGGATCTATGGGACTGGCCAGGCCTACGAGGCGCTCCTCCTCCGCATGAGGGCCGATCCGCTCTCCGAGGTGGGCGCCTATGCCGACCTCATGCTGGCCGAGCTCCGCAAGGTGATTCCCGCGTTCCTCAAGCGCGTGGATCGTCCGGATCGGGGCGGGGCGTGGAGCCGGTACCTGGCTGAGCGACGGCAGGCCACGAGGGCGGTAGCGGAGAAGCTCCTGAGCGGTATCGAGCCCGAGCCGCGCCCGGAAGTCACCTTGACCGACTATGACCCCGAGGGCGAGGTGAAGGTGGTCGCGGCGGCCCTTTACGCAGTTTCGGCTTTGCCGGACGATCAACTGCTCGCCGCCGCCCGGGGCATGACGCTGGAGGAGCGGACGGCCGTGCTGAAGGCCTATGTCGGAGAGCGCGCCAACCGCCGGCACAAGCCGGGACGGGCGTTTGAGCGGACGTCCTACCGCTTTGACATCCTGGGAGACTACGGAGCCTTTCGCGATCTCCAGCGCCATCGCCTCCTGACGCTCGAGTGGCAGCCGCTCTCGCCCCGCCACGGCTACATGACGCCGGAGGCGATCGAGGCGGCCGGGGCGCTCGACGACTGGCGGCGGGTGATGGAGGAGTCGGCTGACCTCTACGAAGCGCTGTCCGCCGAGGGGGTAGGACTCCTCGCGCCCTATGCGGTGGCGATGGCCTACCGGGTCCGCTTCTACATGGAGCTGGACGCCCGCGAAGCCATGCACATGATCGAGTTGCGGACGACTCCCCAGGGGCACCCGGCGTATCGGCGGATCTGCCAGACCATGCACCGGCTGATCGCCGAGCAGGCCGGCCACCGGGGAATCGCCGGGGCGATGACCTACGCCGACCACTCGGCCGTGGAACTGGAACGCCTCGAGGCCGAACGCGCCGCCGAGCGCCGCCGTCAGGGCGCGGAAGGGCGGACCGAGCGCGAGGCATGACGCACGCGTCCGTGTATGACGTCGCGGTGGTCGGGAGCGGTCCAGCCGGATCGGCAGCGGCGCTTTCGTTAGCCCGGCAAGGAGTGCGGGTCGCGGTGCTCGAGAAGGCTGCCCTGCCCCGGTACAAAACGTGTGGTGGAGGCGTCGTCCGGAGGGCGGTGAACCTGCTCCCGGTGGACATCGGGCCGGCCATCGATCGGGACTGCCATCTGGCGGAGCTGCATTTCGCAGGCACGGATCTTCACTTCTCAACCCAGCGACGCGAGCCCATGATTTCGATGACCATGCGCGACAAGCTGGACTTCTTGCTCGTGTCCGCCGCGAGGGACTCGGGCGCGGAGGTTCAGCCAAACTGCGAGGTGCTGGACGTGGCCTTTCATGGCGACACCGTGGAGCTCGCGACGCCCCGGGGCCCGCGCTACGCCAGATTCGTGGTGGCGGCCGACGGCGCGATGAGCACGGTAGCCCGGAAAGGCGGGTGGCCAGAAACCCGCTCCCTGGGCCCGGCGCTGGAGGGCGAGGTGTTCGTGAGTGACGCGGAACTCGGAAGACTGAGCCAGGCGGCGCGGTTCGATGTCGGCGTCGTCGCGGGGGGCTATGGCTGGGTCTTCCCGAAGAAAGACCATCTGTCCATCGGGGTGGGGAGCTTGCGCCGCGGCCGCCTCAACCTTCAGGCGATGTTTGACCGGTATCTAAAGCTCCTGGGGATCGAAACGGTCACGCGGTTGGAGCGTCACGGGTTTGTCATCCCTGTGGGTCCGCGGAGAGGACCCTTTGTGAAGCGCCGCGTCCTGCTGATCGGAGACGCCGCCGGGTTTGCCGAGCCGGTGACGGGAGAGGGGATCACGTTCGCCATCCTGAGCGGGCAGCTCGGGGCCCGGGCGCTGCTTGCCGGGGAGTTTGACGAGGATCGGGTTCGGCAAGCGTATGAGGTCGAGCTGTCCAAGCGCATCTTGCCCGAACTCCGATGGGGAAGGGTCCTGGCGAAAGTGACGTACGACTATCCGAGGGTTCGCACGTCGCTCGCCCGGCTGAACGGAGCGCGGTACAGCGAGGCGCTGACGGACGTCTTCATGGGCGACCGGACCTATCGCGAACTCTTCCGTGACCCCCTCAGTTACCTGAAACTGTTCCGGCCCTGAGGGCGCCTCACTCCTTGAGCCGCAGGACGTTGTGTGCGTCGACGGGGCGATGGAGCCCCTTGAGCGCGAGCGCGCCCACGGGCTCCACCTCCACGAGCTCCTCCACCGCCCCCAGCACACGCGGAGGGATGAGAATCTGCCCGGGCTTGGCCTCTCCGCACAGGCGGGCGGCGAGGTTGGTGACGGTGCCGATCGCGCCGTAGTCCCAGCGCCCCTCGAAGCCGATGGCGCCGATGGTGGCGTAGCCCTGCGCGATCCCGACGCCGAAGTCGAGGTCGTAGCCGAGCTTCCGCCACCGGGCCGCCATCCCCCCCACCCGATCGCGCATCGCCACCGCCATTCGCACCGCCCGCTCTCCCGGATTTGGCACGGGCACGGGGTCGTTGAAGAAGATCATCATCCCGTCGCCGGTGAAGCGCTCGAGCGTGCCCTCGGCGGCGAGGATCAGCTTGCCCATCCCGGCATGGTACTCGCGGAGCACGCTCATGACTTCCTCGGGCTCGGAGATCTCGGCGAAGGCGGTGAAGCCGCGGAGGTCGAGGAAGACCACGGTGACTTCCCGGCGGTGACTCTTGAGCGGGTCCTCGGCGCCGCCGGCCACGATCAGCTCCGCCAGCTGCGGCGAGAAGAAGCGCTTGAGGCGACCGAGGCGATCGAGCTGTGCCACTTGCTCCTGCACTCGCTGCTCCAGGGTCCTGTTCAGCTCGGCCAGCTCGCGCTCCTGCGCTCGCGCGCGCAGCAGAGTTCGGATGCGGGCGCGGAGCTCGGCCCCGTCGAACGGCTTGGCCAAATAGTCATCGGCTCCCGCCTCGAGGCTTTCGATGCGTGCCTCGGTCCCGGCGCGGGCGGTCAGGAAGATGACCGGGGTCGCGCGCAGCTCAGGGTCCGCGCGGATCGCCCGGAGGAGCCCGCGTCCGCCCATCTGCGGCATCATCTGGTCGGAGATGATCAGATCCGGCCTGTACTGCTTGGCCTTCTCGAATCCATCGCGTCCGTCCACCGCCAGGAAGACGTTGTAGTCCGCGGCGAGGAGATCGCGGACGTGATTCCGGAGGTCGCGGTTGTCCTCGGCGTACAGGATGGTGGGCCGGGCACGGTCGCGGGTGCGCTCGGCCTCCTGATTGTGCTGGTCCACGCCCTCCTCACCGGCCGCCCCCTCGTCCACGATGACGACCTTCGGGGAGCCGCGGAGGGCCTCCAGGTCCTCTTCGGCGAACTCCACCACCGACGCCGGATCCAGGTGGGCCTTTCCGAGCGGAATGCTCACGCGGAACGAGCTGCCCGCCCCGTACTGGCTATGGACCGTCACCTGGCCCCCGTGGAGGGCCGCGACCTCCTTGACCAGCGCGAGGCCGAGGCCGGTGCCGGCGTACTCGCGGGACGCGCTTTCGTCGGCCTGGCGGAAGCGCTCGAAGATGTGGGGCAGCTCATCCTGCTTGATCCCGATGCCGGTGTCGGTGACGGTCAGGGAAAAAACGTGCTCCTGGATCTCGGTCGCCACCTCGATCTGCCCCCGCTTCGTGAACTTGACGGCATTCGACAGGAGGTTCCACAGGAGCTTGTCGAACTTTTCGCGGTCGACGAAGAGGTCCGCGCCGCGCACGCGGGAGTCCAGCGAGAGCTTCAGCTCGATCCCGCGCTCTTCGGCGATGGATCGGAAGGGGAGCACGCGTTCCTCGACGAAGCGATTCAGGTCGTGCACGGGCGACGCCTTCAGCTGCATGCGCCCGGCTTCGAGCTTGGCAACGTCGAGGATCTGGTTGATGAGACCGAGCAGGCGCTCCTGGTTGCGCAGGATGACGTGGAGCTGGGCGCGGATGGAGTCGGGCAGCGCACCGTACCGGCCCACGAGAATCTGCTCGAGAGGTCCGACGGTCAGGGTGATCGGCGTCCGGAACTCGTGCGAGATATTCGCGAAGAACTCGGTCTTGAGGCGGTCGGTTTCCTGCAGCACGGCCACCCGCATGTTCTGCACGCAGGCCGAGATCAATCCCGCGATGGCCTGGAAGGTATCGACGTCCCCCTGGTCGAGCGGGGGGTACATCGGCTTGGCCTCCTTCAGCCGCCCGGAGAGGAGCAGGCCGATCGGCGCGCTGTCCACCATGACGGGCAGGCAGAGGAAGTACGGCAGATCGAAGGCCGCCCGGATCTCCTCAATCAGGGAGGTCGGCTCCGAGTTTTTCGTCACAAGCAGGAGCCCGGTGCCCTGGGCGAACTCCGGAGGGAATCGAAGCTTCAGCGAAGCGAACCGGTCGGCCACCTCCTGGTGAAAGCCGAGCCACTGGCTCGGCGTGTAACAGTGTTCCACGTTGGTCGGGGCCAGAAGAACCGTCCGGTCCATCGCGACGGTGGAGTTGATCGCACGGATGGTGATCTCGAAGATCGAAGAGATCTGCTTGTGGGCTCCGATCGACTGTTGGAGTTTGGACAGCAGCGCGAACCCCTGGCGGCGCTGGCTGAGCTCGTGCTTCAAGCCGCCGATCGTCATGTCGAGCTTCAGGTTCTCGCCGGCCAGCTCGTCAGCGCCGCGCTTGTAGTAGGTCAGCTCCTTCTGGAGGCGATCAATCTCGTCTTCGTGAGCAGCCATCGCTCCTGCCTCTGGCGACGCCCCGGGGCTACTCGCTGAACACGCAGAGGACGCCGGTCCAGTCGAGAGCCTCCATGTCGTCCCGGACCTTCGCGATCTCTACGCCCGAATACATGCCGAGGAGTGGCATGCGCGGGCCGATGACCTTCTGGACCTCCTCGGCCTCCTCGCGCTCGGTGCCGCAGAAGGCGGCCACCCGGCCGGCGCAGTCGAAGTAGATGGCCAGGAACGGCCGCCGGGAGCCGATGCGCTGGTAGAGGATCTCGGCGCGCCGTCGGATGTAGTCGAACTCCATGCTCCGGCGCATGAGCTGCACCTCGGAGCCGGTCTTGAGGTTGGGCTCGAACATGACCAGCGCGCGCCGCTCGCGGTCCACCGCCATGCACATCCGGTTGGCGTAGTCCTCCTCGCGGAACTCGCCGAACTTGTCCCCCCGGTTGGTGCCGAGGGTGACCCAGAGCGGATAGTTCTCCCAGCTTTTGTCGGAGTCGGGCCCGAGCAGCTCGGCGATCACCTCCAGGGCCGGCCGGTCGTCGATCTCGAAGATGGTGGCACCCTCGGCCTTGGTGACGGTGTGGTAGGCGCCCGCCGGCTTGCAGCCATGGATGATGATCGTATCCATCCGGACGCCGCCCGAGAGCACGAGAGCCATCGCCGTGCCCTGCTCGATCCGGCCATCGAACCACTGGTAGGTGGGGTTGAATTTGATGTCGTCCACCAGCCCGATGCCGGCGGCGGGCGGCCACACCTTCAGGGCCTGGCCCAGGCCTTCGAGGAGCGGCGTCGCGAAGTTGAGCACCACACCCTCGGCCGTGCGTGCCTCTTTTCCGGCGTCATACAGGAGGAGGATGTTGGGTTCGCCCTCATAGGCTTTGCTTCGGATCTGCTTGCCGAGCGCGAGACCCACCTCGTACTCTCGGTCGGGGAGGTTCTTCTCCATGAACATGTCGACGTTCACTGAGTCGGAGGCCACGACGGCGACGCCCACCTGGTAGCCAAGGTAGCCCAGTCGGTCCCGGGTGATGACGCCCATGGAGCAGCCGCCTATGAGTCGCGCGGCCGGCCCGATGACCGAGCGCACCCCATCGCAGAGCTGGCGGGGGTCGTGCTTTCCCGTCGAGGACATGATCGCCAGGTCGCACTGTGCGACGCCGGCTTCCTTCAGGGCGGCGCTGGCCGCCTCGATACCAGCCTCGCGCGACTGCGGGTTCTCGCTGTAACCGACGCCGGCGGTCGTGGCCATGATCGTCCCTCCTTGTGTGCCGGGTTACCCCGGCGAGCTGTTGTAAACGCAAGAGTCATCCACAGCGATTCTTCACGGCCAGGACTTTCTCGACGTCCTTCTTCGCGTCCACCCGCCGGAAGATTTCCAGGGCACCGTCGAGCTTCGTCCGGGCGGCCTCGAGATCTGCCGCCTCGCCTCTGGCCAGGTGCAGCAGGCCCCACTCGAAGAGCGTCCTGGCCTCGTCCCAGGGCAGTTGGGACCGGCGATTGATGGCGACGGCCTCGGCGAAGGACTTCTCCCCTTCGTCCCACCTCTTGCTGGCGGCGGCGAGCATCCCCCTGGCCAGATACATCGGGGCGGGGAGACCGTACCAATTCTGGTCGGGCTTCAGCAGTTCGAAGCCCCGCGCCACCTGCTCCGCCGCCTTGTCGGGCTGTCCCATCTTGAGGGAGAGCTCGGCGAGAACCGGAAGGACCCACAGCTCGAAGAGGACGTTGCCGCCGTTCCGGCAGATCTCGAGACTCCGACTCAGCAGCTCGCCGGCCTCGGCATGGTTCCCCTCTTCCAGGTTCAGCCACCCGAGGAAGAAAGAGCAGCCGAGCACGGCGGAGACATTGTGCCGGTCCTGGAAGGCCGACAGCCGGCTCGCGAGATAGTCTCGCGCTCTCGCCCATTCACCCCTGCGCAGATAGTGGAAGCCGACGGCTCCGGCGTCCTGAAAGAAGCACGCGAAGAGCCTGGTAGCCTCGTAGCCTTCCACCGCCTCGCAGTGTTCGTTTGCCTTCAAGATTTCCCCGGACAGGGCGTGCGCGAGGGTCAAGGGCCGCCTCAGGTGGGACTCCCACGCAGGGTGTCCTTTCGTGACCTTGGTGACCTCGGCGAGCGCCCTCTCCCCGAACTCAGTGGCGCGTCGGACGTCCCGGGTCAGCGCCAGCGTGAGGGATAGCTCGTGCCCGAGAACCACCATCACGAGGTAGTTGGACGATGCCAGCACCCCTGGCCAGTTCTTCTCGTTGTAGGTGATCCCTTCGTCTAGCCTCCCGGCGTACGTCAGGGCTGTCCCCAGTGAAGTCCCCATGGGGACCTTGATTCGGCCAAAGAGGTCGATGGCGCGCTGGGCCCAGACCAGCGTGGTAGCCGGTTGCCCCCGGTGAAGATACAGGTGCCCGGTGCGTTGGTAGACGAGCCCTTTCTCGGCGGTGTCCGGGTCCGCCTCTGAAAGGGCCGCCGCGGCTTCGAGGTGCCTCAAGGCGTTGTCTTCCCTGGCCCCGTCCCAGAATCCTCCCGAGTAAAGCATCTGTAGGTGCATGTGCGCATCCAGGGCGCCGCGCTTGTCCCCGATCTTTTCAGAGAGCCCGAGGGCTGCTTCGGCATACCGGAGGCTTGCGTCCAAATCGCCGGATCGGCTGGCGACCGAAGCGAGCCTTCGCAGGATCTCGGCCCTTTGCGCCGGACTGCCGTCCCCTACGAGGGCCAGCGCCTGCTGGTACAGGGTCGCGGCCTCGAGGAGGGCGAAGGCACCAATGGCTTTGTCACCCGCCTTGACGAGATACTCCACGGCCTTGGTCGGCTCTTCCGCCTTCGAGAAATGATACGCGAGGACCTCGTACTGCTCGACCAGCCGGTCGGCGTACAGCTCCTCGA
>JACQWA010000301.1 GCA_016209425.1 Candidatus Rokuibacteriota bacterium
GCTCCATCCCGGTGCCGACCCACGGCGCCTCGGGCTGGAGCAGCGGCACGGCCTGGCGCTGCAGGTTCGAGCCCATGAGGGCCCGGTTGGCGTCGTCGTTCTCAAGAAACGGAACCATCGAGGCCGCGACGGAGACCAGCTGCTTGGGGGAGACGTCCATGAAGTGGATTTCCTCGGGCGGCACCATCTTGAACTCGCCGCCCTTCCGGGCCGACACGCGTTCCTGCACGAATTTGTTCCGCCGGTCCAGCTCGGCGTTGGCCTGGGCGATGACGTACTGCTCCTCGTTAAGGGCCGTTAGGAAGACGATCTCATCGGTCACTGTCCCATCGGTGACCTTCCGGTATGGGGTCTCGATGAAGCCGAACTCGTTGATCCGGGCATACGTGGAGAGCGACGAGATCAGCCCGATGTTCGGCCCTTCCGGGGTCTCGATGGGGCAGATTCGGCCATAGTGAGTGGGGTGAACGTCGCGGACCTCAAAGCCGGCGCGCTCGCGCGATAGCCCTCGGGGCCCGAGAGCCGAGAGCCGCCGCTTGTGGGTCAACTCGGCAAGCGGGTTGGTCTGGTCCATGAACTGGCTGAGCTGAGAGGAGCCGAAGAATTCCTTTACCACCGCCGAGACCGGCTTCGCATTGATCAGGTCATGGGGCATGAGGTTCGCGATGTCCGAAATGGACATTCGCTCCTTCACCGCCCGCTCCATCCGCGTCAGGCCGACTCTGAACTGGTTCTCGAGCAACTCGCCCACAGACCGCACCCGCCGGTTACCCAGGTGATCGATGTCATCGGTGGGCTTCGCGCCCAATTTCACCAACAGGAGGTGGCGAATGACGGCCACGACGTCCTCGCCCCGGAGCGTCCTCGCGTTGAGCGGGGCGCTGATCTGGAGCTTTTTGTTCAGCATGAAGCGACCCACCCGGGCCAGGTCATACCGCCGGGGATCCATGAACATCCCTCGAAACAGCGCGCGAGCCGACTCCACCGTGGGTGGATCGCCGGGACGGAGACGGCGGTAGATCTCCACGAGCGCTTCGTCGGGATCCTTGAAGTGATCCTTGGCGTCCCGGGCGAGAGTCTCGTAGATGGAGGCATCCACCTTGGCCGGGTTCACGACCAGGAGCTTGAACGGCGCCACCCGGCGAGCCATGATCTGGGGCAGATCGGTCGACTTGATCTCCTGATTGACCTCAAGCAGGACCTCGCCCGTCTCCCCATCCACGATGCGGCTGCCGGTGCGCCGTCCCACCAGTTCCTCCGCACCCACCGGAATCCGGTCGATGTTGAGCTCCCGGAGTTGCTCGACGATCTTCCGGGTGAGCTTCTTCCCAGCTTGGATCACAGGCTCCTTGTGGCGGGGCAGCCGAATGTCCTCGGCCACCTTCTCATCCACATGCACCTCAGGATGGAGACGCTTCCATGCCACCCCCCCCTCAAAGGAAAGCACCTCCTCGATGTCGTAGAACAGCGCCAGGATCTCTTCGTCGGTCAGGATGTCCTGAGGCTTATGGCATCCGCGCTCGAGGAACCAGAAGGCCCGGAGAAACGCGGTCGCCGACATCTTCCGGCGGCGGTCCACCCGGACGTGGAGGATGTCGTTGGCGTCAAAGTCGAACTCGACCCAGGAGCCGCGGTAGGGAATGACCCGGGCCGAATACAGGAGCTTCCCCGAGGCAACGGTTTTCCCCTTGTCGTCGTCGAAGAAGACACCGGCCGACCGCTGGAGCTGTGAGACCACCACCCGCTCGGTTCCGTTGATGATGAAGGTGCCCTTCTCGGTCATCAGCGGGAGCTCGCCGAGATAGACCTCTTGCTCCTTAATGTCCCGGACGGCCCGCGTCTTGGCCGCCTTATCCTGCTCGTACACCACGAGGCGGAGCGTAACCTTGAGTGGGATGGCAAAGGTCATTCCCCGGTCATGACACTCCTCGACGCTATACTTGGGATCCCCGAAGTGATAGTTTACGAACTCGAGCGCCGCGTTCTCGTTGTAGTCGGTGATCGGAAACACAGACTTGAAGACCGCCTGGAGCCCGATCTCCTCCCGGCGCTCGGAAGGGGCGTCCTTCTGCAGAAACGCCTCGTAGGATCCCCGCTGAACCTCGATGAGGTTCGGAATCTCGACGATGGACGGGATCTTCCCGAAGTCTTTCCGGGCCCGGCGCCCGCACTGAATTATCCCTGCCATACTTCCTCCTCAGGATACGATTGGTGGTTCCCCCGGTTTCCCGACAGCAAGGACTACTTAATCTCGACGGCGGCCCCCACCTCTTCCAGCTTCTTCTTGACCTCCTGCGCTTCGGCCTTCGAGACTTTCTCCTTGACGGGCTTGGGGGCCTCGTCGACGACCGACTTGGCCTCCTTCAGGCCCAACCCCGTCAACTCGCGAACGACCTTGATGACTTGGATCTTTTTGTCCCCCGAAGCGGTCAGCACCACGTCAAACTCCGTCTTCTCCTCCTCGGCTGCCGCCGGAGCCCCCGCCGCGGCCGCGGCCCCAGCCGTAGCGGCAACGGGCATCGCCGCCATGGGGGAGATGCTGTACTTGTCTTGGAGCCCCTTGACGAGGCGGTTCAAGTCCAACACGGTCCACCCGTCAATCGACTCCAGGACGTCGTCGACACTCACTTTGGACATGGGTCGCTCCCTCCTTATCCTCTCTCGGAGGGGGGCTTCCGCCCCCCTTCCGAATCCTCCCCCCTGGGGTTGCGTGGGCCGGGTACCCACGACACAGTCGTGGGTGCGCGCTCGAACGCAGCCAGAACTACGAACCCGTTGTCTCCCTTTTCGCGCGAACCTGGTCCAGCACCGAGACCAGGGATCGGAGCATCCCATCCAGGCTGTGCACAACGTGGGCGATGGGGGCTTGGAGCGCGCCGACCACCTGCCCGAGCAGCACCCCGCGGGACGGTAGGTCAGCCATCACGCGAAGCTCCGGGGGTTGAAGGAGCCGCCCATCCACATAGCCCAGCTTGATCTGCAGCAAGGGGTTGGTCTTGACGAAGGCCTGAAGGGCCTTGGCCAAGGCCACGGGATCCTGTTTCGAGATGACAAGCCCCGTGGGACCCTTCAGGTGTGACCTGAGCCCTTCGAGGGGCGAGCCCTGGACGGCCCGCTTCGCCAGCCGATTCTTGACCACCGTATACTCGGCTGCCGCCGACCTGAGCTGCCTCCGAAGATCGGAGAGCTGCTGGACCGTCAGGCCGCGGTACTCGGTAAGCACCGCGGTCTTGACCCCCGAAAGCCGGGCTTTCAGGCTTTCGACGGCTTCGACCTTCGCTTGCGTAGGCACCTCTCTGCTCCTCTTCGCTTACTTCTTGAACAGGTTGGCCACCCGCTGGACGTCGACGCGCACCCCCGGCCCCATCGTGGAGGAAACCGTGAGAGAGCGCAGATACTGTCCCTTGGCAGCCGCCGGTTTCGCCCGCATGATAGCCTCCACGAGCGTCATGGCGTTCTCCGCCAGCTGGGCGGCGCTGAAGGATTTCTTCCCGATCGGGACGTGTACGTTCCCGGCTTTGTCAACGCGGAACTCCACCTTGCCCGCCTTGACCTCACGAACGGCCCGAGCGATATCAAACGTAACCGTCCCCAGTTTCGGATTGGGCATGAGGCCTCGGGGACCGAGCACCTTTCCGAGCTTGCCCACCTGCCCCATGAGGTCCGGGGTCGCGACGGTGGAATCGAACTCCATCCATCCTCCCTGGATCTTCTCGATGAGGTCCTCGGCGCCGACATAATCCGCGCCTGCCCCCCGGGCCTCCCGCTCCTTCTCCCCCTTTGCGAACACCGCCACGCGCATGGCTTTGCCCGTCCCGTGGGGCAGGACGACAGCCCCGCGCACCATCTGGTCGGCGTGCTTGGGGTCCACCCCCAAGCGCAGCGATATATCCACGCTCTCGTCGAACTTGGCCCCGGGGGTCTGCTTGACCGTGGCGATGGCTTCCTCAACCGTGTATGGCTTCGCCCTGTCGATCAGCGCGAGGGCCGCCTTGTATCGCTTGGCCAATGCCGGCATCTTTGCGCTCCTCCCGAAGCCGCTCGGCTCGATTCACTCGGGCCTCGCCGCGTGGCTGGCGCCGACGGTGATGCTGTCGGCGCCGAAGCCGCTCGGCTCGAACTACACCACTTCGATGCCCATGCTGCGGGCCGTACCCTCGATGATTCGCATCGCGGCGTCCAGGCTACTCGCGTTGAGATCCGGCAGCTTGGTCTGTGCGATCTCACGAACCTGGGCTCGCGTAACCTTGCCGATCTTGTCCCTGTGCGGGACGGCCGAGGCCTTGGCAATCCCGGCCGCGCGCTTCAGGAGCACGGCCGCGGGCGGCGTCTTCACCACGAACGAGAAGGACCGATCCTGATAGATCGTGACCACTACTGGAAGGATCAACCCTTCCTGGGAAGCCGTCTGGGCATTGAACCCCTTGCAGAACTCCATGATGTTCACGCCGTGCTGGCCCAGCGCCGGACCCACCGGCGGGGAGGGATTGGCCTTCCCCGCTGGGATCTGCAGCTTGACCACCGCTTGGACTTTCTTCATTACAGGCGCTCCACCTGGTAGTACTCAAGTTCAACCGGGGTCAGCCGTCCGAGAAGGCCCACCATCACCTTCAGCCTGCCCCGCTCTGGATTCACATCCTCGATCGTGCCGGTAAAGTTGACGAACGGCCCCTCGATCACGCGCACCTTATCGCCCCGTGAGAAGACCGCCTTCGGCTTGGGCTTCTCCGCCCCCTCTTCCATCTGGCGGAGGATCTCCTCCACCTCCTCCTGGGGCAGGGGGACCGGCTTGGCCCCCGATCCCACAAAGCCCGTGACCTTGGGGGTGCTACGGACGAGGTGCCACGTCTCGTCGGTCAACTCCATCTCTACGAGAACATATCCCGGGTAGAATTTCTGAGAGCTGATCCGCTTCTGACCTTTCCGAACCTCCACGACCTCTTCCACGGGCACTACCACCCGGGTGATCTGATCCTGAAGGCCGAAGATCTTGGCGCGCTGCTCAATCGCGGCCGCCACCTTGTTCTCGAAGCCGGAGTAGGTGTGCACGACGAACCATTGCTTGGTGCTGGTCTCATTGGTCATTTCAGAATTACTCCCACGATCCGGGCCAGCCCCATGTCCACGACCCAGAGAAAAAAGGCGATCACGACCGTGACCACCAGCACCACTGTCGTGGAGTTGATGACCACCGGCCGGCCCGGCCAATTCACCTTCCGGAACTCGCCCATCACCTCTTTGAAGAACTGCTGGATCCGTCTCAAATACTCCATGTCGCCTCGGAGGGGGGCTACCGCCCCCCTTCCGAATCCTCCCCCCTCAATCTTCGGAGAGGGCCTCGACGGCCCCCTCCGAGGCCTCCCCCAGAGCTTGCGCGGGCAAAGCCCGCGCTCGAAGAACTCCCAGTCGAACCACCGCGCTATGACTAATGTGGCAGGCGTGGAGGGATTCGAACCCCCATCCCCCGGATTTGGAGTCCGGTGCTCTAGCCGTTCGAGCTACACGCCTCAGTCGGAGGGGGCCTCGACGGCCCCCTCCGAGGCCTCCCCCAAGAACCGATTGCGCGGGCAAAGCCCGCGCTCGAAATCCCGTCTTTGGCATGGGCGATATCAAAAACCAATCCGCTTGAGCGCGGCAACGAGATCGTAACGAAATCGAGCTAGACGCTCGCAAACGGCACCAAGCTGTCCTTGAAGCTTAGCCATGTGCACGGCATGTAGATCCGCAACGCTCTGAATCTCACCTCAGTCCGTCCACGCCAAAAATGTGGGCATCAACCCGCCGTCCCGCAACCAGCGCTGAGCCTGGCTCTCGCATCGCCAGAAGATGAGCAACGTGCTTCCGAGGTCGAAACGCTTCCGAAAACGCCTTGTCACTTCCGCACGGCTCACCCAGCAGATTCTCGATATCCCCAAGACCCCTTCCCCTTACCCTCGCAAATACGGTGTCATTGAACTTGCGGCTGTCCTCTGGAATCTTTAGTTCGAGACCGTAGTTGATGAGCTTGAAAACTTTCTCTCGGTATGAATGAACACGGAAGTAGAAGTTGTCCTCGTGGTATACGAGCGACTGCGCGATCCAATCTAGGCGATCCGGATAGAGGAACCTGACAACCCCGTCGAGTTCGAAAAGGATCCGATCGAATTCCTCATGCAAACAATCGCCTTCTTCGCAGTAGCTGACGAACTCTTTAACGGTCTTCCTCGTCCAGCTGGTTAAAGCGAAGATAAGCCTCTTGGCGAGAAGCCATCTCCTCGTTGGTCCCTTCGAGTATTGGGACGGCATCCACTCGCTCGCCTTACTCACGTACCCTTCGTGCATCTACTTGGTCTCTTTGTGGGGGGTATGCTTCCGGCACCACCGGCAGTACTTCTTCAGCTCCAGACGGTCCGGATGCGTCCGCCGATTCTTCGTCGTCGAGTAGTTCCGCCGGTCGCAGGCCGTGCACGCCAGGGTGATGATCTCTCTCGGCATGGCGTCCTACTCCGAGATCTCCGCCACGACGCCGGCCCCCACCGTCCGCCCCCCCTCCCGGATCGCAAACCGCAGCTCCTTCTCCAAGGCAATCGGCGTGATCAGCTCCACCGCCATCGCCACGTTGTCCCCCGGCATCACCATCTCCACCCCCGCCGGCAACGTGCAC
>JACQWA010000337.1 GCA_016209425.1 Candidatus Rokuibacteriota bacterium
GAACTGGGATACGGTGTGGGGCCGGTTCGCGGAGGCGCCGGCGGCCTACGCCAACCTGCCGGAGCTCCTTCGCCGGGCGAAGCCCAAGGACGATGGACTGCCCCTCTTTTTCCACCGCGAGTGCTGGCCGCAATGCAACGAGCAGGCCGAGGACGCTCTGCGGGACGGGCTCGGGCGCCTAGCATTGCTCGCTCCCGATGCCGCCGGCGCGGAGATCGAGAAGCTCGAATCGTCGCATGGCGTGCGCCGCGGCTGGGTGTGGGCGAAGGTCGGCCAGGCGCCGCTCGCGCAGGCGCTCGAGCACCTGGCCCTCCTGGCCCGCGCGACGCGCACGAACCTCGGAGGCGAGAACGCAACGGCCATGGCGACGGCCTACGCGGCCGACGGCTGGCGGGCCGACGCCGCGGTGCTCGATGCGCTCGCCGGCGTCTCCAGGGCCGCGGACGTAGCCGCGGTGAAGGCCGCGATCCAGGCCGTCTACACGCCATGGCTCGAAGCGGGAGCCGAACGCTTCCAGGACCGAGTGCGGGAGACGCCCGCGCACCCTTATGGTGCAGCTCCCGGGGCGCTGGCCGAGGTGGCGGCGGGCACCTGCATCGTCTTCGCCGACGGCCTGCGCCTGGACCTGGGCAAGCGACTGCGGGCGGCACTGGAGACGGCGGGGTTGCTCGTCGACGAGACTTGGCGCTGGGTTCCCCTGCCCCCCGTCACGCCCACGGCCAAGCCTGCGGCCTCGCCAGTGGCCGACCTCGTCACAGGGGAGGGAGCCGACGGTGGCCAGTTCCTGCCCTCTGTCGCCGCGACGGGCCAGCCGCTCACCATCGAGCGCTTCCGCAAGCTGCTGACCGAACGTGGCTTCCAGGACCTGCGCGGAGACGACACCGGCGATCCCGCAGGCCGCGCCTGGACAGAGCACGGCGAGATCGACCAGCGCGGGCACGAGGAGGGCTGGAAGCTCGCGCGGCGAATCGCCGAGGAGATCGCCGGCCTCGTGGATCGCATCCAGGGCCTGCTCGACGCGGGCTGGCGCGAGGTCCGCGTCGTGACCGACCACGGCTGGCTCCTCGTTCCAGGAGGGCTCCCCAAGGTGGACATGCCCCAGTACCTCGTGGAAAGCCGGTGGGCGCGGTGCGGGGCACTCAAGCCAGGGACGAAGATCGACTTCCCCACGGCGCCGTGGCACTGGAACACCGACGTCCGAATCGCTCTTGCCCCCGGGATCGGGAGCTTCCGCGCGAGCACGGAGTACTCCCACGGGAGCCTGAGCTTGCAGGAGTGCGTGGTGCCGAGCCTGGTGGTGCGCGCCGCAGAGCCGCCCGGCCCCGCCGCGACCGTGGTATCGGTGCGATGGACGGGGTTGCGCTGCCGCGTCCAGGTCGTGGGCGCCAGAGCCGGATGGCAGGTGGATCTGCGCACCAAGGCCGGGGACCCGGCGAGCTCGCTCGCCAAGGACGCGCAGCCGAGGCCGGTCGGCCCGGAGGGCGACGCCTCCCTCGTGGTGGACAATCCCGACCACGAGGGCATGGCAGCCACCGTGGTGTTGCTGGATCCCGAGGCGCGCGTGGCGGCCAAGCACACCACCACCATAGGCGGTGAAGAATGAGTCTCGTCCTCGACGCGATTGACCAGACCGCGGCCAGGGCCTTCGACGGCTTCGTGGTCCGCAAGGACCTGGTGCGCAAGTTCAAGGCCCAGTATCCGGTGCCCACGTACGTTGTGGAGTTCCTGCTCGGTCGCTACTGCGCCAGTACCGACGAGGCGGAGATCCACGAGGGCCTGCAGATCGTCGAGCGCCAGCTCTCGAACCGCTCCGTGCGAGCTGGCGAGGAGGAGCTGTTCAAGGCCCGAGCGCGTGAGGAAGGCCCGGTCAAGATCATCGACATCATCCAGGCCCGGCTCGACACGAGGACGGACTCCTATCTCGCCACGCTCCCGAGCCTGAAGCTCAACGACGTCCGGATCGACAGCCGCCTGGTCAAGGACAACGAACGGATGCTCACCGGCGGTTTCTACGCCGAGGTCGAGCTCGAGTACGATGCCGCGATCGCCCAGGAGAACAGCGGCCGGCCCTTTGGCGTGGTCAGCTTGCGGGAGATCCAGCTCAGCAAGCGCGAGGTGCTGGCGCCCTTGTACCGCGGGCGCGAGCTCTTCACGACGGACGAGTGGAAGAGGTTCTTGATTCGTAGTATCGGGCTCGAGCCCGACGCGCTAACTCCGCGCGCGCAGGACATGGCGCTCCTGCGTGTGGTCCCCTTCGTCGAGCGCAACTACAACATGGTAGAGCTCGGGCCGCGCGGCACCGGCAAGAGCCACCTGTTTCAGCAGGTTTCTCCTTACGCCCATCTCATCTCGGGCGGCAAGGCCACCGTGGCACGGATGTTCGTCAACAACGCCACCGGCCAGCGGGGGCTCGTTTGCCAGTACGACGTCGTCTGCTTCGACGAGATCTCCGGCGTCTCCTTCGACCAGAAGGACGGCGTGAACATCATGAAAGGCTACATGGAGTCCGGGGAGTTCAGCCGGGGGAAGGAGAGCATTCGAGCCGATGGCGGGATCGTGATGGTCGGGAACTTCGAGGTGGACGTGGCGCACCAACAGCGCATCGGCCATCTCCTCGGTCCCATGCCCTCCGAGATGCGCAACGACACCGCCTTCATGGACCGAATCCACGCGTACATCGCGGGCTGGGACATCCCGAAGCTTTCGCCGCTCGAGCACTTCACCGATCACTTCGGCCTCGTGAGCGACTTTCTTTCCGAGTGCTGGCACCGCCTGAGGACCCACGGTCGCGGCGGTGCACTGCAGAACCGGGTCTTCTGGGGTGGAGCGTTGAGCGGGCGCGACATCACCGCGGTGCAGAAGACCGTCGCGGGACTCCTCAAGCTCCTGTGGCCCAACCCCAAGGTTGAGGTGCCGGACGAGGATCTCGAGTGGGCCGTGAGGTTGGCGCTCGAATGCCGCCGGCGGGTGAAGGAACAACAGAAGCGCATCGGCTCG
Source organism: Candidatus Rokuibacteriota bacterium (assembly GCA_016209425.1). GTDB lineage: Bacteria > Methylomirabilota > Methylomirabilia > Rokubacteriales > CSP1-6 > JACQWA01. The sequence goes on from JACQWA010000337.1 coordinate 2,998, forward strand.
GCCGAGTTCCGCAATACGCACTTCAGCTATCACCTCGGGACCGAAGGCGTCGAGAAGTTCGTCGCGACCCCCGAGCTGCAGAGCGAAGACAAGATCGGGACGGACCCGCTGCCACC
>JACQWA010000310.1 GCA_016209425.1 Candidatus Rokuibacteriota bacterium
CCCCCACGATCTTCTTTGATCCCCACACGAGCGACGAGGGCTCGATCTCCACCGTGACGCCGCGGCTGATCGTCCCGACCTCCAGGTACGTTCCCCCGAAGCGCAGCATGTCGAGCCCCTCGGGGATCACCTGGGGGAAGCCGACGAAGTCGCAGGCCACGTCCGCGCCGCGCCCGCCGGTGAGCTTCCTCACCAGGTTGACGCGCTCTCTCCGGTCGGGCGCTTCCTTGAGGTTGATGGTGTGGTCGGCGCCGAAGGCCTTGGCGAGCTCGAGCCGCCCGGTCAATTGATCGACGACGATGATGCAGGCGGCGCCCATGTCCCGGGCCACCGCCGCGGCCTGAACGCCGAGGCCGCCCGCGCCCTGGATGACCACGCTGTCGCCGAAGCGCAAGCCGGCCGTGTGGAGGCCGTAGATGACCTGAGAGAGCGCGCAGTTCACCGGTGCGACGATCTCGTCGGGGAGTTCGTCCGGCACCTTGAAGAGGAACCCCCCCGGGCGAAGGTAGTAATACTGGGCGAAGGCGCCGTGGAAGTGGGGAAACGTGCGGGGCCCGAGCGGCCGCCCGACTTTATTCGGGCAGGAGGCGGGTTCCGGGTTCAGGCACGCGTAGCACCGGCCGCACGGGTAGAAATAGCAATAGGTGACCCGGTCTCCTTCGGCGAGCGGTTCGCCGAGGGAGTCGGTCTTGATCTCCGCCCCGAGCCTCGCCACCCGGCCGCACATCTCGTGACCGTAAATCCAGCCGTCGTCGGGGAGCTTGAGCGGCGCGTCGCCGCGCCAGAAGTGAAGATCGGAGCCGCAGATGTTGGCCACCGCCACGCGGACCAGGACGCCGCGCGGCTCAACCTCGGGGAGCGGGATCTCGGTGAGCTCGAACGGCTTGCCGGGACCGTGGAAGACGGCGGCCTTTCCGGTAGCAGCCATGGGCGGGATCCTCCTAGCGGTCGGATTCCAGCCGGCGGACCCGCCGGTCGAGGTCTCCGTATGATGTGGAAATGAGGGCCGTCAGGTCCGCCCGCGTCTGGCGGATCTCCACACGGAGGTTCTCTTCGAGGCGATCCACACGCTCCGCGAGTGATGCCACGCCCTCCGCAACGAGCCGGACGTCGGCGCGCATCCCTTCGGCGACGACGTCGAAGTGGCGCCGCGTTTCCCCCGCGGCGAGCCGGACCTGCTCCGTGACGAAGTCGATGCGGCGGTGGGTTTCCTCGAACTGGGCTCTGATCTCAGGGTCCATCAATCGGACGCGCCCTCCCTTGGCAGCGAGGTGGCGCCAGCCTACCACGCGGCGTTCGCCCCGGGCAAGAGCGTATCCGATCTGAGACACCTTTGTCCTTAGCAGGGCGATGACCGCTCTTCCAGTGATCCGCGGAAGCTTATGCTACGGTGATCCTCCGGGCGCCAAGAGGCTCACGGCCCACCGCCCGGCGGGGCCGGTCGGTCGTTCGGCCGCCTGCTTGAAGATAGGTGCATCACAGTTCCTGCGTGATTGCTGCTGCCGCCTCCGCAGATGTCCGCACGGGCACGATCTCGAAATCGATCAAGTCGTCCCAGTTGGCCGTCCATTCTCTGAAGAGCGCCTCGCTGTCCGCTTCCATCACCTGAAAGCAGCGCTCAAAGTTCAGATCAACCCAGCTTGAGATATACCGCAATCCGTCCGGCGCCATTCGTCCCCGATCACGGAAACGACGGTACACCTCAGGGGCTTGCCCCGGACGGAAGTGCTCGATCACCATGAACAGCATTGGTCACTGACCTCGTCGCGACCGAAAGGCTTCATGTCCGTGTGGCCTTCTCAGTCGGCCCATCGCTCGCGCTCACCGGCGGCGAGCGCCGTGGAAAATGGCTGCGCCCGTTGCAATGAACACCTCATCCTCAACCACACACCCCACCAGATGCGCGTTGGGTCCCACCAGGCAGTGGCTGCCGATGCGAGTAGAATGACGGCCAGTGCTGCGCACCACGGCGTTCTCCATAATGATGCAGCACTCTCCGATCTCGATTTGACCGCCTTCAGCGACGATTGAAGCCCCGTGCATTATTCGACATTTCGCGCCGATCACAACGTCGCCGCAGACGGTAGCCGTGGGCGCCACGTACGCGCTCGGCTCAATTCGCGGGCTTCGGCCGACGTGAGAGAGCAGCATGTTGTTTCCTAACTATTGAAGTCTATTGCTCCGGTTCCTACGGTCTATTTCGTAAAGCCGCTTGAACCTCAAAGACCAAAATTCGTCCGCGATTGTCGACATATGGCGGGACTCGGTAGCCTCTGCTCAGGAATGATGCGATGGGCCGTCCGAGCGAGGGGGAAGTGAGTAGGCACGGGGGAAGGGCTAGTCGGCGGGGCGCTCCTTGGCGAGTTCGAAGGCCTCGTGCAGCGCGCGGACGGCCAGCTCCGTGTACTTGTCCTCGATGACGCAGGAGACCGCGATCTCCGAGGTGGAGATCATCTGGATGTTGATCCCCTCCTTGGCGAGGGTCGAGAACATCCGCGCGGCCACTCCCGAGTGGCTGCGCATGCCCACCCCCACGATGGAAACCTTGGCGACCCGGTCGTCGTGGGTGACCCCCAGGGCCCCGATGCGCCGGGCGACCTCCTCCAGGACCGCCACCGCCTTGGCCCGGTCGCCCCGCGCCAGCGTGAAGGAGATGTCCGTGTAGCCGTCGCGGCTGATGTTCTGCACGATCATATCCACGACGACGTTCTGCTCGGCCAGCGCGCCGAAGACCTGGGCCGCGATGCCGGGGCGGTCGGGGACGCGGAGGATCGAGACCTTGGCTTGCCCCCGGTCGTGGGTGAGGCCGGTTACCATCGCTTCTTCCATGCCCCTGTCCTCCCTGGTCACGAGGGTCCCCGGATCCGGCTTGAAGGTGGAGCGAACGTGGACCGGGACGCCGTACTTCTTCGCGAACTCTACGGAGCGGGACTGCAGCACCTTGGCCCCGAGGCTCGCCATTTCGAGCATCTCGTCGTAGGAGACGCGCGCGAGCTTTCGCGCGTCGGGAACGATGTTGGGGTCGGCGGTGTAGACGCCGTCCACGTCGGTGTAGATCTCGCAGACGTCTGCCTTCAGCGCCGCGGCCAGCGCCACGCCGGTCAGGTCGGAACCACCGCGCCCGAGCGTCGTGATCTCTTCTCCCAGGGTCACCCCCTGGAACCCCGCGACGACGACCACATGGCCGGAATCCAGCGCCTGCGCGACCCGGTCGGACTCGATCTTTCGGATGCGCGCCTTGGTGTGGGCGTCGTCGGTGAAGATCCCCACCTGGGCACCGGTGAACGAGCGCGCGGGGACGCCCAAGCTCTGGAGCGCCATGGCCAGCAGCGCGATCGAGACCTGCTCCCCCGTGGCCAGGAGCATATCCATCTCGCGCGGCTCCGGGTTGGGCGTGATCTGAGAGGCCAGCGCCACGAGGGAGTCGGTGGTCTTCCCCATGGCCGAGACCACGACGATCACGCGATGCCTCTGACGGAAGGTCTCCACCACCCGGCGAGCCACGGCCTTGATCTTCTCAGGGTCCGCCACCGAGGAGCCGCCGTATTTCTGCACGATGAGGCTCATGGGCGGCATCCTACACGAGGCGGGTCAGGTCCGGCAAGCCCTCCTCTCCCCCGGCGGGGGAGAGGATTAAGGTGAGGGGGAGCGGAGAAGAGGTGAGGGGCGTCGTGCGGGCCGTCAGGGGGCGTGGGCCCGGACCCGGGCTTCCCGGGAGGCCTGGAAGAGGGACACTCCCTGGCCTACGAGAACAATCCAGCCGACGAGCGTTACCGGGATATAGGAGGCGGCATGGAGCAGGAACGAAACGCCGACCGCTTCCACGCCGGTGATGGCGTAGACGGCCAGGGCCTGGACGATGAAGAACTGGAGCGTGCCCACGTACCCCGGGGCCGAAGGAAGCGAGACCCCGATCCCGGCGAAGGCCAGCACGGTGAACGAGGCGGAGAGGGGGAGCGCCAGCCCGGCCGAGCGGAGGGCCGTCCACACCCCTCCCGCGCTCAGGAGCCAGATCAGGACGGTCCAAGCGAGGAGGGGCCCGAGGTGCCGGCCGAGGCGGAGGCTCTGAAGGCCGATCGAGAAGACGGCGAGCCAGCGCTGGAGCGTGGCGCCGAGACGGGGGATCTTCAGGATCACGCGCGCCAGCGGTCCCCACTCCCGCGCGAGGAGGATGAGGAACCCCATCGCCAGGAGGTCGAGGGCCAGGAGCGTGAGCGCGCCCATCTGGAGCCACAGCGGGACTTCCACCACGACGACCACGGCCCCGAGGATCGAGAGAATTGAGAGCGCGTCCAGCACCCGCTCGACCGCCAGCGTCGCCAGCACGGTCCAGAGAGAGAGCCCGCCGTTGCGCGCGGCCAGGTACCCGCGCACCAGTTCGCCCGCCCGGAGGGGCAGGAGATTGTTGGCCATGTAACCGATCGCCGTCGCGGAGACGAGCGACCAGCCTGGCTGCGACGCCGGGTAGAAGAGCGACCCCCATCGGAGGCCGCGCGCCCCGACCACGGCGAGGTTGAAGGCCGCCGAGAGCGCGAGCCACCCCCAGTAGGTCCGGCCGATGTGGGAGAGGAGCTCTGCCGGCGAGACATTCCGGACGACCAGGTACAGGAGTCCGGCACTGAGGGCGACTCCGAGGAGGATTCTCCCCGCCTGAGAGCGCGTGGGCACCGGGGAGTCGCTCAGAGGCCGAGCTGGGCGAGGACGGCGTCGAGTCGAGGCGGGACTGAGATGGGACGCGAGGCGTACTCGAGGGCGGTGTCCGGATCCTTGAGGCCATGCCCGGTGAGGGTCAGGACCAGGGTCGAGCCGGGCTCGAAGCGCCCTGCCTTCACCATCTTCATGAGGCCGGCGACGGATGCCGCGGAAGCGGGCTCCATGAAGATCCCTTCCTCGCGCGCCAGGAGGCGGTAGGCGCGGAGGATCTCTTCGTCGGTCACGGTCTCGATCCAGCCGCCGGAGTCTTTCATCGCCTCCACGGCGGGGCCCCAGTTGGCGGGGTTGCCGATGCGGATCGCGGTGGCGATGGTCTTCGGCTCGGGGATCACGCGGTTCTCGTAGATGGGAGCGGCCCCGGCGGCCTGGAAGCCCACCATCCGCGGCAGCTCCTTCGCCCGCCCCGCCCGCTGGTACTCGCGGTAGCCGCGCCAGTAGGCGGTGATGTTGCCGGCGTTCCCCACCGGGATCAGATGGTAGTCGGGGGCCCGGCCGAGCTGGTCCACCACCTCGAAGGCCGCGGTTTTCTGCCCCTCGAGGCGGAACGGGTTGAGCGAGTTCACCAGCGTGACCGGGTGCGACAGGGCGATCTCCGTGACGATGGCCAGCGCCTGGTCGAAGGAGCCGTCCAGCATGAGGACCGTGGCCCCGTGGATGGCGGCCTGGGACAGCTTGCCGATCGCCACCGCCGCCCGCGGCACCATCACGAACGCGTTGATCGACGCGCGGGCTGCGTAGGCCGCCGCCGAGGCCGAGGTGTTGCCGGTGGAAGCGCAGATCACCGCCCGGGAGCCCGCCTCCAGCGCCTTGGAGATCGCCATGGTCATCCCGCGGTCCTTGAAGGAGCCGGTGGGGTTGAACCCTTCGCACTTCAGGTAGACGGCCAGGCGCGGGTCGGTGGCGTCGGCCAGGCGCGGGGCGGGAATGAGCGGCGTGTTGCCCTCGAGCAGCGTGACGACCGGCGTCTCGGCGGACACCGGCAGGAACTCCCGGTAGCGCTCGATCACTCCTGCCCAGGTCATGGCTCCGCGACCGTTCGAGCGCTGGCTTTGCCAGCGCAAGCCTCGGGGGGAGGAATCGGCACGCGGAGCAGCCTCGACTTGGCGAGGCTGCGGAGAGCGCGAGCCACAGGCGAGCGTAGGGGGGCGGAGCCCCCCTCCGAGGGGATCATAGGTCCCCGCCCTCGACGCGGATCGACACGGTCTTGCCGGCGACGACCGGCAGCTTGTCGATGGCCGCCAGGGCGTGTCGCATGTCCTTCTCCCGGGCCGTGTGGGTCATCATCACCACCGGCACGGCCTCGGCGGCCGCGCGCCCCTTCTGGAGCACCGAGGCGATGGAAATATTGTGCTCTCCGAGGACTCCGGCTATCTGAGAGAGAACGCCGGGCCGGTCCAGCGCCATGACGCGCAGGTAATAGGCGCAGCGGATCTCGTCCATGGGCTGGAGGGGAAGCGGGCGGGCGGCTACCGAGGGCAGCTCCACCGAATGCGCCGAGACCCCGTGGGCCAGGCTCCGGGCGATCTCCAGCACGTCGCTCCACACGGCGGACGCCGTCGGCATCTGGCCCGCGCCCCGGCCGTAGAACATCAGATCTCCGACCGCATCGCCGGTGATGAAGACGGCGTTGAACACGCCCGAGACCGCTGCCAGCGGCGACCCCGCCGGAATCATCGTCGGGTGGACTCTGATCTCCAAGCGCCCGTCCGTGGTCTTGGCGATGGCGAGCAACTTGATCCGGTAACCGAGCTCGGCCGCGTAGGCGATGTCCTGTCGCGTCACGCCGGTAATGCCTTCCGTGTAGATGTCCTTGAGCTCGACGGAGGTCCGGAACGCCAGGGTCGCGAGGATCTGGAGCTTGTGGGCGGAGTCCACGCCCTCCACATCCAGCGTGGGATCCGCCTCCGCGTAGCCCTTGGCCTGCGCCTCCTTGAGGGTCTCGGCGAAGTCGCGCCCCTCGTCGGTCATCTTCGTCAGGATGTAGTTCGAGGTGCCGTTGACGATGCCGTGGACGGACAGGATGCGGTTGGCGGCCAATCCCTCTTTGATCGACCGGATCAGCGGGATGCCGCCCGCGACGGCGGCCTCGAACCCGAACATGACGCCGCGTCTCCGCGCCTCTTCAAACAGCTCGGCCCCGTGATGGGCGAGGAGCGCCTTGTTGGCCGTTACCACGTGCTTGCCGGACTGGAAGCCTCGGAGGATGAAGCTGCGCGCTGGCTCCAGGCCGCCGATGAGCTCGATCACGATCTGGACCGCCGGGTCGTCCAGGACTCGGGCGGCGTCGCCGACCATGGGCAGGCTGGCGAGGTCGAGCCCTTCGCGCCGCCGCGTGAGGTCCGCGTCAGCAATGGAGTGGAGGACGAGCCGGCAGCCCGCGCGCTCCTCCAGGTCCACGCGGTGGGCGTTGAGGATCTTGACCACGCCGCTGCCGACGGTGCCCAGGCCCAGGAGCCCAACCCTCACGACGGGGTCACGTGGCATAGATGCGGGGGCCCGCCGTCAGGCGTGAGAGGACAGGGGCCTGAGCCCCCGGAGGGCCTGACGGATCCGCTGCTCGTTCTCGACCAGGGCGAAGCGCACGTACCCCTCGCCGTACTCGCCGAAGCCGATGCCGGGGGAGACGGCGACCTTGGCGTCCTGGATCAGGAGCTTGGCGAACTCCAGGGAACCCATGGCCCGGAACGGCTCCGGGATCCGGGCCCAGACGAACATGGTGCCTTTCGGCTTGGGGATCGCCCACCCCTGCTTGTTCAGCCCATCCACCAGGACGTCGCGGCGCTTCCGGTAGACCTGCACGATCTCCTCCACGCAGGCCTGATCCCCCTCGAGCGCAATGATCCCGGAGATCTGAATGGGTTGGAACACCCCGTAATCCAGGTACGACTTGATCCGCGCCAGCGCGTGGATCATCTGCCGGTTGCCGCAGGCGAAGGCCAGCCGCCAGCCCGCCATGTTGTAAGACTTGGTCAGCGAGAAAAGTTCCACGCCGACGTCCTTGGCGCCCGGCACTTCGAGGAAGGAGGGGGCCCGGTAGCCGTCGAAGGTGAGGTCGGCGTACGCGAAGTCGTGGATCACCATGAGTCGGTGCTCCTTGGCGAAGGCCACGACCTTCTCGAAGAACGGGCGATCCACCACCTGCGTGGTCGGGTTGTGGGGAAACGAGAGGATCAAGAGCTTGGCCTTCGGCCAGGCCAGCCGGGCGGTTTCCTGGAGCCGCGCGAAGAAGTCTTCGCCCGGCACCAGGGGGACGGAGCGGAGGTCCCCATCCGCGATGACCACCGAGTACGAATGGATCGGATAGGTCGGGTTCGGCACCAGGGCGCCGTCGCCGGGCTGAAGGACGGCCAGGGCGAGATGGGCGAGCCCCTCCTTCGCCCCGATGGTGACGATCGCTTCACTGTCGGGCTCCAGCTCCACCCCGTACCGGTCCCGATACCAGTTCGTGATGGCCACTCGAAGGCGTGTGATCCCCCTTGACGCCGAGTACCGGTGGTTTCGGGGGTTGTGCGCGGCCTGGACGAGCTTATTCACGATGTGCTTCGGGGTGCCCTGGTCGGGGTTCCCCATGCCCAGGTCGATGATGTCTTCGCCCCGGGCCCGCGCCTTGGTCTTGAGGTCGTTCACGATGGCGAACACGTAGGGCGGGAGGCGCTTGATCCGGTAGAACTCTTCCATAGGGTGATCGCCTGTGTCGTTTGATCATACGCTTTGCCTCGGAGAACTGTCAAGAAATGGCGATTTCACGTGAACATAGGCGACTCCTGCCGTCCTCTCAACTCAGGGGTTGACACCCTCCGCGAACGATGCTAAAAGAACCTAACCTTCCTGATTGAACCCATCGAGATTGACGCTTCTGCGTGCGCGTGTCGCTCGCAGGGGATGCGCCGTCTGCTCAAAGTTAAGGAGAAGCGAGGGTCACGGGGACGGGACAGTCACATGTGGTGGCGGCGCAAGCATAAATCGTCGGCCCAGCGGGGAAACCTGACCGCCTTCATCGACGAAGGCTCCGAGATCGAAGGCAAGTACACGTTCAGCGGCACGGTGATGCTGAACGGCAAGTTTCAGGGAGAGATCGCGTCCACCGACACGCTGATCATCGGCGAACGGGGGGTGATCAACGCCACGGTGCGGGCCGGCACGGTCGTCATCAACGGGGAACTGGTCGGCAACGTGGAGGCCACGGAGCGGGTCGAGCTGAAGGGGAGCGCCCGGGTATTCGGCGACTTGGAGGCACCCGTGATTGTCGTCGAGGAAGGCGTGCTGTTCGAAGGGCACTGCCGGATGACCAAGACCAAGCCGGCCGAGGCCATGCGGGATTTTTCGGTCGTACCGCTGAAACGGTAACGGGTTGGAAGCGGGATCTTACGATGGCGTGCAGTGAACCTGGGATGCGGCTCCCCGGCCGGGTCAGGGGAGGCGTGGTCCGCAACGCGAGGACTGACCATGAGGAAGCCCGACCGGTTCAACCTCCTGATCGTCCACGGCGACGGCACGCGGGTCCTTCGCCTGAACTTTCCCCGATGGATCGCTTACACAGGGTTGGCGCTCCTGGCGCTGGCGGTTTCCACGCTCGGAGCCATCTACGGTGACTACATCTCCCTGAAGCGGCAGTTCGGTCAGGTGGCGGCCCTCCAGCGGCAGGTGGTGGAGCAGCAGGCCCTCATCGATTCCTTCCACCGCCGGACCGCCGAAGTCCGGACCGAGATCTCCACGTGGCGCGACCTGCACGTCAAGATCTGGGAGCCCTTCGGCCCGGAGGCGGGGCCGACCAAGAAGGGAACCGGGATCGGCGGCGGGGAGCCGGTGCGCACGGCCTTTACGGGCGACCGGGTCGCCCTTTCCCAGGAGGTGGACCTGCTGTCCGCCATCGTGAATGAGGAAGGGCAGAGCCTCCGCGCACTGGAGCGCTTCCTCGCCAAGGCCGGGCGGGCGCTGGCGGCCCTGCCCTCCCGATGGCCGGTCCGCGGAGCGGTGAATTCGGAGTTCGGCCAGCGGCTCTCGCCTTGGACCGCGGCGCGGGAGTTCCACAGCGGGATCGACATCAGTTCCGAGCGCGGCACGCCCGTGAAGGCCCCGGCCCCGGGCACCGTCGTCTTCGCCGGCTCCCAGGCCGAATACGGTCAGACGGTGATCCTCGACCATGGCAACGACGTGAAGTCCCTCTACGGCCATCTCCAGAAGATCCAGGTGACCCAGGGCCAGCGCGTGGAGCGCGGCCAGGTCATCGCGCTCAGCGGTAACACTGGAAAGACCTCCGGTCCCCACCTCCACTACGAGATCCTGGTCAAGGGGCAGGCCGTCAATCCGCGCGGCTTCCTCTGGGACTAGGATCGGAGAGGGCCTCGACGGCCCCCTCCGAGACCTCCCCCAGAAATGGGTTGCAAGCGGGCGAAGCCCGCGCTCGACCCTCGGAGGGGGGCTCTGCCTCCCTTCCGAACCTCCCCCCCCAGGGTTGCGCTGGCGAAGCCAGCGCTCGAACGGCGGTTCCGCATGTCCCCCTCACCTTTATCCTCTTCCCCCTCGGGCGAGGGGGGGTCACTGGATAATCACGCCACAGTAGCCCACCACGCGGTCGTAGTCGCCAGAGACATCCCCGGAGGTCATGTAGCGAACCAGCTCCGCCCGCCGGGCGCCCAGGTTCCTCACAGCGGAGAGCAGCGCCGTCGTCGGCGCGATGCCGCACATCGAGATGTGGTGATCCCGAACCGTGCGCTGCAGGCGCTCGGGGTCGAGGGCCAGGATCGCGTCGATGGCGAGCCGGTCTTTCCGGTTGGACACCGTCTGCGACTCGTAGTGGTTCAGGTCGGTGGAGGAGATGAGGAGGACCGGCTCGGCGGAGGCTACCACTGCCGCTGCGACGGCGCGCCCCACCGCCTCGCAGAACGGCAAATCCGTCTTCATGAGCGCCACCGGGACGAACTGGATGTCCGGGCGCAGTCGCCGGAGGAAGGGGAGCTGGACCTCCAGCGCGTGTTCGCGCGCGTGGGCCGACTCGTCTTCCTGAAGCTCGCGGCAGCCGGCCAGGATCTGCCGTCCCAGATCCGCGGCGATGGGGATTTCACCCCCCGGAATGGCCCAGCGCCCCCGGGTCACAATGGAGCCCCAGCCTCCGAGCCCGGTATGGTTGGGGCCGAGCAGGACCGCCAGCCGGGGGAGCTCGACGCGGCTGTAGACGGCGCCCGCCACCTTCCCCGAGTAGATCCAACCGGCGTGTGGGACGACCAGGGCGCGCGGGGCAACTTTCGGCTGGACGTCTTCCAGCAGGCCGGCGAGGTCGGCCTCCATTTGCTCGGGACGATCGGGATAGAAGAGGCCGGCGACGGCGGGCTTTCGGGATCCTTCCATAATCCGAAATCCGAGGGGCGACGGGGGCCCCTGTTCCCTGGTGCTCTAGGCTCTCACCTGGCAGGCCACCCAGTGACCCGGAGAGATCTGCTTGAGCGCCTGCTCGTTCTCCGAGCAGGAAGGAATCCGGATCGGGCAGCGGGTGTGGAAGCGGCACCCGGACGGCGGTTTGATGGGGCTCGGCACATCGCCCTCCAGGAGCATTCGCTTGCGCTTGACCGTCGGGTCGGGGATGGGGACGGCGGAGAGGAGGGCCTCGGTGTAAGGGTGCTTGGGGTTGGTGTAGAGCTCCTTGGCCGGGGCCAGCTCCACGATCTTTCCCAGGTACATGACGGCGACGCGGGTTGAGATGTGCTCCACCACGGAGAGGTCGTGGGCGATGAAGAGATAGGTCAGGCCGAACTGCTTTTGCAGGTCCTCGAGCAGGTTGATGATCTGCGCCTGGATCGAGACATCCAGGGCCGAGACCGGCTCGTCGGCGACGATGAACTTGGGATTCACCGCCAGGGATCGCGCGATCCCGATCCTCTGGCGCTGCCCCCCGGAGAATTCATGGGGATAGCGCCGCAGGTGATCGGCGCTGAGCCCCACGGTCTCCAGCAGCTGCACCACCCGTTCCTCGCGCTCCCGCTTGGAGGCCGCCAGCTTGTGGATCACCAGCGCCTCCCCGATGATGGACCCCACGGTCATCCGGGGGTTCAGGGAGGCGTACGGGTCCTGGAAGATGATCTGTATCTCCTTGCGGAGAGAGCGGAGGGACCTCTTGTCCAGCGTCGTGACGTTCTTTCCGTCGAACCAGACCTCTCCGGCCGTGGGCTCGATGAGCCGGAGAATCGAGCGGCCCGTGGTGGACTTGCCGCAGCCCGACTCCCCGACGAGCCCGAGCGTCTCGCCCGGATAGATGTCGAAGCTGACATCATCCACGGCATGCACGCGCGCCACCTCACGGGAGAAGAGGCCGCCGCGGATCGGGAAATACTTCCTCAGACTCTTGACGCGCAACAGCGCTTCAGCCATCTACGTTCCCTTCGAGCGCCGGCGTCGCCGGCGCAACCGTATCCTCCGGGGGAGGCAGCCCCCGCAGCCCCGCGCGGAGCGAGGGGGCGGCTTCGCCGCGGGGCGTCGGAAGGGGGAGCCCCCCTCCGAGTCTAGTAC
>JACQWA010000311.1 GCA_016209425.1 Candidatus Rokuibacteriota bacterium
CGAATCCGCCGGTGAACTTCTTCGCGATACTGAGGGCGACCTCGTTGGCCTCGCTCCCGGTGCTGAGGAACAGGGACATCTTCAGGGGCTCGGGCAGCAACGACGCGAGCTGCTCCGCCAGGCGAATGCTGATCTCGTTCAGCTGGGTGCTGCCGCTGTGGATGAATGTTTCCGCTCCCCGCTTGATCGCGTCCACGAGTCTCGGGTGGCTGTGACCCAACGTCGCACACATCTGCCCGGCGTTGAAATCCAGGTACTCCTTCCCATCGGCGTCCCAGACGGAGGTCCCGCGCGCTTTGACGAGAACCGGCTGATCCAGATAGGCCGGTGTGCGCAGGAGGAACTGCGCCGCTTTCGCTCTGAGTTGTTCGCTGAGTGACACGTCCTGATTCCCCATTCGGGTTCCCCCATCGGTTGACCGCTGTGTCCCTCCAGCCCCGCTCTCGACGGCCCGCTCCTTCAAGCACCCAGGATCGCCCGCCGGATGCGTGCGGGATCCTTGGCGCTCTCGACGACCCGGCTGATGGCGTCGCTTGCCGCGCGGACGAAGCCCTCGACCCCGAGCCGCGCGCCGTCGGGGTAGGTCATCATGCGAAACGTCGGGGCGGACCCGGGCATGCCGATGGCGGGGATCGTCACCGCCCCCTCCTGCTCGAGCATCCACATCGCCGCCGCCGCAACCAGCTCGATCGGCACCAGCGGGCTCGAGGCGCATCCGGCCCGCTCCATGATCAGGCCGGCGAAATCGTCGGCGCCGATCGCGACGCCGGGACCGGCGAGGTACGCCTTCGCCGAGATCTCCCGTCGGAAGGCCTCGTGGACGCTCCGGGCCAGCGCCCCGGCCTGCCGGACCTCCGCCAGATCCACGCGTTCGAGTGCGCGCAGCGCCGACACGTAGTGACTCGCCTGCGCCTCGAGCCCGAGCTCGAACGCCCGGGCACGAACGGCCGCCATGAGGTCGGCGCGCCCGACCACCGCGCCGGCCCGCGGTCCCGGGACGTGCTTGTCGAGCGACCAGACGGAGAGATCGGCGTCCCCGATGCCGAAGGAGGGCGGCTCGTCGAAGAACGCCATGCGAGAGGCCATGTGGGCATCATCCAGGAAGACGAGGCTGCCCGTCGGCCGCGCCCGCTCGATGACCCGGCAGACCTGATCCGCCGGGAGATGATGCTTGGAAGGCGTGAGCGTCGTGACAACGACCATGCGCCAGGGCGCGCCGCTCCCCAGCCGATCCAGCGCGGCATCCACGCCCTCGACCTCGATAAAGGTCGCGCCCGCCAGTCCGACCGCTCGCTCGACCGAGGGATGCGAGCGCCCGCCGGGGACGACCGAGAGCACCCGCTCCCCCCGCCGAACAGTCCCGAGCATGACCGCCAACATCGCCGCGCTCACCCGGTTACAGAGGAGACCCTCGTGCGTTCCCGGCCGCCCCCCCATCAGCCGGACGGCCACCGCCTCGGCCTCGCCGGTCGGAAAGGCCCCGTAGAACTCGATTAGCGACCGGAGCCCCTCGAGATCCGCGGCCGACATCGGGCATCCCCGGATCAGCCCGGTCAGGTTGAACACCCCACGGCGTCCGAGCCGCGCTAATCGTTCACGGATGAGGGTTCGGCCGTGCAGCATGCGCGACACCTCGTCGGCGGAACTGCCGAGCACCGCCCCCCGCGCGTACCCGACCGATGGATCGATGGAGTTGCCGAACCGGTCCTCCAGTCCCCGCGGCTCGCCGGCGCCCCGCGGGGGCGGGGCGATACCGGGGATCACGAGATTCAGCAGCGGGGCGTGCTGCTGGCTCCCCAGGACATCGGGGTCGCCGACATCGCCGGAGACGACCGCGCGGCGGATGTTGACCTTGATCGCGCGCCCCGGATCGAAATAGATCGGCTCGCTGATCTCCGACTGGGAGACCCCGTAGAGACGCGCCAGCGAGGCGCGCGTCATGGCGCCCGAGCGCTTGACGCTCTCGTAGGTCTCCGCGTCGCCGAAGATGATGTCGGCGCTGAGCGTGAACGGACCGGCGTTCTTCGTTCTGATGACCTGGGCGAGTTCCCGCAGGTATGCCATCACGTCACCTCATGGATCTCGGGTTTGAACATCCGTGGATCCTCGATAGGAAGGAGATGATGGACACGCAACCGGAACGCCTCACCCGCCTCCAGCACCGACGGGGAGAAGGGGTAGGCGAGGTTGCCCGCCGTCGTGAGCCGACCGGGGAAGTGCGCCCACATGATGGGAGACTTGGCGAACATCGCGATATCCCTCGCCAGCTCCTGGGTCGGCGCCACCACCTCGAGGACCAGCCCCACCTCGTGGGGCAGGTCCGGCGCCTCGCGCTCGCGGATCCCCATGACGCCGTTCCGTCCGTACACCCGGAAGGCGATCCGGTAATCCCGGCCGAGCGAAAGTCCGAGACGACTCCCCACATCCCGTTCGGTCTCGGCCCGCGCCCGCTCGAGGATTTGGTCGAGGGCCGCGATCATGCTCGGATCTCGGACACCGGAGATGAACACCGACCGATACCCGATCCGCTGAGCGCCTTCGAGCTTGACCAGGTACTCCGCGGCCGGCGCGAAGCGGCTGCCTTCCACGCGGACCCTCCGAGGGTCCACCTGCTCGAAGCGACTGGCCCGCATGTCGACGGTCCCGCCCGGAACGGGCTGCGCCAGGGGACTCTCGCGCTCGTACAGCTCGTGCGCCGCCACCGAGCCAACGGTGCAGGCCCGCGTCTCGTCGGCCGATTCCAGGACGAAACCCCGCTCGTCGATGGTGCCGATGACGCTGCCCCAGATCGACTCGGGAACCGTGATCGCTCCCGCGCACTCCATGAGCTTGCCCATGTGGAGCGCCAGCCCCCGATCGAAGCCGGCGCGCACCGGCACCGCCGCGGCGAGCGCGTCGTCACACGCGCGGCCGGCCAGCACGACGTCCGGCCTCTCCTCCAGCGCCGGGAGCAGCGTCTCCACCCCCACCTGCGCCACGACCTCGGTGCACGCGTCCACATCCTCCGCGGTCAGATCGGCCTCGAACCCGAGGCCGCGCGCGCGCTGCGTGCGGAGGCGGCGCTTGAGATCTTCTTTATCGAGGCTCGTGTCGATGACCGCGACCCGCAGCGGAAGCTTCCGCTCTCGCGCGACCTCCTCGATGAGCGCCAGGTTCCATTCCAGATGCCGTCGTCCTCCGGACCCACCGGCCGTGCCGATGATCAGGGGAATTCCCGCTTCCTTGACCGCTGGCAGGAGCAGCGTCAGCTCGCGCATGGTCTCGAACCGCGCCTGGTGGGGGAGCCCCGCGCCGAGATAGAACGGGCCCGGATCGATTGATCCGGCGTCGACCGCCACGGCCGCCGGGCCGCGCCTCATGCCCTGACGGAACGCCGCTTCGTCGAGCGGGCCCAAGCCCAAGCACCCCGTGGGCGTCAACACCGTCATCGGTCTCACGTCTGCCCTCCCTGCCGCTGCCCTGCATCGTGGGTGTAGTCGCGTCGGGCGCCCTCGGGCGTCACGCGCCCCTCGTCCAGGTCGGCCTCGAGCAACTCGCGCGCCCGGGCCTCAGGCACCCCGTACCCGCCGCCCCCCGCCGTCCTCAGGCTGATCGTGTCCCCTTTCCGGAGTCGCTGGCCGGCGATCGTGGAAGAATCGTACACAACTTCCCTGCCGCCTCGAATGAGCACGTAGCGCCCGGGCTTCCCGGGGCGACCGCCATCCCGTCCGACAGGCACGCGTCGGAAGCTCGTGACGAACCCCGTGAAGTCGGCGTCGGTCAGGAGCCGGACGTCACGGCGTATCCCGAGCCCGCCGCGAAAGCGTCCCGGGCCTCCCGAGTCGGGGTACAGCTCGTACCGGTCAATCATCAGCGGATACTCGGACTCGAAGACCTCGATGGGCAGGTTGGACGTATTCGTGGCATGCACCATGATGCCGTCGAGCCCATCCTTCGTCGCACGGGCCCCTGCTCCACCGCCGAAGGCCTCGTAGTCCACGAAGAGGTCGCGCGTGCCCGGGCGCTCGCCCGAGAAGACTCCCAGGCTGACGCCGTGAGACTCGGCGATCACTCGTTCAGGGACCGCCTGCGCGAAGGCCCCCAGCAGCACCTCCGCCAGCTTCTGGCAGCTGATGATGCGGGCGCCGACGGCCGCCGGCGGTTGCGCATTCATCACCGACCCCCGAGGGGCGTCGACGGTGACCGCCCGATAGTAGCCCGCATTGGGGGGGAGCTCCGGGTCGAGCACCGCTTTCATCACGTAGTACACCGTGGCGAGCGTGGCCGTGATCGAGGCGTTCTTGGCCCCGGCCGTCTGCGGGGCGCAGGGCGAAAGGTCCACGTGGATGCTTTCGTCCCCCACGGTGACAATGGCCCCGACCGGCACCGGGCTGACGCCGATGCCGTCGTCGTCCATGGCGTCGTCATGCCGGTACGTGCCGTTCGGGATCCCGCGGATCGCCGCGCGCGTCCGGCGGTCGGTGTACTCCAGGATCGCCCGCATGCTCTCGCCCACGAGGGCCGCGCCGTAGCGGCGGAGCAGCTCTTCGATCCTCCGCTCTCCGGCGAGATTGGCAGCGACCTGCGCCCGCAAATCGCCAACGCGCTCGTCGGGGACCCGCGAGTTCGCCTGGAGCAGCGCGAGCAGGTTTCCATCGATGGCACGCTCTGCCACCATGCGCACCGGGGGAATCCGGAGGCCCTCTTGGTAAATGCTGGTGGCGTCGCACGACTCGCTTCCCGGAACCCGGCCCCCCACGTCCGAGTGATGCGCGATGTTGGCCACGAAGGCGACCCCAGCGCCCTCCCAGAAGACGGGCGCAACGAGCGACAGGTCGTTCAGGTGCGACCCGCCGCCGCCGAAGGGGTCGTTGGCGAGGAACATGTCGCCGGGCCGAAGCGTCTCGAGAGGGAAGCGCGCGAGCACTTCGCGCACGAGCCCCAGCATCGATCCGAGGTGGATCGGGATGTGGGCCGCCAGCGCCACGGTCTCCCCTCCAGCGTCGAAGATGGCGGTCGAGCAGTCGCGCCGCTCCTTGATGTTGGGCGAGTACGCGGCGCGCACGAGCGTGACGCCCATCTCCTCGACCGCCGAGAGGAGGAAGTGAGCGATCACCTCGTGCGTGATCCAGTCACTCTTCCGGCCGCGCGTTTCCACCGCCCTACTCCGGCTCGACGATCAGGTTGCCGAACGAATCGGTTCGGGCCCGGCTGCCCGGCGGCAGGACGGTCGTCGCGTCCATCTGCTCGACCACTGCCGGCCCCGTGATCTCGGCGCCGGCCTTCATGTCGGCGCGCCGGTACACGGGGCACGTCTCGGTCCCGTTCTCCCAGATCATCCGCCGTCTGCTCACCGGCTCCACGCGACGGCTCGACGCCCGCTCGCCGAGACGACCGCCACGCGCAGCCCCGACCGGCACCGTGACCCCGACGCGGGAGGTGACGATCTCCAGATCGCGCTCGAGATTCGCGTAACCGTAGAGCCGGCGATGCTCGCGATCGAAGGCGGCCCTGAGGTCACGCTTGATGTCGGTCGAGGTCGGGCCTTCGGGCACATCGACGGTGATCTCATAGTTCTGACCGTGATATCGAACATCGGCCATCCATCGAGCCTGAAGACCCCCCACATCCACCCCGCTCGCCGTGAGCCGCGCCCGCGCCGCCTCGAATAGCGCCTGGAACTCAGCCTTCAAGGCTCCGGCGCCGATCTCGCCGAGCAGGCTCCGTTGGGTGTGGCTCACGTCGATACGCATTTCGGTCGCGAGCACCCCCTCGGCGCAGAGCAAGCCCGGGTACGGTGGGATCATCACGCGAGGCATCGCGAGCGCCCAGGCGACAGGCACCGCATGCATCGGGCCGGCGCCTCCGAACGCAACCAGCGTAAACGCCCGCGGATCGTACCCGCGCTCGACGGAGATCAGGCGCATCGCGCGGACGAGATGCGTCTCGACCAGCGCCGCTATCCCCAGGGCGGCCTCCTCGACGGCGATTCCCTTTGGCTCCGCGATATGCATCCGAATGGCATGTTCGGCCCGGTCCGGGTCGATGCGGATCGTGTCGGCCAGGCGCCGGCTCGAGTCCAGGCGCCCCAGCACGAGGTTCGCGTCGGTGACCGTGGGCCGGTCACCCCCCTGGCCGTAGCAGGCCGGCCCCGGAACGGCACCCGCGCTCTGGGGCCCGATGCGCAGCGCGCCACCGCTGTCGAGCCACGCAATGCTCCCCCCGCCCGCGCCGACCGAATGCACGTCCACCGTGGCGCATTTCACGGGATACCCTTCGATCTCGCGCTGCGAGACGACGCTCGGCCGTCCCGCTTGAATCAGGCACACGTCGGTACTGGTGCCGCCCATGTCGAGGGAGATCGAATCCGGGTCGCCTGCCGCACGCGCCAGCGCCGTGGCGCCGACGACGCCGGCGCTGGGACCGGAAGCCAGCATGTTCACCGGCGCGCGGTCCGCCTGCGACAGCGTCATCAAGCCACCGTTCGAGTGCAGGATGAACGGGGCACACGACAGCCCCTCCTCGACCAGCCCCGACTCCAGGGCCGTGAGATACCGCCCCGTGCGGGGGCCGAGAGAGGCATTCACCACGGCGGTCGTCAGCCGCTCGTACTCGCGGAACTCCTGAACGAGATCGGACGAGGCGGTGACGAAGACCCCGGGGAGGGCCCGCCGGATCCGCTCGGCCACCTCCCGCTCGTGCGCCGGGTTCGCGTAGCTATGGAGGAAACACACCGCCACGGCCTCGATCCCCTCGGCAGCGAGGGCCCCCAGGACGTCCGTGACGCATTCGTCGTCGAGGGGCCGCTCGACTGAGCCATCCGCGCGGAGCCGTTCGGCCACCTCCCAGCGATGCCGCCGGCGGGCGAGCGGCGCGGGCTTGTCGGCCTGCAGATCGTAGAGCGATGGGCGGCGTTGCCGGCCGAGCTCCAGAAGGTCTCGGAACCCGCGCGTGGTCACCACCGCCGTTCGCGCGCCCTTGCGCTCGATCAGGGCGTTGGTCGCGACGGTTGAGCCGTGGCCCACGAAGCCCACGGCCGCCGCCTTCGCCTCGGCCAGCCCGAGCAACGCCCGAATCCCCGCAATGATCGCCTTCTCCGGCGACCCGGGAGTCGAAGGAATCTTATGGACCCAGCGCCGACCCGACGTCGTCTCCTCCATCACGCAGTCGGTGAAGGTGCCGCCGACGTCCACCCCGATCCGGTAGCTCATGGCATCTCAGATGGGGAGATCATTGAAGAGGTACGCCCCCGGTCGGAGGCCATGTGGGAACCTCCCTCACTGACAGGGCGGCGATGTAAAAGTCCGGTACCCCCGTAAAGAAGCCAAGGTTGGGAGCCAGCATGGTTATTCCCTCGGGGCCATGGAGAAAATCGATGCTGGTGGGCCCGTTAAAGCCTTCGGTGCCGACGCTCGCCAACAATTCTCCGGTGGGGGACCAGACCAGTACGGCATAGTCTGGAGAGGCGGGGCTGACGACCCACAGGTTCCCGTCCGGGCCAAAGGCGATCCCGTCGGGGACGGTGATCCCTGCCGCAAACGTGCTGACCGGTCCGGCCGAGCCATCTGGGTTAACGGGAATCTTGACGATGGTGCCCTCGCCCGAATTGGCGGCCAGCAACGCGTCACCGAGCGGCGTGAAGGTAATGCCGTTGGCCCCGAAGGGCAGGGCCTGAGTGCTGATCAGGCCGATGTCCTGCTTCCAGACACTCACCTGGCCTGATTCGGTTATCTTCCAAATCACCCCTTGAAAGCTATCGGACACGTAGAGGTTCCCGTCCCGGTCCAGAGCCAGCCCGTTGGGTGCGGGGGGCTGATCCTTGGGGCCCTTAGGAACCCGGCGCAGGTCCGGGAGCACGGCGAAAACGCTGACTTGATCGTCAGGAGCGATCCGCAAGATTCGGCCGTTGACGAAATCCGCCGCAAAGATGTCCTGGCCCTTCCAGATCACACCGAGGAGTGGGGCCGGAACCACATCTGCGATCGGAACGTCACGGATCAGCTGGCCGTCTTTGTCGAAGACAAAGACGTGGGATGGACCCTCGAAGGTGAAGGTGCCCACGACGACCTGGCCGTTGGGCGCGACCGAGATCCCCTCCCCCTGGCCGGGACTGGGAATGTCGGCAAAACGGGTCACTCCATCCGCCGAGGCTTCGGACCACGCAATTGACACCATCAAGAGCGCAACGACCACCAGAAACACTCCCCGCAGCCTCTCCATCTCAGATCCTCCTTTCACTGGCGCTACGTCGCCGCATCCAACGTGCGGGCTCCCGGTTGCCGGCGGCTTCGCACCCCCTCGCGGATGAACTCGACGATCTCGGGCATCGGACTCCCCGGTCCGAACACGCCCGCGACCCCCATCTCCTTCAGAACCGGCACATCCTGGCGGGGAACGGTTCCGCCGATCACCACCAGCACGTGCTCCATGCCGTGGGAGCGCAACAGCTCCATGACGTGTTCGCACACGACCCCGTGAGCCCCCGAGAGGATACTCAGCCCGATGACGTCGGCATCTTCCTGAAGCGCCACGCGGACGATGGCCTCGGGAGTCTGCCGAATCCCCGTGTAGATGACCTCCATGCCGGCGTCGCGCAGAAAGCGGGCGATGACCTTGGCCCCGCGGTCGTGCCCGTCCAGGCCGGCTTTCGCCACGACCACGCGGATTCGCTCAGGCATGTCCATCCCTCTTTCTCAGATCCGCGCGGGGTGGTCGGTGAACTCCCCCAGCACGCTCCGCCACACGTCGCAGATCTCGCCCACGGTGGCATACGCCTTGACCGCCTCGAGGGTTGCCGGCAGCACATTCTCCCCCGCCACGGTCACCTGCTTGAGCCGGCCCAGGGCCCGCTCGACGGCCCGGGCGTCCCGGGTCCGGCGCAGCTCCTCCAACCAGGCAATCTGCCTGCGTTCGGTTTCCGGATCGTGACGGAAGATGGGGACGTCAGGCTCCTCGTCGGTGCGATACTTATTGACGCCGACAATCACCGTCTCGCCGCTTTCCAGCGCTCGTTGCTGCCGGTACGCCCCCTCCGCCAGTTCCCCGGCATAGAAGCCGTTCTCCACCGCCGCCAGCGCGCCACCCATGCCGTCGATCTTGCCGATGTACTCCCAGATGCCGTCCTCCATCTTCTTCGTCAGCCATTCCACGTAGTAGGAGCCGCCCAGGGGATCCACAACATCCGCGATGCCGGTCTCGTGGGCGATGATCTGGTTGGTCCTCACGGCCAGCGTGACCGCCTCCTCCGTCGGAATGGCCAGGGCCTCGTCATACGAAGCGGTCCGGCCGCCCTGGATGCCCCCCAGCACCTGGGCCAGCACCTGGAGGGTGAGGCGGATGATGTTGTTCTTGGGCTGCTGCGCGGTGAGCGGCAGTCCCGAGGTGGCCGAGTGCAGACGTCCGCGGATGGCCAGCGGGTTGGTGGCCCCCCAGCGCTCCCGCATCAACTGGGCCCAGACCTTCCGGGTGGCCCGGTGTTTGGCCACCTCCTCGAAAAATTCCATATCGGTGCAGAAGTGGATCTCGATCCCGGGGCCGAACTGGTCCACGTGAAGCCCCTGGGACCGCACCGCCTCCACGTAGGCGATGGCGTTGTTGATGGTGAACGCGGCCTCCTGCAGGCAGCTCCCCCCCGCCTGCTTCATGTGGGACCCGGAGACGCTGATGGGGAGCCAGTTGGGGTAGTGCCGGGCGCAATAGGAGATCGCGTCGGCCGCCAGCTTGACCGCCGGGCGGATGGGGAAAATCTGCGTGCCGCGGGCGACGTACTCCTTCACCGGATCGTTCTGAATCTGGAGCGTGAACGTGCCGGGGTCGATGCCGCGTTTTTCGCAGAGGGCAATGATCCAGGCCAGGAAGATCGGGCCGATGGCGTTGGCCGTCGTGAAGACGTGCCCCGCCTGCTTGATGTCGATGCCGGTGAAGAGCCGCTCCACGTCGGCCAGCGAGGTCAGGGCCACGCCCACGCGTCCCGCTTCCCCCTTGGCCAACGGGTGATCCGAATCCAGACCGATCTGGGTGGGCAGGTCGAGGGCAATCGACACCCCCCCGGTGGCGCCCTGCTCCAGAAGGAATCGGTAGCGGCGGTTCGCCGCCTCCGCCGAGCCGAAGCCGGCATAGAACTCCCAGTGCCAGAAGCGGTTGCGGTAGCCGGCGGCGTCACGGCCGCGGGTATAGGGGTATTCGCCCGGCAGCCCCAGATCCGTGAGGTCCTCCCACCCCAGCTCGTCGAGCTCTGCCGGCGTATACGCGGGCCGCAGCTCGAAGCCGCTCGGAGTCACAAACCGGGGCTTGCGGCCGGATCCCAGCTCGACCCGATGCTGCTCCTCCCACGCCTCGATGCGCTCCCGGAGTCGCCGAGAGTTAGTTCTGACGGTTCTGGCTTTCTTCGACATACGCGCTCTCCCTCCTTTGAATTTCTCCTCGACCTCACTGAATCAGCCGCCCAGCGGGCGGAATTGGAACACGGGCGCCCCCCCCGCGCGCGCCGGCGCCACGACCAGCTCCACCGGGGTCCCCGGCGGCACGGCGTTTTCGTCCGGCAGACATCCCGTAATGGGACAGAAGACGACCGGTCCCTCGGCCAGTTCCACCAGGGCCACGATATAGGGCGCGGTGAAGCCGATGGGAGCGTGGTAGACCACGGCGCTGGCCTGGATGGTCCCCCGCCGGCCCACTGCTACGGGCTCGGTGTCCTCCCGCCCGCACCAGGGACAAATGGGGCGGGCCGGAAAAGAGACCCGTGCGCAGTAGCGGCACCGGCTCCCCGCCAGGGACGGCGCCCCCTCACCGTCAGTCGAAGACCGGAACACCCCCTGCGTCACCGGACCTCCTTCGCGTTCACACGGCGAAGAGGTGGGCGGCGCCGGCGGCCGAATCCCCCTCCAGCCAGCCACCGCTGTTCTGAGTCAGCGCAACCCGGGCGCCCTGGACCTGGCGGGGGCCGGCCTGACCACGGAGCTGCCAGACCGCCTCGGCAATCTGGGCCAGCCCCGTGGCCCCAACCGGATGCCCGCGCGACGTCAGTCCGCCGCTCGGGTTGAAGGGGATGCGGCCGCCGATCGTCGTGGCTCCCTCGTCCAGCAGGCGCCCGGCCTCGCCGGGCTTACAGAATCCCAGATCCTCGTAGTAAAGCAGCTCGCCGGGAGCCGTCGCGTCGTGGCACTCCACCAGGTCGATCTCTTCGGGTCCCACCCCCGCCTGCTCGTAGGCCGCCCGAACCGTGCGCGCGGCCGTGGAGAGCTCCTCCCCCGCGCCGCTCCGGAACGCCCCGGAGCGGAGCTCGGAAGCCAGGACGCGGACCAGGGGCTGCGGCGCCCCCCGGGCCGCTTCGGCGCTGCACACGACGGCCGCCGCGGCGCCATCGCTCACCGAGGAGCACATGAGGAGCGTGATGGGGCCGGCGATGGGCCGGGAGGCCAGGACCTCCTCGGCGGTGACTTCCTTCTGGTGCTGGGCGTACGGGTTGAGGCACCCGTGCCGATGGCTCTTGACGGTCACCTCCGCCAGGTGCCGGAGGGTGAGCGCGCCGCTCGCCAGCCGCTTCTGGATCCGCATCGCGTAGATGGCCGTGAACTGGAGCCCCATGTCGTGCGTCAGCTCCACGTCGGCCGAGGCCGCCAGGGCCTGAATGGTCCGGCCGGTGTCGCCGACGAACATCTTCTCCGCGCCCACCGCGAGGGCCACGTCGCACGAGCCCGAGCCGACCGCCAGCACGGCCTGGTGGAACGCGGTGGCACCGCCGGCGCACGCGTTCTCCACGTTGACGATGGGGACTCCCGCGACGCCGACCTCGCGCAGGGCCACCTGGCCGCGGATGGACTCTTGACCGGTGAGGAGGCCGGCCAGCGCGTTGGCGAAATACGCCGCCTGGATCTGCCGGGGCAACACGCCGGCATCCTTCAGCGCCCGGCGCCCGGCTTCGCCGGCCAGCTCGCGCAGTGAGGTCTCGGGGAACTTCCCGAAGCGATGCATCCCGACGCCGAGCACCACGACTTCGCGCAGCATCCCCACCTCCCAGATTCCCCCTCAGGGCCCCCGATGGGCGGCCTTGAGCTGGGTCTTGATGACCTTCCCGTACGCGTTCTTGGGGAGCTCGGGCACCAGCTCCACCGAGCGGGGCCGCTGCACCGCCAAGAGGGGCTTGCAGTACTCGATGATCTCATCCGGCCGGGCCTGGGCGCCGGGCCGCAGCACCACGTAGGCCTTGACGGTCTCCCCCCAGGCGGGATCGGGCACCCCGACGACGGCGGCTTCCAGCACCGCCGGATGCTGATGGAGCACCTCCTCGACGGTGCGCGGGGCGATGTTGAACCCGCCGCTGATGATCATCTCGTCCCGGCGACCGAGCAGGTAGACGTACCCGCGCTCGTCCACCGTGGCCATGTCCCGCGTATACACGTACCCGTTGCGCAAGACCTCCGCCGTCTGCTCGGGCTTTTGCCAATAGCCGGACATCAGATGCGCTCCGCGCACGATCACTTCGCCGGTCTCCCCCGGGGTGACATCCCGGCTCTCCGCATCCACCACCCGGACTTCGACGTTTCGCCACGCGCGGCCGGCCGACGCCAGGAGTCGCGTGTCTTGGTCCATCCGGTGATCCTCCTCCGGCAGGACCGTGATGCACATGGGGGCCTCCGCCTGGCCGTACAGCTGTGCCAGGACACGGCCAAAGAGCGACAGCGCCTCCTTCAGCCGCTCCACCGGCATCGGAGAGGCGCCATAGATGATGCGGCGGAGGAAGGGCAGCTGGCCCGAGCGGGCGCCGGCCTGGAGCAGCTGGATCAGCATGGTGGGAACGAGCTTGATGGTCTCGACGGCCATCTGTTCGGCCGCGTCGAGCGTGGCCGCCGGCTCGAACTTCTCCATCACCACCGAGTGGGCGCCGCTCACGAAGTACGGCAGCAGGAAAAATCCAGACCCGTGGCTCAAGGGCTGAAGCAGCAGGATCTTTTCCCCCGGCCGCACGGGGGCGAACTCCAGGAGCAGGCTGAAGGCGACCGCCGCCTGGGCGCGGTGGGTGAGCATGACGCCCTTGGGGCGGCCGGTCGTCCCGGACGTGTAGAAGAGGCAGTAGAGGCTGTCGGGACCGACGGGCACCGTCGGGGGGGCGCTGCGGGCCTGGGCCAGGGCCGCCTCGTAGTCCAGCTGGCGGGGTCCGGGACCCCCCTCGGCCTCTGAAAGGCAGAGGACGGGGGAGAGGCCGGGACACTGCTCGAGCAGGCTCGCGGCCGTTTGCCCGTACCGCCCGGCATAGATCAGGGCCCGGGCCCCGGCATCCCGCAGGGTGTACAGGAGGTCCCGCTCGGGGAGCCGGACATTGAGCGACACCCGCACCAGTCCGGCCAGGGCGAGCCCGAACTCTACCTCCATGTACTGGGCGCAGTTGGGCAGGTAGACCGCGACCCGGTCGCCCGGCCGGCATCCCCCACCCCCGAGCGCGTTGGCCAGGCGGCACGCACGCTCGTACACCTGAGCCGCCGTGAATCGGACGGGGCCACAGCTGATCGCCAGACCCCGGGGATAGTGCCGGGCCGCCCGCTCTACCAGGTACCGCACGTCCATCAGCCGGTTCCCGTCCCTTACCGCTCGAGCCAGGCCCGCGGCAGGCCGCCACCCCGGAACACGAGGTAGCCGCCCAGGTTGGTCTCAAAGCCCTTCAGCACCGTGCGCCACGCGAGGCTCACGTCCGGGATGCTGGTCCAGATGACCGGGGCGTCCTCGATGATCGCCTGAAGCCCCTGCGTGTACATCTTTTTCCGCTCGCCCTGGTCGTGGGTGATCGCGGCCTGGTCCAGGAGCTTGTCCAGCGCCGCGTTCTTGTAGCCCGAGCGGTTGTTGCTGGTCTCCTCGGAGGTGTGGAACATGCGACGGTAGAAGTCGTCGGGGTCGTAGCGGGCGCTGTACCAGAGGTAGAAGACGTTGAAGTCCCGCTTGTTGACGCGGGCGACCCAGGTGGCCAGGTCCGTCACGTCGAGCTTCAGCGCGATGCCGATCTTCTTAAGCTGCGACTGGATGACCTGCGCGCCTTCGACGAACTCCGCCCATCCCGTGCTCACGAGGATGGGGACCTCGAACCCCGTGGGATAGCCGGCATCCGCCAGGAGCTTCTTGGCCTTGGCCAGGTCGAGCTCCTTCTCCTTGACGTCGAGGAACCACGGGGACCCCTTCGGGAACGGCTGGTTGGCCACCTGGGCGTGGCCCCACAGGTGGCCGGCGATGAGGGCCTTCTTGTCCACGGCGTGCGCGATCGCCCGGCGCACCCGGACATCGCTGAACGGCGGCTTGCGACTGTTGAAGACGATGTACGAAGGCCAGGAGCCGGGCCCCGTGTAGATCACCAGATCCTTCGCCGTCGTCTTCAGCGCGTCCACATCCTTGAACGGGACGTCCTGGATCAGGTCGAGATCGCCCGCCCGCAGGCCCGTCAGGCGAACATTTCCGTCGGCAATCGGCCGGACGATCACGTCATCGATGTAGGGGAGCCCCTTCTCCCAGTACTCCTTGAACCGCCTGAGGCGGACGTACTCATTCGTCTTCCACTCGACCATCTCCCACGGCCCTGTCCCGACAGCCTTGGTCACCGTTCCGTCGGCCGGGACCGATGACGCGGGGATGATCGGCACCCGGACCGTCGCCACCTTGGTGAGGAAGGGGGTGAAGGGCTGTTTCAGCGTGACCTTCACCCGGTGAGGATCGAGCGCCTCGATCGACTGGACCAGGGCCAGGTCGCTCCGCTGCGCCGAGGCGGTCTTGGGGTTCATGATCCGTTCAAGGCTGAACTTCACCTCCTCCGCGGTCAAGGCCTGTCCGGTGTGGAACTTCACCCCCCGGCGGAGGTTGAACGTGTACTCCAGGCCGGTGGCGGAAACCTGCCACGACTCCGCCAGCGAGGGCTGGAGCTCGAAGTTCTTGCCCACCTCGGTCAGGGCATTGGTGCAGAGCGAGAAGAGGGCGAAGTTCGTCACCGAGCGGTATTTGTGGGGATCCGGGCTATCGAACGCCGTCGAGACGGCGATCCGGAGCGTCCCCCCTGGCCGGGGGGCGCCCTGAGCCTCCGCGCTCGTCCTGGCGCCTCCGAGCGCGGCCGCCGCCGCCGCCCCCCCCGTCAGCACCAGAAATTCCCGGCGACTCGGACACCACTTTTTGGCTGACCTTCCCATTTCCACCCTCCTTGGCCGCGTCCGGTTTAGGCGACCCGGAGCCGCGGGTCCAGCACCGTGTAGAGAATATCGACGACCGTGTTCACCAGGACAAAGAACACGCCCACGACGAGCACCACGCCCTGCACAATCGGATAGTCCCGGGCGAAGATCGCCTGCACGGCCAGCCAGCCGATCCCCGGCCACGAGAATACCTGCTCGACACCCACCGCCCCGCCGAGCAGCGTCCCGAACTGGCGCCCGACCACCGTCACCGTGGGGATCAGGGCGTTCTTCAGCGCATGCTTCCAGACGACGGTGCGCTCGCTCATCCCCTTCGCGCGGGCCGTGCGGACGTACTCCCGCCCGATCTCCTCCAGGACCGACGAGCGGACCATGCGCGTCACGACCCCGGCCATGGCCAGGCCCAGCGTCAGGGCGGGGAGGATCAGGTGCTTCAGCGCTTGCGCCGGCTGAGCGACGAGGCTCGCGTACCCTTGCGACGGCAGCCAGGCCAGCTGCAGCGAGAAGGCGATGACGAGGAGGATGCCCAGCCAGAAGTTCGGAATCGACACGCCGAGCAGCGCGAAGAGCATCGCGCCGTAATCGGCGAGCGTGTTCCGGCACAGCGCCGCCACGATGCCAAGCGGGAGGGCGACCAGGACGGCGACGGCGGCGCTGGCCACGGCGAGGAGCAGCGTCTTGGGGAATTTGTCGGCGATGAGCGCGAGCACATCGTCCCGGCTCCGAACCGACCGGCCCAGGTCGCCGCGCAGGACGCGCGCGACCCACCGCGCGTACTGCTCCGGCAGGCTCAGGTCGAGCCCCAGCTCGGCCCGAAGCGCCTGCCGCACCTGGGGGTCGACCTGCTCCGCGCCCACGATCACGTCCACCGGATCTCCGGGGATGAGCCGGAGAATCGCGAACACGATCACCGACATGAAGAAGAGCACCGGCACCAGCACGACCACCCGCCGGGCCAGGAGCTGGATCATCGCGAGGCCCTCGAGGGGGCGAGGACCATCGCGCCGCTGGCGCCCGGGCCCAGTTCCACTCGCAGACGGGGGTCCAGCAGGTCGCGGACGCCGTCGCCCATCAGGTTGAAGCCCAGGACGGCCAGACAGATGGCCAGCCCGGGGAACACGGCGACCAGGGGGGCCCGCTCGATGAATCCGCGGGCCTCGAAGAGCATGGTCCCCCAGCTCGGGGTCGGCGGCGGCGTCCCGACGCCGATGAAGCTCAGGCTCGCCTCGACGATGATGGCCTGCGCGAGGCTCGCCGTCGCCTGGACGAGAAGCGGCGCCAGACAATTCGGCAGGATCTGGCGGACGAGAATCCACGGGCTCGATAGGCCCAGGGCCCGGGCCGCCGCCACGTACTCCTTCTCCCTCTCAGCCAGGACCGCGGCGCGGGCGAGCCGGCCAAAGATCGGCGTGTAGCGGATGCCGATGGCGATCATGACGTTGGTGATGTCCGGACCCAGCGCCGCCACGAGGGCGAGGGCCAGCAGGATCGCCGGGAACGCGAGCACCGCGTCCATGATCCGCATGATGAGATGGTCCAGCGCCCCTCCAACGTACCCGGAGATCGAGCCCAGGGGAAGGCCGCAGCCCAGGGCAATCCCGACCGACACAAGGCCCACCTTGACGGAAATCCGGGCCCCGTACATGATCCGCGCGAAGACGTCCCTGCCGAACTGATCCGTGCCCAGGAGATGCTCGGCGCTGGGCGGCCGGAGGCGCGCGCCCAGGTCCATGGCCAGCGGATCCTGCCGTGCGAGGAGGGGTGCGGAGAGCGCGGCGAGCACCACCAGCCCCACCAGGATCCCCCCGACCAGCGCCAGGCGATTGCGGAGGAACACGCGCGTGACCACTACTCCGGAACCTCCATGTCCATGTCGAGCAGCAGGCAGCTCAGGGCCTTGCCGTGGACGTCGAGCGCCAGCGTCCGCGTCACCCCTCCACCGAGCGAGTCCTTGAGCACGAAGTTGAACGCCCCGAGGGCCGGCAGGTCGTGCCGGATGACCTCCCCCAACACCAGTCCCGTACAATGCGCCTTGACCCGCGCCGGCGTGATCTGCTCCGCGATCCACCCATAGTGGCGCCCGTCGTAGGGGATCAGCGAGACCATGGCGTCCTTTCCCTTGTCGCCCGATCGCGCGTGCGCGATTTCCCGCACCCTCACGCGCCGCATCTCGCCCCTAGCTGCATGTCGAACTAACCTCGGTTCGAGCGCCGGCTCCGCCGGCGCAACCCGTGTTCCTGGGGGAGGCCTCGGAGGGGGCCGGGCCCCGCGCCCGCAGGGCGTGGGTGGGGGCCCCCTCCGATCTCCTAGCTCTCCCGCCAGCTGAGATGCGTCGCGACCTTCTCGCGCGGCACCAGCGCGGAGTAGACCGCCACCACGGGGCGAACCGCCTTGCGGGCCCCGCCGCCCCCCACGGGACCCCAGACATAGAGGCTCTCCACCTCGTCCCCGACGATGGCCGCCTCGGGTTCCGTCGCCGCCCGCCCCGCGACGCGCAGCCGCACCTCGTACGGCTCGGGAGCCCCCGCGGGGGTGGCCGACCCATGGACGGCGTTCCACCCGATGAAGTCCACCCGCGTCTCTTGGAGGTCTGCCTTCCGCATCTCCAGGCGCTCGCGCACCACCAGGGCGGCCAGGCGGGCGCGGTCGAGCGCCCCGCTTCCGGCGTACGAGATCTCGCCCTCGCCGATGAACCCCTCGTGGATGCCGATGCTGACCTTGAGCCGCGCCGGGCGCGGCCGGGCTGTCACGCTGCTGACCCGCACCCGGTCGACCCCATCGGGCTCCAGGCAGACCCGGCTGAAATCCGCGATCCCGTCCGGTGTGAGGTACGCCGCCGGGTCGTGGACTTCGTGGAGCAATTGCTCGAGAACGATCTCCACGTTGACGAGACCGCCGCTTCCCTCGAGCTTCGTGATGACCGCGGTGCCGTCCGCGGCCACCTCGGCCAGCGGGAAGCTTGCCCGCGCGAGGTCAGGCACCACTTTGTACGGGGGATCGGCGTAGAACCCACCCGTGACGAGCGCCCCGCACTCGAGCAGATGGCCCACCGCGATCCCGGCGCCGATCCGGGGCCAGTCGTCGGCGGCCCAGCCGAATGCATGCCGCAGCCCGGCGACATACAGCGACGGGTCGGACACCCGCCCGGCCAGGACGACCTGTGCCCCGGCCGCGAGCGCCTCGACGAGGGTGTCGGCGCCGATGTGCGCGTTCGCCGAGACAAGGCGTCCAGGGAGGGAGCGGACCGGCTCGCCGGTCTCGGCGATGATCAGGTCCAGCTCGTCGAGCCGCGAAAGCAGATCGTCACCCTCGACGGCCGCGATCCGGACCCCGCGAAGGTTTTGGCTCCCGAGGACGGCGGCGGCACGCTCCGCCGCCCCCGCCGGGTCCGCGGCGCCCATGTTGGAGATGATGCGCGTCCCCTGGGCCAGTGCGATCGGCACGATCTGGCGGAACCGCTCTTCGAGCCACGGGTCGGACCCGGCCCGCGGATCCTTGAGCCGCCGGACCTGCGCGAGGGCCAGCGTCCGCTCGGCGAGACATTCGAACACGAGGTAATCGAGCCGACCCCGTCGCGCCATCTCGACGCCCGGGTCGATCCGGTCCTCCGAGTAGGCCGCCCCGGTCCCGATGCGCACCGCGTCCCGCCGATTCCGGGCGACCCGGTCCGACGTCCGCGGACTCTCCCGGGCCGGGCGCCAGCGCGCCTCCACGGCCGCACGCACCGCTCCCACGACCTGGGACATCGTGCTCCCGTGGAGGAAGACGCCGGCGACCCCGAACCGTTTCAGCTCCTCCAAGTCCTCGGCCGGGATGACCCCCCCCACGAAGACCGGCACGTCTCCCGCCCCGGCGGCCCGCAGCCCCGCGAGAATCTTGGGGAGGAAGAACAGGTGGGCGCCGGAGAGGATGCTGATCCCTAGGGCGTCGACGTCCTCCTGGAGAGCCGTCCGGACGAGCCGCTCCGGTGTCTGCCGCATCCCGGTGTAGATCACTTCCATCCCGGCGTCGCGCAGCGCGCGGGCGACGACCCGGGCCCCGACGTCGTGCCCGTCCAGCCCCACCTTCCCGACCAGCACCCGGATGATCCGTGCCGCCATGGCGCTCAGTACGTGACGTCCGGCTTATATTCGCCGAAGACCGCCCGCAGGGCGTCGCAGATCTCGCCGAGGGTCGCGTAGGCCCGGACGGCCTCAAGAATCGGGGGCACCGTATTGGCGGTGCCCCGGGCCGCGGCGGCGACGTCGGCGAGCGCCGCCCGGACCCGCGCCGCATCCCGGTCGCGCTTGACTTGCCCCAGGCGCTCGGCCTGCCGCTGGGCGACGCTCGGATCGGCCCGGAAGTTGCTGCGCGGGACCGGCGCCTCCATCCGAAACTTGTTCACGCCCACGGAGATCCGCTCGCCCTGGTCGAACGCCGCCTGGCGCCGAACGGCCCCCTCGGCGATGGCCTGCCTGAAGTCCCCCTCCTCGATGCATCGGAGCGCGCCGCCCCGCGCTTCGATCCGCTCCAGCTCCCGGACGATGTCGTCGTGGATCCCGAGCGTCAGGCTCTCGACGTAGTACGAGCCCCCCAGCGGGTCCACCGTGTTCGCGACGCCCAGCTCGTGGGCCAGGATCTGCTGCATCCGGATCGCCACGCGGACCGCCTCGCGCGACGGGATCGACAACGCCTCGTCGTAGGACCCGTTGTAGAGAAACGTGACGCCGCCCAGCACGTACGCGAGCGTGCCCAGCGTGATCCGCGTGATGTTGTTGAGCGGCTCGTGGACCGTCTCGCCGCCGTGCCCGTAGGAGGTGATGTGCAACCCCATGGAGCGCGGGTCGCGGGCGCCAAACCGCTCCTTCATGAGGCGGGCCCAGACGCGGCGCGTCGCCCGCAGGTTCGCCACGGCCACGAAGAAATCCTCGCGCTCGTCGAGAAACATGGTGAGCTGGGAGGCGAACTGATCGATCTCAAGCCCGCGACGCAGCGCCTCTTCGACGTAGCAGATCGCGTTGGCCAGGGCGAAGGCGGTCCCCCGGCTCGACCCGGCGCCCGCCGAGTTGATGTGGTTCACACACACCGTGAGCGGGTACCAGCGTGGAATCCGACGGGCGCAGTACTCGACCACATCCACCGCGAGGCGGAGGGCCGGTCGAATCGGAAGAAATTGGGTCCCCCGGGCGATGTACTCCTTGAGGACATCGTTCTGGAGATCCACGACGAAGTCCGCCGGCGTCAGGCCCTGCTTCTCGCCCAGCGCGACGAACAGGGCGAGAGCCAGCGGCCCGAACGAGTTGCCGAGCATGCTCACGCGCTTCATCCGGCTCAGGGGGATGCCATCGAAGAGAACCTCCATGTCCCGGAGCGAGTCGATGGCGACACCGACGCGCCCCACCTCGCCCTGGGCCATGACGTGGTCGGAGTCGTACCCGACCTGCGTCGGCAGGTCGACGGCCATGACGATCTCCTCGGCGCCGAGCTCCAGGAGGTATTGGTAGTAGGCGTTGCTCGCCTCCGGGGAGCCATACCCCGCGTACACCCGCAGCAGCGGTGCCTCGGTGCGGAACATGCCCGGCGTGATGCCCCGCGTGAACGGGTATTGCCCGGGGAAGCCCAGATCCCGCGCATAATCGAAGTCGGCCTCCGCCAGGTCGGCCGGCGTGTAGAGCGCCCCGACCTCGACGCCCACGTCGTTCCGGTACGTGCGGCGCCGCTCCGGGGTTTTCTCCCCGTGGGGTCCCAGCGCCCCCGCCTCCCATGCCTGCTTCGCCTGCCGGATCTCCTCGATCTTTTGCTTATCGAACATCAGCCACCCCCTCGCGGACCGGGACCGGTACGCGGGCCTGCCACCAGCGCCGCCCGAGGCCGACCAGGCCGTCGGGGAACCAGAGGATCACGAGCACCATGGCGATGCCGTAGATCAGGAGGTTCGCGGCGCCAAAGGTGGTCCGGAGGTACTCGCCAACCAGAGTCAACACGACGGCCCCGACGACCGGCCCCGCGACCGTGTACAGGCCGCCGAGGATCGGCATGATCTGCGCCTCGATGGACAACCCGATATTGAAAGCCGTGTCCGGCACCGTGTAGGTGATGTAGTGGGGATAGAAGCCCCCGGCCAGGCCGGCGAAAAATGCGCTGAGGGCGAAGGCGAACACCTTGTAGGCGGTCGTGTTGATCCCGAGCATCTGCGCCGCCCCCTCGTCCTCGCGGATCGAACCGAAGATGACGTGGAGCTTGGATCGCTTGATCCAGACCGTCGCCAGGACCGGGAGGATCGCCACCCCGAGCATGACGAAGTAGGCCGGGAGTCGCGCGCCCCGAAACACCGGCGACAGCGTGATCCCGATGGGGCCCTCCGTGAAGTCGGGCACGTTGAGCACGACGATCTTCAGGGCTTCGACCAGGCTCAGCGTCGCGATCGCCAGGTACACGCCCCGGAGCCGAAGACAGATGAAGCCAACGCCGGCCGCGAGGATGGCGGCGCCCACCGCCCCGCCGGCCATGCCGAGCGGGAAGGGGACCCCCAGGCGCAGCGCGAGCAGCGCGGAGGTGTACGCGCCGACCCCAAAGAACCCGGCATGGCCCAGCGTGAGCTGTCCCGCCAGGGTCAGAATGTTCCAGCTCGCCGAGAGCGCCACGTACATCGAGACCAGCACCAGCAGGTGAAGCCCGTAGTTCCCCAGCAGGAAAGGCACCCCCAGGCACGCGAGCCCCAGGACCGCCACGCCCGTTGTCGCCACCGTGACCCGCCGCCGCACGGCACCCCCCGACGCTACTCGACCCCAAAGAGGCCCTTGGGTCGCAGGAGCAGCACGAGGAGCAGAATCACGAAGGAGATCGCTTCGGCCCAGCTCGACCCCTGGGCGAAGAAGGTCCCCACGAACGATTCCACGAGGCCGAGGATGAGGCTGGCCACCGTGGCCCCGAACACGCTCCCCAGCCCCCCGAGGATCACCACGCAGAACGCCTTCAGGCCGAAGAGGAACCCGATCAGCGGATAGGTGAACATGCTCACGCTGGCCACCACGCCGGCCGCGCCGGCGTAGGCCGCCCCGATGGCCATCGCGAGGATGTAGACGCGCTGGATCGGGATGCCCATCACGAGGGCCGCCTCCGGATCCTGGGCCACCGCGCGGAGCGCCCGGCCATATTCGGTCCGGAACAGCAGGAGGTAGAGAAGACCCGTGAGGATCATGGCCAGCCCGATGCCGAAGGTGCGCCCGAGGCTGAGGCTGACCGGCCCCAGCGTGAGCGACGAGGCGGAATACCACACCTTGATCGCCCGGAGATCCCCCGTCCAGAGGAGGAGCGCCAGGTTCTGGAAGGTCACGGCGATCCCGAACGTGAGCAGGATCTGGTTCAGGTGGGGGGCGGCGAGGACCCGCTTGACCAGGGTCGTCTGGATCAGCGCGCCCAGCCCGGTCATGAGGACCAGGACGACGGCGAGCGACGCCAGCGGGTCCAGCCCCCAGAGGGTAAAGAGCCAGAACGACGCGTAGGCGCCCAGCATCACGAACTCGCCGTGGGCGAAGTTGAGGATCCGCATCACCCCGAACACCAGCGTGAGGCCCACGGAAACCAGCGCGTAGAGCCCGGCCAGCGACAGGCCGTTCGCGGTCGCTTGGGCCAGCAGGGCCAAAGACATACGGCGGACGCCTCCCCCTCAGCGCTGAGTCCAAGCCGGGAACGGATGCATCAGCATGCCGCTGGCCACGTCCCTGGGGAAGACGAGCACCTTCTCGCCCTTTTGCCACTGGAAGATCATCATCTGTTTGAAGGCGTGGTTGACGGCGAACTTGCTCGGCGAGAACTTGAGCGGTCCCATCGGCGTCATGGTGTTGATCTTCTCCATGGCGCCGAGGACCCTGTCGCGCTCCAGCGAGCCCGCCGCCTCGATCCCTTTGGCCGTGGCCACCAGCGCCACGTAGCTCATGATCGAGTAGTAGTGCGGCTCGCGCTTGAAGCGCGTCGTATAGTCGCGGACCCAGTCCCGCGTCGATGGAAACACCTCCGGCCACTCCTTCGACGCCGGGAAGGCGGCGATCGGCTCCCACACCGTGATCCCCACAAAGGTCTCGGCGTTGCCCTTGCCGACGGCGTCCCGGTACTCCTGGGTTCCGAGCTGAACCGTGCTGGCGTACATCCGCGGGTTGAAGTTCAGCTCCTTCCCCTGCTTGGTTACGAGCACGGCGTCCGCGCCGTAGGCGATCCAGTAGAAGACATCGGGGTTCATGGCCTTGGCCCGGGTGAGCAGCGGGGTCAGGTCCGGCGCCCCGGACTTGAACGACTCGCGCGCCACGACCTTGAACCCGGCCTCTTTGAAGTACTCCTCCGCCATCTTGGAGTGCGACGTCCCGTAGAGGCGATCCTCGTGGGCGATGAACACCGTCTGGGGCCGGGGCGTGACCGAGAGGAGGAAGTCGCGCATCGTCGTCTGGTAGTAGTACTCCCAGGGGTGGACGAAGAAGTAGCCGCGCTCCTTGCCGAAGCGCTGCTCGATGGTGGTGGCGCCGCATCCCGTGAGCGTCCCGAGGGGCTTGGGGGTGTACTTCTCGAAGGCGCCCAGCATGGCGTTACAGATCGTGCTGCCGACGCCCCCCACGAACGCGACCACCTTGTCCTGCGTGATGAGCTTCTCAGCGGCCGAGACCGCCACCGCCGGGTCCGCCTTGTCATCCTCGAAGATCACGCGGATCTTCCGGCCAAGGACGCCCTTCTTGTTCAGCAGGTCCTGGGCCATCTCCATCCCCCGGCGCCCTTCCTGGCTCACGCCGGCCTGCGGGCCGGTCAGCCCCCAGACGGCCCCGATCCGGATCTCCTCTTCGGCCGCCCACGCGACCGGGAGGACCATCCCAAGCGAGCCGAACAGCAACCCAAGCCCGACGGCCATCGTCATCTTGCGCATTTTGGTCCCTCCCCCTCCGTAGAGTCATGGCCTCCCTAAGAACACCTGACGCAGTTCCACCGACTCCAGGACCTCCCTGGCCGGCCCTTGAATCACGAGCCGGCCGGATTCCAGCACAAACCCCCGATGCGACATGCCCAGGGCCATCTCGACGTTCTGCTCCACCAGCAGGATCGTCATGCCCTCCTCACGGTTCAGGCGGGCGAAGATGTCGAGCAGTTCTCGAATGACCACCGGCGCGAGCCCCAGGAACGGCTCATCCACGAGCAACAGCGTCGGGCGCGCCATCAGCCCGCGCCCGATGGCGAGCATCTGCTGCTCGCCACCGCTCAGCGTGCCGGCCAGTTGCGCCTGCCGTTGGGCCAGGACCGGGAAGAGGGCGAACACCCGCGCGAGCTGGTCCGATCGCTTCGCTTTGCCCCGGGGAGGAAAGCTGCCGAGCAGCAGGTTGTCCAGGACCGACATGAACGGGAAGACCCGCCGCCGCTCCAGCACGTGGGCGATCCCCCGCTCGATGATCTCGTACGTCGGGAGGCGGTCGATCCGCTCCCCCTGGAACCGAATGGCTCCCGCGCGCGGGCGGACCAGGCCGGTGATGCTGTTCATGATCGTGCTCTTCCCCGAGCCGTTCGGGCCCAAGAGACAGGCGATCGTTCCCCGCTCAACCGCGAGCGAGAGGGCCCAGATGACCTGGAGGTCGCCGTAGCAGACATCGAGGGCCTCGAGCTCAAGCAGCGGCATGACCCAGGTAGGCGCGGACGACCTGTTCATCCCCGCTCACAACGGCCGGGGGCCCGTCCGCGATGACGTGCCCCAGGTGGAGCGCCACGATCCGGTCGCACAGGTCCATCACCACCCGCATGTTGTGCTCGATCGCAACGACCGTCACACCCTCCTCCCGGAGCCGCCGGACCAGGGCCATGAGGGCGGGGATCGCCCGTTGGTCCACACCCCCCGTCACCTCGTCCAACAGCAAGAGACGCGGCCGCGTGGCCAGGGCCCGGGCGAGCTCCAGGCGTTTGCGGAAGCCGGTGCTGAGTGCCCGTGCCGGCATCGCCTCCCGGTCTGCGAGCCCGACGAAGGCGAGGCACTCGCGCGCCCGCGCCCGGACCTCCCCGAGATCGTCCATCCGGGGGATGGCCCCCACCATCACGTTCTCGAGGGCGGTCATCCCGAGGAACAGGCGCATCTTCTGAAACGTCCGCGCGATTCCCGCACGATTGATCTCGTACGTCGAGCGTCCGAGGAGCGAGCGGCCGTCGAACCGGATGGCTCCCCGGTCCGGCTTCGCGAACCCCGTGATCAGCTCGAACAGCGTGCTCTTCCCCGCGCCGTTGGGGCCGATGATCCCGACGAGCTCCCCGGCGTTCACGGCAAGATCGATCCGGTCATTGGCCAGAACGCCGCCGAAGTGCTTCGTCAGCTCCCGGACCTCGAGCAGGGGGTTCATCCTCGCACGCAACAGTCGAGCAGGCGCTTGACGGACGGCGCCGCGTCGATGCCCAGCGCCTCACCGATCAGTTGCCGGACCTGCTCGTTGCCGACGGGCATCTCGGGAGCCAGAGCCCACACCAGCGCCACGGCCTCGCCGCGGTCGAAGTGAAGGCCGGCGCCCGGGTCTCCGGCTCCCTCCAGGGTTCGCCCGTCCGTGGTCTTCACCCGCACCCGGCACGACAGGGGCGGGCGGTCCGGTTCGCCCTGAAGCTCGACCCGCGACGCCAGACCGAGGCGCGCCGCGTCCCCGGTCTCGAAGAGATCGCGCCAGACGATGGTGCCCTGCTGCAGGGCCGTCGCCACGCAGTACTGCAGGCTCATCAGCGCCGCGCCCGGCCCGCCGAAGGGTCCCGGGTTATCCACGCCGGGATAGCGGCGCTCGAACTCGTTGATGGCCACCTCGGCGCGCGCGATCCGCTCCGGCGGGAGCCCGTGCTTCTCGCGCAGCGCCAGCGCCGTCTGAACGGGCACCTGGCTGATGCCGCTCACCGGGAAGCGCTTGAAGGTGCTCTCCAGGACCCGCCAGCGCTCGCCGAGGCGAAGCGCCCCGGCATCGAGGGCCGCGCCTTCCCCGGCAAAGGCGTGGTAGAACCCGCGGGGCCCCTCCAGCGCCTGAGACGCGCCCGCCATCCCTTCGGCGGCCAGCAGCGCCGCCACGACGCCGCTCCGGCAGGCCATCCCCACCTCGAGGTCCCACTCCGGAGTCCCCTCGAGCCACGCCTGGGTCAGTCCGCCCGCGAGCGACGCGCTGATGGCGATCGCATGCCCGAGACGCTCAGGCGGGAGGCCGAGGAGCCGGCCCGCCGCGGCGGCGGATCCGAAGGGGCCGAAGATCCCGGTCGGCCGGAACCCTCGCGGCGTCGTCCGCTCCGAGAACCCTTCCCCCACGGCGGCCATGACCTCATACCCCGCGACGATGGCGGCAACGGCTTCGGTCCCCGTCGCCCCCGTGCTCTCCGCCACCGCGAGGGCGGCCGGAATGATCACGGCGCCCAGGTGGGCGTTCGCACCGGAGAAGAAATCATCCTGGGTGCGCACGTGCATCAGACACGCGTTGGCGAAGGCCGCCTCGGCTGCGCCCACCCGGCGGCCGTCGACGAGAAGCCTCGCGCCGTTCGGGGCCACGGGCGAGCGACGGGCCAACTCCATCGGGGGCAGCGGCGGCCCCCAGCCGGCGAGCGCCACCGCCAGGTTGTGGAGGAGGACCAGGCGCCCGCGCTCGAGCACGGACGGCGGCAGATCGGCCGCCCGCACCGAAGCGGCGAACTCTCCGAGCGCTCGGCTCAACCCGGATCTCACCACGCGGCCTCGTAGATCGCGAGGATGTCCCGCGGCCCTTCGAGGCGCCGGGGGTTGTAATAGACGTCCCGATCGAGGAAGGCGTCCTCCGCCATGGTCTGGAGAGCCTCCCGCGGCACGCCGAGGTCCCGGAGCCGCCGGGGCACGCCGATACTCGTCGCCAGCTCGCTCACCGCCTGAATCGCCGCCGCGGCCGACGGCTTCCATCCCATGGCGCACGCCGCGCGCGCCAGCGGCTCGCCCGCCGCCGGGCGGTTGAACTCCATCACGTGGGGCAACATCACGGCGTTGGCGAGGCCGTGGTGGATGCCGAAACGGGCGCCGATCACGTGGCACATCGCGTGATGGACCGCCACCTTGGCGTTGGCCAGCGCGAGCCCCGCCATGGCGGAGGCGATCAGCAGCCGGCCTCGCGCCTCGAGGTGAGAAGGCTCCGCGACGGCCCGCGGGAGCCACTCGAAGAGGAGCTCGATGGTTCCGAGCGCGAGGGCGTCGGCGATGGGCTGGCGGTTCCTGGAGTAGAGCGCCTCGACCGCATGGGCCAGGCAGTTCATGCCTGAGCCCCCGGTCAGGTCGGGCGGCAATCCGGTGGTGAGCGACGGGGCCAGATACGCCAGGCGCGGGCAGAGCTGGGGAGCCGAGACCACGTACTTCACGTGTTTTTCCGGCACCCGGATGCCCGCCCCCGCGTTGACCTCGGAGCCGGAGTACGTGGTCGGAATCGCCGCGTGCGGGAGCATCGCATGGGTAAAATTCTTGTAGTGGATCCGATCGGGCGGCGTGTAGCGAACCCGGTGCTCCTCCAGGCTCCCGCCCTCGGCGTGAAGCAGGATCATGCCCTTGGCGGTGTCGATGGCGCTGCCGCCGCCGAGGGAGACCACGAGGTCCGCGCCGGTGGCCCGCAGCGTCTCGACGCCGGCATCCACCACCTCCGGCGAGGAGTGAGGCACGACGCCATCAAAGACTGCCATCACACGCGCCCCGAGCGCCTCCCGAACCAGCTCGAACGCTTCCGACTTCCGGACCGACGTCCCGCAGACGAGCAAGACCCGCCGGCCGCCGAGCAGGTCGATCTCGTCCCCCAGCCGATCGACCCCCGCGGGGGAGAAGACCACCTTGCTGGGCGTCAGATGCTGGAAGAACCCACCCTCAGCGAACACCGCTCGTATCCTACTTATGAGCTTCCAGGGGGGGGCGCGCCGGCGACGTCCCCCGCGCCCGGCACCGGCTCGGCGCCGACGCGCTTGCGCAGCTCCTGGCGTAGCACCTTGCCGTAGGGGTTCTTGGGCAGAGCGGGGAGAAAGGTGATGCCCTTGGGGCGACGGAAGCCCAAGACGGGCTTGCAAAACTCCAGCAGCTCGGCTTCCGAGACCACGGCGCCGGGCTTCAGCGCGACGCAGGCGTGGACAGCCTCCCCCCACGTGCTGTCGGGGATCCCGATGACCGCCGCCTCCGAGACCGCGGCGTGCCCGTACAGAACCTCCTCGACCTCGCGCGGGGCAATGTTGAAGCCCCCGCTGTTGATGACCTCGTCCCGCCGCCCCAGCAGGTAGATGTACCCCTGCTCATCCACCGTCGCCATGTCGCGGGTGTAGACCGCGCCGTCCTTCAGCACCTCGGCCGTGAGGTCCGGACGCCTCCAGTACCCCGCCATCACGTGGTCGCTCCGCACCACCACCTCACCGGCCTCCCCGGGCGCCACCGGGGACCCGTCGGCTCCCAGCACCCGCGCATCGACCGACAGGAAGGGGCGCCCCGCCGAGCCGAGCCGCCGCACCTCGGCTTCGGTCCCCCCGGGCCGGTGCTCCTCGGCCGGCAACACCGTGATGGTGACGGGGGCCTCAGCCTGCCCGTAGATCTGGACGAACACGGGGCCGAAACGGTCGATCGCCTCCTTCAGCTTCTCAACCGGCATGGGCGAGGCGCCGTAAATGATGGAGCGCACACCGCCCAGGTCGCCCCGCGTCGCGCGCGACCCGTCCAGCAGCTTGATCAGCATCGTGGGGATGAGCTTGATGATGCTCACCCGCTCGCGCCGCGCCGTCGCGACGACCTCCTCCGGATCGAAGCGGTCCAGGATCACCGAGCAGGCGCCCCGCAGGAAGGCGGGCAGCATGAAAAACCCGCTCCCGTGGCTCAGGGGCTGGAGCAGGAGCACCCGGTCCTCCGGACCGATCACCAGGCAATCCAGCAGGAGATTGAGGGCCACCCGCGCGATGACCCCGTGGGTGTGCATGACGCCCTTGGGGCGCCCCGTGGTCCCCGACGTATAGAAGAGCGAGTAGAGGTCTCCCGGGCCGTTCGCGACCGGCGGGGCGGTCGCCCGCTGGTCGCCGAGCCAGGCCCCGTAGTCGAGGCCCGGTCCCGCTCCACCCCCCAGGCGGATCCAATGCGCGATCCCCGGATGCTCGGCGCGAAGCGTCTCGGCGATCTCGCCGAATTGCGCTCCGTAGATGACCGCCGACACCCCCGCATCCCCGAGCGTCACCCGGTGGTCCGGGGTTCCGAGCCGCGCGTTCAGCGACACGCGGACGAGCCCGGCCTTGGCGAGGCCGAAGTCCACCTCCATGTACTCCGCGCAGTTCTTGAGCAAGACGGCCGCACGATCCGGCCGGCGCAGGCCGAGGGCGAGCAGGCCGTTGGCGAGGCGGTCGGAGCGAACGTCCACCTCGGCGAGCGTCCGGCGGACGCCCCCGGCCACGACGGCCTCGCGATCCGGGTAGAGGCGGGCGGCACGCCTGACGAGGCGGGCGACATCCATCGCTCTATCCCTTCCCCCCCGCTACGACGGCTGAATGCGGAACGACCATCGGGAGCTGCGGGATCTCACGCTTGAGGAGGACGGCGTAGCGCTTCAGCACCTCCGGCGTCAGCCGCGATTCCGGGCCGAGAATGCTCACCGCGGCAACCACCCTGCCGTCCGGGTCCAGCACCGGGACGGAGACGGCCGTGGCGCCGACAATGCGCTCCCCGGAGGAGACGGCATACCCCGCGCGCCGCACCCTGTCGAGCTCCTCCACCAGGCGGTTGCGACTGGTGATGGTCCGATCGGTCAGGGGGACCAGCCGCAGCTCCTTGAGGGCCGTCGCGCGCTCCGCCTCAGGGAGGAAGGCGAGCAGCACCTTGCCCGCGGAGCCGACGTGCAGGGGGACGCGATTGCCGATGCCCGCGCGGTACGTGATCGTCTCCGGGCTCTCCAGTTCCTCGATGCAGAGGCGCTCGGACCCGACGCGCACGTGGATCGTCACCGTCTCCCGTGTCGTCTCCCAGACGCGCCGGAGCGGCGCGCGGAGGAGGTCGGCAAGCGTCCGGTAGCGGCCGAGCAGGCCCCCGGCCAGCAGGATGAGCCCCGGCCCCAGGCTGTACCGATCCCGTTCGTCCCGCGACACCATTCCCGCTCGCGCCAGGGTCGCCAGGAGCCGCGTGACGGTTGCCTTGTGCAGCTTCAGCCGCAGGGCCACGTCCACAAGCCGCAGGTCCTCTTCGCCCAGGCACGCAAGAATGTTCAGCGCGCGCTCCACCGCCCGCACCGGCGGCATGGAAAATCCTGTATGTTTCATGTAGTGAAACTATGTATCATTTTTTAACGGGCCTGTCAAGGGGAACCTGGCAAGGCGCGGCTAGCGCTCACGGACGACGGGATTCCGCAGCACGCCGATCGCTTCGTCTTCGATCTCCACGACGTCTCCGGGCGTTAATGCGGGCTCGGTGGCGCCGTCAGTGCCAAGCCAGATGACGTCCCCGGGATACAGCGTCAGGTACCGCGTCATGCGCGAGATGTACTGCTGAAGGGTGAAGAGCATCGACCCGGTCTCATACTCGTTGACGATCTTCCCGTTGATCCGGACCACAATGTGCTGCGTCATGGGATCAAGATCGGTGGCGATGACGGGTCCCATGGGCTTGAACGTGTCCGTGTTCTTGGCGCGCCACAGCGTCCGGTCCGACCGCTGCCACGCCCGCTCGCTGACGTCGTTGCCGAGGGTATAGCCGAGCAGACAGCTCAAGGCCTCACCCTCCGAAAGATGCCGCGCCGTTCTGCCCACGACGGCGACCAATTCTCCCTCGTATTCCACCGGACCCGGCGAATCTCCGGGGATGATGATGGGAGCCCCCGTCGGGATGAGGGCATTGACCGATCGATAGCCGATGTCCGGCTGGCCCGGTATCTCGACCGCAAGGCCATGGTGCATTCTGGCCCATTCCACGTGAGCCCGATAGTTCACTCCGACCGCGTAAAAATTGGCCGGGAGCACCGGCACCAGGATCTTGACCCCCGAAAGGGAATAGCGCCCGGGGGTCGGCCGGGAGGTCCCAAAGGGCGACCCCTCGACCGGCACGACCTCGTCGCCCTCCAGAATTCCGAAGACCGCCCGATCCTCAACAGAAACTCTGCACCACTTCATCGTGCGCTCCCCGCGTCTCGCGACGCCGCGGGGCTGTCGCGCCAACGCGTACTTCTACACGGGAGACATCACCGCATCGGACCCGATGTGCTGGAAGCGCGGCGGGGGCCCCACCAGGAACTTCCAGACCGGTCCTCCGCCATGCCGGCCGGGCTGATCACGCGCTCGCCGGGGGCGCCTCCAGCAGTTCCATCACGGCCCGGTACGCCACGCCGACCGCGGGCAAGCACACCCTCCGGGGCACATCCGAGGCATAGAAGCGCTTGACGCCCTCCGGCGCGCTCAGATCCATCCCGGTCAGCTCCCGGCACTCGATACCGCCCATCTCGGCCTCGAAGCGGCGACGAACCTCCTGCGTCAGGGCGTAGGCCCGGGCGTCCCGTTCGGATGGGTGCCGCCGACCGCACTGGATGCCGATCGCCATGACCGCACCGACCAGGGCGCCGCAGACCGACCCGGTTCCGCCGATACCTCCGCCGAACGCCGTGGCGATGCCGGGGATGATCTCCTGCTGAATGCCGAACTGCTGGCACACGGCCAGCAGGACCGCCTCCGATCAGTGGTACCCCTGCGCCATCAACTGCTGGGCTGGATTGAGCTCTGTCGTCCCCATCGTTCCCTCTCTCATGCCTCGCCCGTCAGCCCGCGCACCTCCTCCCGGAGGACACGCTTCAACACCTTGCCCGAGGGGTTCCGTGGCAGCGTGTCGATAACGCGCACGTCCCGCGGAACTTTGAACTTGGCCAGCCGCTCGAGGCAGAACTGCCGCAGCTCCTCCTCAGTCGCCTTGGCGCCCTCGCGGAGCACCACGAAGGCCAGCGGAACCTCGCCCCAGCGCGGGTCCGGTCGG
Organism: Candidatus Rokuibacteriota bacterium; assembly: GCA_016209425.1. Lineage (GTDB taxonomy): Bacteria > Methylomirabilota > Methylomirabilia > Rokubacteriales > CSP1-6 > JACQWA01. Next base: position 32,083 of record JACQWA010000311.1, read on the forward strand.
CCGACCACCGCGGCCTCGAGAACCGCCGGGTGCTCGTACAGCACCCGTTCAACCTCCGGCGAGGCGATGTTCTCGCCGCCGCTGACGATCATGTCCTTTTTCCGGTCCACGATGTAGAGGAATCCATCCGCGTCCAGGTAGCCGATATCGCCGGTGTGAAACCACCCGCCCCTGAAGGCCGCGGCCGTCGCCTCAGGATCCTTCCAGTAGCCCTTGAAGACCTTCGGACCGCGGAGGACGACCTCGCCCAGGGTCCCGGCCGGCACCGGCCGGTCAGTTTCATCCCAGATCGCGACCTCCACATGGAGGCAGGGCTTCCCCACCGAGCCGATCTTCGCCACGCTCTTGCGCTTGTCCAGGAATGTGTCCCCTGACACTGTCTCGGTGAGGCCGTAGGCATCCGCGAACCACGCATTCGGGAACACGCGCAGGATCCGCTCGATGAGCGGGAGCGGCATCTTTTCCCCGCCGTCGATGATGAGCCTCAGGCCCGACAGGTCCCGGCCTTCCAGCGAGGGGTGGGCCAGGAGCTGATTCACCATGGCGGGAGCCAGCCAGACGTTGGAGATGCCGTGACGCTCCAGGGTATCCAGCACCCGGCCGGGCTCGAACTTCCGGTGGACCTCGACGGTCCCGCCCGCGTAGATGACGGTCGTCGTCGTGAGGTCGAGCGCGCCGACGTGGTAGAGCGGGCCGCAGGCGAGCCCCTTGTCCCTGCCCGTGATCCCGAATTCCACGACGTGCGCGATGTTCTTCCAGTAGAGGTTCGCGTACGTGATCATGGCGCCCTTCGGTCGCGCCGTCGTCCCGGACGTGTACATGAGCCGGTGGATGTCGTCGCCCTCGACCGCCTCGATCGGCGGCCCATCGCCGGCGTCGCGGAGCGCGGCAAACGGCGTCCAGCCCGCCGGGGCTACGCCGACGGAAACGAACCGAGCTTCAGGCACGCGCGGCCGAATGGCGGCGGCGAGAGCCGCCAGCTCCGGCTCGGAGACAACCAGCTTCGCGCCGGCATGGGTGGCGATGTAGGCGACCTCCTCGCCGGCCAGTCGCCAGTTTATCGGCACGAAAATGGCGCCGATCCGGCTGAGCGCGAACATGACCTCGACGAACTCCGGACAGTTGTAGACAAGCACGGCCACCACGTCGCCGCGCCTGACGTCGAGGCAACGCAGGCCCGCCGCAGTCCGCCCCGCCCGGCGGTCGAGCTCGGCGTAGGTGATGCTCTCGCCCTCCCACACGAGGCACGGCCGGTCCGGAAACCGATCGGCGTGATGCGCGAGGACACCGGCGAGGTTGTACGGGCTCATGGCTCCATCGCGCGGAGCACGAGCGCCTCGGTCAGCACCCCAGGAGGCGGGCGATCACGAGCCGCTGGATCTCGTTCGTCCCCTCGCCGATCTGCAGGATCTTCGCGTCGCGGTAGAAGCGCGACACCACGTATTCGTCGGTGTAGCCGTAACCCCCGTGGATCTGCACGGCCTCCAGGGCCGCCTGCATGGCGGTGTCGGAGGCGCAGACCTTGGCCATGGCGGCCTCCTTGGCGAACTCACGCCCCTGGTCGTAGAGCCAGGCCGACTTGTAGGTGAGCAACCGGGCCGTCTCGATCGCCGTGGCCATGTCGGCCAGCTTGAACTGGATCGCCTGAAACCGGCTGATCGGCTGGCCGAACTGCTTGCGCTGCTTGGCGTACGCCAGCGCCACCTCCAGGCACGCCTGGGCGAGCCCCAGGGACAGCGCCGCCACGCTGATCCGCCCGATGGCCAGGGCCTGCATGAACTGGCGCAGCCCGACCCCCCGCGCCCCGATCAGATGGTCCGCCGGCACCCGGCAGTTGTCGAAGACCAGCTCGCGGGTGTCCACCGCGTGCCAGCCGATCTTGGGAATGTTCCGCCCCAGTTGAAAGCCGGCCGTGCCGCGCGGCACCAGAAAGGCCGAGTACTCCTTGGCCCCGTCCGGCCGCGCCCCGCTCACGGCCAGGAGGATGACCCCCAGGCTCAGCTCGGTCCCCGCGTTGGAGGTGAACATCTTGGTCCCGTTGATGACCCAGGCGTCCCCCTCCCACCGCGCCGTGGTCCGGATCGCCCGGGCATCGGACCCCGCCTCGGGCTCCGTCAGGCCGAACGCCCCCAGGCGCTCGCCGCGCGCCAGGGGCTCCAGCCACCGCCGCTTCTGCTCCTCCGTCCCGAAGTACAAGAGCGGCAGCGACCCGATCGTCAGGTGGGCGTTCCACGTCGCCGCCACCGACTGGTCGGCCTTGGCGATCTCCTCCATGGCCGCCACATAGGCCACCGCCCCCACCCCGGTGCCCCCGTACGCCTCAGGGACCAGCAGGCCCATCAGGCCGAGCTGGGCCATCGTCCGGAAGACCTCCACCGGGAAGCGACCGCTCGTATTCCACTCGTCCCGGTGCGGGAGGATCTCCTTCTGGGCGAACTCCCGGCACAGGGCCTGGAGCGCGCGCTGCTCGGCGGTCAGCTCAAACTCCATCGCGGCCTCCCCCGTCAGTTGGGCCCCACCAGAATCTTCACGGGCCGCGCCTCCCGGCGGAGCAGCGCCTCGATCCCCCGGGGCAGGGCCTCCGCCAGCGGCACCCGGGCCGTCACGAGCGGAGCGATCCGGACACGCCCCCGGGCCAGCAGGGCGATCGCCTCGGCAAACTCGTCCACGTAGGCCGAGCTGCCGACGATCTCCTTTTCGTGGGCGAGGAGCCCGAGCAGATTCACGGGAACGCGCTCGGGGACC
>JACQWA010000302.1 GCA_016209425.1 Candidatus Rokuibacteriota bacterium
AGACGACTCCTGGACGCTCCCCATGCCGGGCCGATTTGTGATCGACCGGACCGGAACGATCCGCGCCGCGGATGCCGATCCGGACTATACGCGGCGGCCGGATCCGGCCCGCACGATCGACGCCCTGCGGGCGCTCCGCGGATGAACCCGAACTACGCGCGTTGATCCGTGCCGATCCCACACGGGCGGTACGGGAAGAGGCGGCTCCGCTTCGCCCGCTCTTCGATGGTCGCTTTCAGCTGACGGGCGTGCTCGCGCATGAAGCGGCCGAGGAGCGGCTTCACGCGGGATCGTGCGGCCAGCCAGCCGACGATCCACCCCTTCAAGCCGAACGAGCTCTCGTAGCGAAAGCGGGTGCAGCCGGCGACATCGTCCAGGACGAACCGGTCCCGCAGGAGGTCGAGGGGACCCTCAACGCCTTCGAAGTCGATGGCCTCGGGCTCGCGGAGGGTCACCCATTCGACCGTCCGATAGATCTTTTTCCCTCCTGCCGCGGTGGGGATGAGGGCGTGGAACTCGACGAGCTTCCGCTGGCCCTCATCCCGCAGCACCCTGGAGGAGCTACCGTCTGGCTGTGCGGTGCCAAACGCGGTCAGCACCTGAAACGCGAGGCGGCGGTCGGCGTGGATGTGGATCTCCACCGCCTCCATCCGAATCGGGATCACCCACATGTCAGAAGTGCTCGTGTCTGCCGCTTGAATCTGAGCATGACCAATACATAAAAGCCTTCGAAGGCGCGGGATATTCCGCCGCAGCGGGGAGGACGACATGAAGCTCCATCTGAGGGGCACGCACAGACTGGCTGTTTCCCTGGTTCTCGCCGCCGCTGCTCTGGTCGTTCCCGCAGCGCCTGGAATCGCTCAAGACGGACGAATCACGTTAACCTCAAAGGCTCCGTTCGCCAAGGTGGCCGAGGCTCTGGAGAAAGCCATCGCCGATCAGCACATGGGCCTGGTCTGTCACGCCAACGCCCAGAGGGGCGCGGCCGCTCGGGGCGTGAAGCTCGGCGGAAACCAGGTGTTCATGGTGTTTCGAAACGATTTTGCCGTACGAATTATCAGCGCCGCCCGGGAGGCCGGGTTCGAGGCGCCGATCCGCCTCTATCTCCACGAGAACTCCGACGGGACCGCCACGCTGGAGTATATCAAGCCCTCGGCCATCTTCAGGCCCTATGCCCAGCCCGAGGTGGGAAAAGTAGCCGCCGAGCTCGATCCGATTTTCGAGAAGATCGTCGCCCAGGCATTGGCCGTCCGATGATTGGTGTCGGCTTGCCTAGAAATGCGAAACGCGGGCAGCGATGACGCCCGCGTTTTTTATTGGTGGGCGGAAGAGGGATCGAACCTCTGACCTCAGCCTTGTAAGGGCTGCGCTCTCCCAGCTGAGCTATCCGCCCGCGCAAGCAATCTTACGGGGTTCCGTGACGGGCGTCAACATGCCCAATACGTCAGCGGCCGAGCGGTGTTATGCCGCGCGCTCGGTCATCTCGCGGTCCTCGCCTTGCGGTACTCCTCCGGGGTGAGGGTGTTGGGGATCAGGTACTTCTCCAGCCCCTCGTACACGCATTCCCGCCACTGGCGCCTCGAACGGCGCGAGATCCGCCTCCCGCGCCGGCCCGGGCTCAGCGCCCTGTTGAGCCGCGCCATTGACTATTTGCGGTCGTTGGCAATCTGCCCGGCTCTTTCCGTTCACGACCGATGGCCAGCGCGGCATCCCGAAGCACTTCGGCCAGACGTAATTTCTCGGACCATGTCAATTGCGCCCGGGACCGCTGCCACCGCTCCTGACGCTCCAACAAATCCGTGAGTTCACTCATCCAAATATCTCCGCCTGAATGCGCTCCAGCGATCGGAGAGGCCATGGCGCGCCGCGAGCGCCTCAATCGTCTCGGCCCGCACCGATCCTGCGTCGAGCATTGAGAGAATGCGCAAGTGATCCTTGGGGCGCCCGACGCTCAGAGCGATCGCGGCCAAATGCGCAGCAGACACCACGCGCAACGGGACCCCTTCGATTTCGCCTGTCTCCGCCTGTCGGACTGCCTCTTCGGTGAGTGGGCTGAAAACGGGGACAAATTGGACAGGCCAGTCGCCCACCCGTATGGCCTCGCCCTGCGGTAAGTATCCGCGGGCCTCGCAGTAGCGGTAGATCGGGGACAGAGCGTCCAGACCCGAATCCTGGATGGGCATGACCAGGATGTCCGCGTCCAAAGTCGCCATCGGTTCGGTGTAGCGCATCTGGGCGATGGCGCCAAACACGGCGTAGTCGCGAATCACACCGGCGCTTTTCATCCCTTCAAGCAGTTCGGCAACTTCTTTCATCGTCTGGCCACGTGAGCGTCGTTTCTCCCTCAGCCACTGAAACCCGACGGCGGCCCATGGGCCAGCTATTCCCGGAGCCGGCTCTGATCTTGGACCCATCCGGTTCACGATGCCAGGATGATTATAAACACATCACCTGACTGCTCGACCGCCGTTTGATATGCCCAAGAATATGCCCGCGATGGTCTCGAGCACAGCCAAAACGACCAACCTCCAACCGATGGGGAAAAGAAAAACCCCTCGGTAAGTCGGCAACCTACCAAGGGGATTCGCGTCGAAGTCAGGATTGTAATGGCTGCGCTCTCCCAAACTGAGCTATCCGCCCCGCCCTGAAATATTAGGGTGTTCCACGCCTGGCGTCAAGCGAGAAAGCCCCGGTGTGCCCGAAAATGTGCCCGAAAGCCGCCGCGCCACGTCCTGGACGGGGCCGCGAGCATCGCCTTGAGCTCGGGCGTCAGGTACGCTAGTAGGGCCCCCTCACCTTAATCCTCTCCCCACCGGGGAGGTAGGGTGAGGGGACACGCTTTCCCACCGGGCCTCAGCGACGCCGGCGAGTCCAGGCCCGCAACCGGCGGATGCCAGCCGCCAATGCCACCAACGCGAAGGGGGCACTCCAGAACACCAGGGGATCATAAAAATATTCCGAGAATCTCTCCAGCATGCGCCGGGTTACTCCACTGGCCGGCACCACAAGCGCGGGAAAAACGCGCCCACGCGGGCCTGATAGCGGCGGTAGTCCTCACCGAATATTCTGGCCATTCGGCGTTCCTCGTAATAGCCCCCGATCGCCATGTACATCGCGTACATGGCGGTGTAGATGAGATTGTTCACGGAGGGCCCACTGGTCAGCAAAAAGAGAAGCCCGCCGACCATCATGGGATGTCGCACCCAGGCGTAGACGCCCCTCACCACCAGGCGGTGGGTTCCAAACAGTTCAAGCTTCGGCTGTCTCGCGGGCCGGCCGAGCAGCGCCAAGAGGCCTCTCCCGCCCTGTCTCAACCCGAGAAACTCGAGGTAGTCGCTTTGAAGAAACGCAACGTACATCAAGGCGACGGACCCCAGATGCAGGACGGTCATCAGCTGCCAGAGCCAGTCGGGATAGACGGCGAGCCAGATATCGTTCTCGGGGTGCCGGGCCCAGTGCAGGGACGCGACCCCGTAATACAGGGCGACATAACTGAGAGCGCAATAGAGGAAGCGCCAGAAATGCTCGACGAAGAATGGGCTGGTCCACTGGGCCAGGCAGTCCTTGAATGGTTCCCTGGCTCCGATCGAATGGAGGAGGCCGAACACGCCGAACGCCGCGAGCGAGGCCCAATACTCGCCGAGGAGGGATACGAGCGTCATGGGCGACGGCCGGAAAGGCTAAAAGGCGAGGACCAGCCGGGCGGGAAGCCAAGCAACGCCAGGCCGGCCATTACGGGTGACGGCTTCAGCCGTCTCAATCTTTACTTGTGAGCCGACTCGTACGCCTTGACCGCCTTCTTCAGGTCGTCCAACTCCCTGCACCCGGAGGGACACACCGCGCTGAGCTTTGCCAGGCGCTCCCGGGCCTTCTCCGGATCGCCTGTCTGCAGATAGAGCTCCCCCAGATACTCGTTGGCCCCGCGATGGTCGGGATTGATGGCGAGGGCTTTCTGATAGGCGGCGAGGGACTGGTCGAACTGCTTCAGTTGGCGGTGGCTGAAACCGATGTAGTTCCAGGCGTCCGCGTTGCGCGAGTCGGCCTGGACCGATTTCTGCAGCAGGGTGAGTGCCCGCCCATAGTCGCCGGCCTGCACGGCCTTCACCCCGAGATCGTAGTCGGTGGGCTGAGCCGGCTGCCGCGCGGGGGGGCGTGACGTGCTCGGGGCGCCCGCCGCCAGCGCCGCCGACGCAAACCCCAGGATCATCACGAGAGCCCAGATCCACCTGCTCAACATGGCTTTCCTCCCTTTGCTCTATCCCGCACTCCCTCAATGTCACTTACACAACCACCTGGCCATGGACAATGTTCCCGCCTCATAGGAGGAAGTTTAGGCCTCCACCATCCGCGTGGAGCTACCCGTCCCCGAAAATGTGCCCGCGAGGGCTGGATATCCTGAATACTTCACGGCTCCCGAGACATACTGGACCGATATACACGTGCCCGCTGTCGCTATTCCAGGCGAGCAAAGATGGGTCGTCGTGGCGAAGCTACGGGGGAAGTAAAGTCGGCGACCGGGAACCACAGCCCTCGTATGCAACTTTCGCAAGCCTGACGCCGGTCGCCCTCGACTGCAAGGATTGCAGCACTGCTTGGCGAGGGTCGGGTCTCACGGCGCGCTTCCCTCGACTTTCACGGGCATACGCGCGTGGCACGGCAAGTGCAATTCGAGTTGCATCAGGGGGTTCTCCATCATGCTTGACGGGGGGCGTGGTGGTCGGGCGGATGCGTGCAGGAGAATGTCGAGGCGGAGCTTGCCACACCCCTTTGGCCGCGACGAGGTCGGCGAGAACGCCAAGTCGCCGCTGTGTGTGCGCAGTCCGCCACATGGCTCCCGGACTCCGATCCTAACCCTAGAGCCTAGAGAAGGAGGCATGACATGCCAAAGGTTCTCAAGTGCGGAGACGTGATGCCCGGCTGTGCCGCCGTCCTGGAGGGAGTGGACGACGCAGAAGTCATAAGGAAAGCCACGGAGCACGCCAAGACCGCCCACAAGATGGTCACAGTGCCGCCCGACGTCCTCAACAAGGTCAGGGCGGCGATCAAGATCAAGTAGGCGGCTCCTCCGGTCTTCCTGCCTCGCACGGGTTGCCGAGGAGTCCTCTCGGCGCCCGTGCGGGGTCGACCGCGCCGCGGGTAGGTATCACCGTCCGAAGGGGCGAACGTCGCGTGCCACGAGGGCAATTCCTCTGCGGTTGCGCGGAGATCCGGAAAGCTACCGGATGACGCTCTAAAGAGAAGCTGCAACTTGTGCAGTGGACTAGAATGGCGCGAGCAGAAGCAGCGCTCAGAGGTCGATGACGGTTACAGCCTCAGGTAGCCTCCGCTATTGGTCGCGGAGCAGATCGGAGATCTGGCCCAGGATCCGGGAGAGCTCATTCATCTGCTCGGACCCCTGCCCCATCATGCCGCCTCCCATCATCCCGGGGCCCATGCCCCCGGCCATCCGGCCGGCGGCCGCAGCGAGCTGGTCGGCCAACTGCCGGAGTCGCTCGGCCTTGTCGGTCTGCAGCCCCTTGCCCGAAGCCAAGCGGTCAGCCATCTGCCGTACCACCGCCGCCATTTGCGGCATCGGCATCGCGGCTGTCTGCCCCTGGCCCATCATGCCGCCTCCCATCATCCCCGGGCCCATCTGGGCCGAAGCCGGCCCTCCCTCCGAGAGGACGAGCCAGCCGACCAATAGAGCCACCACCAACCCTGTTGCGCCTCGCCGCATCATCGCCTTTCTCCTTTCAGAGCAGATCCCCACGCTTCTCCTCGAACTCGCGCCGGTCAATCTCGCCCCGGGCGTACCTCGATTTCAGGATTTCCAGGGCGGGGAATCCCTCCCCGGGCTCGGGCCCCCCTTCCGCCGTTCCACCATCCACAGGATGAAGAAGACCGCGGCCGCGATCAGGGCCAGCAACGTGACCCAATCGCCTGTCGCCCCGCCACCCCATGGACTCCATCCGCCACGCCCGAAGGGGCCCATGGGAGGCTGAACCGGAAGCTGGGCGAAGACCTCACGCGGCATGAGCAGGCTGCCGGTTCCCGCTGCTACTGTCGCCACCATCTTCATTGCTCTTCCCCTATGAGCCACCTGTCGGAAGGTCATACCGCTCGGCTTCTTTGGGCATGCTCAGCTCCTCCTCTCGTTTGCGCTCCGGGTCCGGCCGACCTCCCCTCGCGCGCGAACTCCGCGGCGTGGGCCTCGGAGCAGAAGACCTCGCCCGGACGGTGGACCAACCCGCTCCCCTCCCGACCGCAGACCGGGCAGTAGAGCGGCCCAGGCTGCCCCTGCCGCGTCTCCGGCCGGTCGGTGGCGTCGCCGGCCCAGCATCCTGCGCCTTGCCCCGCAAGGCTCCCCATGCTCCCTCACCCCTTCGTCGCGCCGCGGCGGAACAGAACAAACGCCAGACCGAGCAGCGCGAGGATCCAGATCCAGCTTTCCATGTCGTCCCTCCACGGACCTCTAGCGGTCCCTTTGGAGGAGCTCCCGGACGAGGCGCCGCGCCGCCTCGCTCCCCCAGTCGCGCTCCCCTCGCACCAGCCCGACGACCCGGCCTCCGCGGTCGAT
>JACQWA010000353.1 GCA_016209425.1 Candidatus Rokuibacteriota bacterium
AAATGTAACGCGCTTTTAACGCGGGCGTAACCTGCCCGAAACAGCGGGCTGGGATGATCGGAATCGAGAACGGACGCACAACAGCGGAAGACATGAAGGCGTATTCACACGGAACCGGAGAGGAGATACACATGCCGATCATCCAGAAGGCCGTCGGGACCATTCTGACCGCGGTGGCGTCGGTAGGCATGCTCGGACTGTTCGCCGTCCCCGCGCGGGCCCAGCAGGTGATCAAGATCGACGGCTCCAGCACACTGTTCCCGGTCACGGAGGCCGTGGCGGAGGAGTTCCAGAAGGCCAGGAAGGGCGCGGTCAGGGTCACGGTGGGAATCTCGGGGACCGGCGGCGGCTTCAAGAAGTTCTGCCGAGGGGAGACCGACATCTCCGATGCCTCCCGGCCCATCCTGACCGAGGAGATGCAGGCGTGCCGGAAGCAGGGGATCCAGTACTTCGAGCTGCCCGTGGCCTACGATGCCCTGACGGTGGCCGTGAACCCCCGGAATGACTGGGTCGGCTCGCTGACCCTGGCCGACCTGAAGAAGATCTGGGAGCCGGCCGCGCAGGGCAGGATCACGCGCTGGAACCAGGTCCGCCCCGAGTGGCCGAACCAGCCCCTGAAACTCTTCGGCGCCGGTGCGGACTCGGGCACCTTCGATTACTTCACGGAGGCCATCGTCGGGAAGGCCAAGGCCAGCCGCGGGGATTTCACGGCCAGCGAGGACGACCACGTGCTGGTCCAGGGGATCGCCGCCGACCGGTACGCCCTGGGGTACATCCCCTTCGCCTACTTCGAGCCGAACAAGAGCAAACTGAAAGGGGTGGCGATCGACGGCGGCAAGGGGCCGGCGGCGCCCTCGCTCGAGAACGTGCTGAAGGGAACCTACAACCCCCTCTCGCGGCCCCTCTTCATCTACGTCAACGCCCAGTCGCTCGGCAAGCGGGAGGTGCGGGAGTTTGTCGAGTTCTACCTGAAGCACGGGGCCGCATTGGCGACCCAGGTGAAGTACCTGCCGCTCCCCGACGAGGCCCACCGGATGGCCCTGGAGCGGCTGGAGAAGAAGCAACTGGGAACGGCGTTCGGGGGGCACCCGGAGGTGGGGCTGCCCGTCCGCGAGATCTTGAAGCGCACGCCGAGGCTGTAGGGAGGCTGGCCGCGGGCAGACGAGAAGCGCGCATGATGACGCGACGGGCCCGGGTGGCGCAACGCCTCCGCGAGCGGGCCGTCGAGGGACTGATGTTCCTTGCGGCCGTCTCGTCGGTCGCAGTGACGGCCGGCATCGTCGGCATCCTGGTCTACGAGTCCCTCCCGTTCTTCCGACAGGTCTCCCTGAGAGAGTTCCTCACCGAGCCGCTCTGGACGCCCCTGTTCGCGGACCCGAGGTTCGGCATTCTCCCGCTCGTCACGGGGACGCTCGTGACCAGCGCCATCGCCCTGCTCGTCGCGGTCCCCGTCGGGACGGTGACCGCCATCTACCTCAGCGAGTACGCGCCCTCCCGGGTCCGGGAGACGGTCAAGCCCATCCTGGAACTCCTGACCGCGGTGCCCACGGTCGTGTTCGGTTACTTCGCCCTCCTGGTCGTCACGCCGTGGCTTCAGGTCATCGTGCCGGACCTGCCGGGGTTCAACATGCTGAGCCCCGGGATCATCATCGGCATCATGATCGTCCCCTACGTCAGCTCGATCAGCGAGGATGCCATGCGGGCGGTGCCCATGCACATCCGCGAGGGGTCCTACGCCATGGGGGCCACCCGGATGCAGACGGCGCTCCGGGTGGTCGTGCCCTCGGCGCTCTCGGGCATCGCCGCAGCCTACGTGCTGGGGGTCTCGCGCGCCATCGGCGAGACCATGGTGGTCGCCATCGCGGCCGGCCAGCAGCCCCACCTCACGTGGAACCCGATGGAGCCGGCCGCCACGATCACCGCGTTCATCGTCCAGGTCAGCCTGGGCGACCTCCCCCACGGCAGCATCGGCTACCAGTCGATCTTCGCCGCGGGGCTGACGCTCCTGGTGATGACGCTCGCGTTCAACGTGGCGGGGCACCTCCTGCGGCGGCGGTTCCGGCAGGCGTACTGAGATGACGGAGATCCGCACGCTCATCAGGCGCCGGAAGCGGATGGACGGCCTCTTCATGGCGGCAGGCGTGGCCACGACGTTTGTCGGGCTGGTGGTCCTGGGCACCCTGATCGCGGACCTCGTTGCGAGCGGAGCGGGGCGCCTCACCTGGAGCTTCCTGACGTCCTTCCCCTCCCGCTTCGCCGCCCAGGCCGGCATCCTCGCGGCGTGGGTCGGGACCGCGCTGGTGATGCTCATCACCATGGCGGCCGCCGTGCCGCTGGGCGTGGCGGCGGGGATCTACCTGGAGGAGTACGCCCCGCGGACCTGGCTCACCGACCTGATCGAGATCAACATCGCGAACCTCGCCGGGGTCCCGTCGATCATCTATGGCCTCATGGCCCTGGGCCTGTTCGTGTACCAGCTCCGCCTCGGGTTCAGCATCCTGACGGGAGGGCTGACGCTGGCCCTCCTGGTCCTCCCGATCGTCATCATGGCCACGCGGGAGGCCATCCGGGCGATCCCGGCGAGCATCCGCGAGGCCGCGTACGCGCTGGGGGCGACCAAGTGGCAGATGGTGCGGGACCACGTCCTCCCCTACGCCGCCGGCGGGATCGCGACGGGAGTGATCATCGCCATGTCCCGTGCGATCGGCGAGACCGCCCCGCTCATCACCGTCGGGGCGCTCGCGTTCATCGCCTTCCTGCCGCCGGCCCCATGGCAGGCGCACTTCCCGTTCGTCTCCTTCGAGTGGCTCTGGGCGCCCTTCACGGTGCTGCCGATCCAGCTGTTCAACTGGGTCTCCCGGCCGGACCCCGCGTTCCGGCAGAACGCCGCGGCGGCGGGCATCGTTCTGATCGCGATGACCCTGGCCATGAACGCCCTGGCCATCTGGCTCCGCGCCCGGGCGCGCCGGAGGGTCAAATGGTAGACCTCCGCCCGAAGGCCGAGGTGAGGAACCTGAGTTTCTGGTACGGGAGCCGGCAGGCCCTCAAGCATCTCAGCTTCGGGATCGGGGAAAAGTGCGTGACGGCGATCATCGGGCCGTCCGGGTGCGGGAAGACGACGCTCCTGCGCTGCTTCAACCGGATGCACGACCTCTATCCGGGGAACCGGTACGAGGGCGAGGTCCTCCTGCACCCCGACGGGGTCAACCTGATCGGGCCCGAGATGGATCCCATCGAGGTCCGGATGCGCATCAGCATGGTCTTCCAGAAGCCCAACCCTTTCCCGAAAGCGATCTACGAGAACGTGGCGTACGGCCTCCGGGTGCGGGGGTTGCGCCAGCGAGGTCTCCTCGACGAGAAGGTCGAGCAGGCCCTGCGGGATGCGGCGCTCTGGGAGGAGGTCAAGGACCAGCTCCACGCGCCGGCGTTCGAGCTCTCGGGCGGCCAGCAGCAGCGCCTGTGCATCGCGCGGGCGCTGGCCACGGACCCGGAGATCCTCCTCTTCGACGAGCCGACCTCCGCCCTGGATCCGATCGCGACGGGGCGCGTCGAGGAGCTGATCACCGAGCTGAAGGACCGCGTCACCATCGTGATCGTGACGCACAACATGCAGCAGGCGGCGCGGGTGTCCAACTTCACGGCCTTCCTGTACCTGGGAGAGCTGGTCGAGTTTGACCGGACCGAGAAGATGTTCACCAACCCCTCGAACAAATTGACCGAGGAGTACATCACCGGTCGCTTCGGATAGGAGGTCGAGACGCCATGCAGAAACATTTCCACGAGGAGCTCGAGACGCTGAAGCAGACCCTCCTGGCCATGGGCGGGCTGGTGGAGGACCAGATCCGACGGGCCATGCGGGCGCTCGTCGAGCGGGACGACGCCCTCGCCCAGGAGGTCATCGAGCGCGACCGGCGCGTGAACGCGCTGGACGTGGAGGTGGACGAGAAGTGCGTGGAGCTCCTGGCGCTCCACCAGCCGGCGGCGGGGGACCTGCGGTTTATCACGACGGCGATGAAGATCGTGACCGATCTCGAGCGGATCGGCGACCAGGCCGTGAACATCGCCCAGCGCGCCCTCGAGCTGAACCGCGAGCCTCAGCTCAAGCCCTACATCGACCTGCCGCGGATGGCCGACAAGGCGGGGCAGATGGTCCGGGAGAGCCTGGACGCCTTCGTGACCCGGGACACGGCCCTGGCCCGGCAGGTGTGCGCGGCGGACGAGGCCGTCGATGCCCTCAAGGAGCAGGTCTTCCGGGAGCTCCTGACCTACATGATGGAGGACGCGCGGACGATCCCGCGGGCCATCCGGCTCATCCTGATCTCGCGCTTCCTCGAGCGGGTCGCCGATCACGCCACGAACATCGCCGAGATGGTGATCTATCTGGTCGAAGGCAAGATGGTCCGGCACACCCTCGCCTAGCACTTCCCTCGCCGAGCTCATCGGCTCGGAGATAGCCCGATGACGCCGAGCCCGTTCTCCTGTCCGCAGCCGACCCCAGACCGGCGTATCCGATTCTGGACGTTGACCGGCGACGGGGAGCGCCCGACAATCGCGGCCATGCTGGCGCGGGTGCTCTCGGCGGCCGTGACCGGGATCAACGCGTCACTGGTATCGGTGGAGGTTGACGTCACCGCCGGGCTTCCCGCCTTCAACATGGTCGGCCTCCCGGATTCCACCATCCGCGAGAGCCGCGATCGCGTCCGCAGCGCCATCCGAAACGCGGGCTATATCTTTCCCATGGAGCGCATCACCGTCAGCCTGGCCCCCGCCGACCTCCGGAAGGAAGGCGCGGCCTTCGACCTCCCGATCGCGCTGGCCATCCTCGCCGCCACAGGCCTGGTGAAGGGCGACGAGCTCAAACGCTTTCTTCTGATCGGCGAGCTCTCCCTCGACGGCGAGGTCCAGCCCGTGCGGGGCGTCCTCCCGATCGCGCTGGCCTGCCGACGCGAAGGCCTCGAGGGCCTTCTCCTCCCCGCCCGCAACGCGCGGGAGGCTGCCGTCGTCGCCGGCCTCACCTCCGTCCCCGTCCGGAGCCTCACCGAGGCCGTCGAGTGGCTGGCCGGCGAGCGGATCATCGAGCCGACCCGGTTGAATGCGGACATCCTGCCGGGCGGAGAGACCGGGGACGAGGTGGATTTCTCCGAGGTCCGAGGCCAGAGCTACGCCAAGCGGGCCCTCGAAATCGCAGCGGCCGGCGGCCACAACCTCCTCATGATCGGCCCGCCGGGGACCGGAAAGACCATGCTGGCCCGTCGACTTTCGACGATCCTTCCCCCGCTGTCGTTGGACGAGGCCATCGAGGTCTCGGCCATCTGGAGCGTGGCCGGACTCCTGCCACCCGACGAAGGACTGCTGAGAGTCCGCCCCTTCAGGTCGCCCCACCACACGATCTCGGACAGCGGACTCATCGGCGGGGGAAGTGTTCCGCATCCGGGTGAGGTGAGCCTGGCCCACCTGGGGGTCCTCTTCTTGGACGAACTGCCCGAGTTCCCCCAACACGTGCTGGAGGCCCTGCGGCAACCCCTGGAGGAGGGCGCGGTGGTCGTGGCGCGGGCCGCGGGCACCTCGCGCTTCCCCGCCCGCTTCCAGCTCGTCGGCGCCGCCAACCCCTGTCGCCGGGGGTGTCCCACCCTCCAGGCCTGCGTCTGCACGCCCGGAGAGCGGGAACGCTACCTGTCCCGCCTCTCGCGCCCCCTGCTGGACCGGATCGACCTGCACCTCGAGGTCCCGGCAGTCTCCTATGCGGAGCTTGCCCAGGGCCCCACGGGAGAAACCTCGGCCGTCATCCGGGAGCGGGTCCTCACGGCTCGCGGGATCCAGGCGGAGCGTTTGGCAAACACCCCGGCTCGATGCAACGCCCAGATGAGCGCCCGGCAGGTCCGGCGAAGCTGCCCCGTTCCCGCGGAAGGACAGCAGCTCCTCGCCCTGGCCATCGAGCGCCTGGGACTGTCGGCCCGGGGGCACGACCGGATCCTCAAGGTGGCGCGGACTATCGCAGACCTGGACGGTCGTGAGACAATAGGCGCCGAGCACCTCTCCGAGGCGATCCAGTACCGAGGCCTGGACCGGTGGCTCTGATCCTCACGGGAGGAGGAAGGTATGCCGCACCCGATGAAGCTCACCCGGGAGGGCAGCGTGCTCGTGGTGGTGGATGTTCAGGAGCGGCTCTTCGCCGCCATGGACGCCGAGCACCGGGAAGAGGTGGTCCGCAATCTCAAGGTGCTGGCGGCGGCGGCCCGGAGGTTGTCGCTGCCCATCCTGGTCACCGAACAGTACCCCAAGGGACTTGGCCACACGCTGCCGGAGCTCCGGGAGGCTCTGGGGCCCGTAGAACCTCTGGAAAAAGTGGCCTTTTCCTGCTGCGACGCCGAGGGGTTCGCCGCCCGGCTGAAGGCCGTGAAGGCCAATCAGGTGATCCTGGCCGGGATCGAGGCCCACGTCTGCGTTTTGCTGACGGGGCTGGATCTCCTCGCGGCAGGGTACGCGGTGCACGTGGCCGCCGACGCGGTGACCTCCCGGACACAGGGGAGCTGGCGGATCGGCGTGGACCAGCTGCGGCAGGCGGGCGCGGTGATCACCACCACCGAGAGCGTGCTCTTCCAGCTCCTCGGGAGGGCCGACACGGACGATTTCCGCAGCCTCGCCAAGCTCATCAAGTAATGGCCCGCTACTTCGACATCCAATCGACGATCCTCATCGTGGTCGGGTACGGCATTCTGCCCGAGGAGGAGGATCGTCCCGTCGCCTACGAGCTGAAGCGCTTCATCAACACGCGCGGACAGGGAGCGGAGAACCGCTCGGCGGTGGTCCTGACCGACATGTGGATCATGAACCAGGAAATGGCCGAGTACTTCCCGGCCATCGCCATCGGCGGGCCGGGTATCAACGGCTTCACGGCCCAGATCTACGAAGAGCTGCCGGTCGCATTCACCCGGGACCAGCAGATCTTCATCCAGATGAACCCGGAGGGCGGCAAGCGTGCGGCGATTTGGGGAATGGATCACCGGGCCACCCGGGACGCCGTGGACGTCTTCGTGAAAGACGGGTTCCTGGATCGCTTCCTTGATCTAGTCTGGCACCGCGACTAGCGCCGCTCGAAATGGGGCGGCACGCGATGCCGGCCACCTGCAAGACCGGGCTCATCGAGGTCGCCCCAAAGGTCTTCGCCTACGTCCAGGCCACGGAATCAGCAACCGGCACGCGCGGGGTTGGTTAACGGCGAAGCGAGGCGGGTGAAACCCGGGGGATGTTCGTGTAGACCACGGTGCCCTCGGGGTCTTCGTAGCGGTAGATGGCCTGGGGGGGGCCCGTGGGGGAACCCGTCCCGTAGAGCGTGAGGATCTGCCGGACGTACTGCTGGGTCTCACGGTACGGCGGAATCCTGCGGAACCAATCCACGGCCTGGGCGCCGGCGTTATAGGCGGCCAGGGCCAGCGGCAGATTCCCGCCGTATCGGTCGATCAAGCCGCGCAGGTGCCGGACGCCCCCCTCGATGTTCTGGCGGGGGTTGAAAGCGTTGCGAACCCCGAGCGAGGACGCGGTCTGGGGCATCAGCTGCATCAGCCCCTGCGCCCCCTTGCGCGAGACGGCCCACGGATTGAAGGCGGATTCGACCCGGATCACCGACTGGACGAGGTCCGGATCTACCCCGTAGCGGTCCGCTGCTTCCCTGATCTCCGCGATGTAGCCGCCGCCCGGGACGGCAAGCCATCCCGACGAGGTCCCGGTCCAGCCCGACAGGCGCTGATAGCGGGGATCGTTGGGGGCGTTGGTAAAGTGGACCACGCCATCGCCGTCCACCATGCGAAAAGATGCAGCCGGGGCCGGGCGAGCCCAGCCCCCCAAAAACCCCACCGCCACCACGACGGACGCGACAAGAGAACGAAGCACCGTACCTTTCATCCTAGGGGCCGGCGTTCAGATCTGTCAAGTACATGGATCCCGGGCAAAAAAGTGGCCGCCCTCGAGAGAGCGGCCGCGGGGAAGAGCGATGGAATCGGTTAGTTCGGCCAGGGGCTCGCTGGCTCCGCCAGGGCGTCGGCGATCTCTTTGCTGACTTCCGACTCGAACCGTCCCGGCGCCTGGGCGAACGCCAAGCCGATCGCCTCCGGAATGGTCTCCACCAGATGGAAAGTCATGGACTCCCGCACGGCCTGCGGGACGTCCTCCAGCAGATTCTTCTCGTTCCGCTTGGGCAGGATCACCGTCCTCACCCCGGCCCGCTTGGCGGCCAGAACCTTCTCCTTGATTCCGCCCACCGGAAGCACCCGTCCCGAGAGCGTGATCTCCCCCGTCATGGCGAGGTCAGGCCGGACCGAGCGACCCGTCAGGAGCGAACCCAGGGCCGTCACCATCGTCACCCCCGCGGAAGGCCCATCCTTGGGGATGGCGCCCGCCGGCACGTGGAGGTGGAGGTCGGAGGACTCCCAGAAGTTCGACGGAATTCCCAGCTCCGCGGCATGCGAGCGGACCCAGGAGAGCCCCGCCTGGGCCGACTCTTTCATCACCTCGCCCAGCTGGCCGGTGAGCGTGAGTGTCTTGCCGCCCTTCATCCGAGTCGCCTCCACGAAGAGGATGTCCCCCCCGGCGGGCGTCCACGCGAGCCCCACGGCGACCCCGGGCACCCGGGTCCGCTCCTCCAGCTCCTCGAGGAGATACTTGGGCGCGCCCAGGTAGTCGGTGACGACCGCCGGCGAGATGGTGATCTTTTCAAGTTGTCCCTCGGCCCGTCGTCGGGCGACCTTCCGGCAGAGGTTCGCGATCTCGCGTTCCAGGTTTCTGAGCCCCGCCTCCCGCGTGTAGTTGCGGATGAGCAGACGCACGGCCTCGTCGGTGAACTCGATCGCTTCGCCCGCCATGAGCCCGTGCTCCGTGGTCTGTTTGGGGATCAGGTGCCGGCGGGCGATGGCCACCTTTTCTTCCTCGGTGTACCCGGGGAGCTCCAGCACTTCCACCCGGTCCCGGAGGGCCGGCGGCACGGGGTCGAGGATGTTGGCGGTGGTGATGAACAGTACCTTGCAGAGGTCAAAGGGCACGTCCACGTAGTGGTCCCGGAAGGTGCTGTTCTGCTCCGGGTCCAGCACCTCCAGCAGCGCCGACGCCGGGTCCCCGCGGAAGTCCATTCCGAGCTTGTCGACTTCGTCCAGCATGAACACCGGGTTCTTCGACTCAGCCCGGCGGAGCCCCTGGATGATCTGGCCCGGGAGCGCGCCGATATACGTCCGGCGATGACCGCGGATCTCGGCCTCGTCGCGCATGCCGCCCAGGGAGATCCGCACGAACTTCCTCCCCAGAGCCCGCGCGATCGATTTTCCGAGCGAGGTCTTCCCCACCCCGGGCGGACCCACGAAGCAGAGGATCGGGTCCTTGCCGCCTGGTCGGATCTTCTTGACGGCCAGGTACTCCAGGATCCGGTCCTTGACCTTCTCAAGCCCCCAGTGGTCCTCGTCCAGGATCCGCCGGGCCGCGGCGATCTCGATCTGGTCGGCGGTCTCCTTTTGCCACGGGAGCGCGATCAGCCAGTCGAGGTACGTCCGCGTCACGGTGTACTCCGCAGCCGCGGGGGGCATCTTGGCGAGGCGGTCGAGCTCACGCAGCGCCTCCTTTTTCGCCTCCTCACTCATGCCGGCCGCTTCGATCTTCTTCCGCAGCTCGTCGATCTCCTGGGTGCGCTCGTCAGCCTCGCCCAGCTCCTTCTGGATCGCCTTCATCTGCTCGCGCAAGTAGTACTCGCGCTGGGTCTTCGACATCTCCGACTGGACCTGGGACTGGATCTTCGAGCCCAACTCCAGCACCTCGGCCTCCTTGGCCAGCGCGGCAACCAGCTTCTGGAGTCGGACCCTCACGTCGGCGGTCTCGAGAAGACCCTGCTTCGTGGCAGTCGTGAGGGTCGGCAGCGAGGCGCCGATCACGTCGGTCAGTCGGCCCGGGTCGGAGATATTGAGGGCGACGCCGGCGAGCTCGTCTGGCAGCAGGGGGGAGAGGGCGATGATCTTCTGAAAGAGGGTGGCGGCGTTCCGGGTCAACGCCTCGACCTCGAGGTCTCCGCCCGAGGGCCCCACCTCCTCAACCTCCTCGACGCGGGCCTTGAGAAACGGCTCTCGCTGGAGGAACTCCGCGATCGTGAACCGCGCGATCCCCTGCACCACCAGGCGCAGCGTCCCGTCGGGCTGCTTCAGCACCTTGTGGATGACCGCAGTGGTGCCGGTCCCAAATACTTCCTCGGGGCCGGGTTCCTCGATGGCCGGATCCCGCTGAGTCACCACCCCGATGAGGCGGGAGGCCCGAACGGCTTCGTCCACGAGGCGGACGGAGGCCGCCCGCCCCACGGCGAGCGGAAGCACGGCCTGGGGGAAGAGAACCGTATCCCTCAAGGGCAGGATGGACAAGACGTCGGGGAGCAGGAGCTGCGATTCCTCTGCGCGCTCTCCCGTCGTCGGACGGCTGGAATAGGCGGTCATCGGTGCACCCCTATCATTAAAAAACATCGAGCCGGCGGAGCTGACCCGACGCCGCCCGGACGAGCGCCTCACCGGCGCCGCGGTCCCGGTTGTCCCGCGACCCGGCGACGTCCCGCCGGACGTACCCCAGCAGCTCTTCGATCTGCTTCTGCATTTCAAGCATCCGTCGCCTCATCTTTAAGATGATTTCGACGCCCGCAAGATTCACCCCCAGGTCGCGTGTGAGGCGAAGCACGCGGGCAATCTCCTCCACGTCCTCGGCCGAATACATCCGGGTCCGGCCGACCGTGCGGCTCGGTTGAATCAGGCCCTTTTTCTCGTAAAATCGGAGGGTCTGGGGGTGCAACTCGAGCATGTCGGCCACCACCCCGATCATGTAAAGAGGCTTGCCCTTGTTCGTCATGCCGCGCCCCCCCGAAACCGCTCGTAGTCCGCGCGCGGAGTCTCCGGCAGCAGGCGCTCGAGCTCGCGGAATATCGCCTGCGTCCGAGCATCAAGCCCCCCGGGGATGCTGACGCGGACCATGACGTACATGTCCCCCGCGCCATCGCCGTGGAGCCGCCGCATACCCTTGCCGCGGAGCCGGAACACCTGGCCGCTCTGCGTGCCGGGCGGCAGCACCAGCGCCGTCTCACCGTCGAGCGTCGGCACCCGAATCCGCGCCCCGAGCACCGACTCGCCGAGCGTCACGGGCAGTTCGCAGTGCACGTTGTCGCCCTTGCGGGTGAAGAAGGGATGCTCCCGCACCCGCGTGATCACGATCAGGTCGCCGCGCGGCCCGCCGAGCGAACCGGCATGCCCTTCCCCGGCCACGTGGATCTGCGCGCCCGTGTCGACGCCGCTCGGAATCGCGACCGGCACCTCAGCGATCTCCGACTCGAGGCCGCGGTCACGGCACGCCGGGCACCCCCCTCCCGCGCACCGCGGGCAAGACCGGAACCGCTCCACGTTCAACGTCAGTCCGACGCCGTGTGCCGCGTCAGCGAACGAGAGCTCCACGGGGACATACACATCCTCGCCGCGCTGCCCCGGCGGCTCCGCCGCCTGTCGGCGGAACGCGCGCTGACCGAAGCGATCGTAGAGGGACCGCGCGCCGGAATCGCTGAGGATGCGGTAGGCTTCCGAGATCTCCTCGAACAGCCCCTGCGCCTCGCGATCCCACACGTTCACGTCGGGCGAGTACTGTCGCGCCAGCCGCCGGTAGGCCTGACGGATCTCCTGCTGGCTGGCGCTGACGCTGACCCCCAGCACCCCGTAGTAATCCCGCCTCACGCCCACCCTCCCAGGGCGGCCTTACTTCTTCTCGCCCAGATCTTCGAACTCGGCGTCGACGACATCCCCCTCGGGCGCCTTGGACTTCTGCTGGCCGCCTGCTCCCCCGTCCGTGCTGCCAGCTCCGGCCTTGGCCTGCGCTTCGCGGTACATGACCTCCGCCAGCTTGTGCGAGGCCTTCGTCAGGTTCTCCTGTGCGCGCTTGATTCGATTGATGTCGTCCCCCTTCAACGCCTCGCGGGCCTCGTTCAGCGCGTCCTCGATGGCCTTGCGCTCGCCCTCCGGAACCTTGTCGCCGTGCTCCCGGAGCGTGCGCTCGGTCGTGTACACGAGCGAGTCCGCCTGGTTGCGCGCCTCGATCTCCTGCTTGCGCTGGGCATCCTCGGCCGCGTGCGCCTCCGTCTCCTTCATCATCCGATCGATCTCATCCTTGGAGAGACCGGACGACGCGGTGATCGTGATGTTCTGCTGCTTGCCCGTCGCCGTGTCCTTTGCCGACACGTTCAGGATCCCGTTCGCATCGATGTCGAACGCCACCTCGATCTGCGGCACGCCGCGGGGTGCCGGCGGGATGCCGACCAGGTGGAACTTGCCGAGCGTCCGATTGTCGCGCGCCATGGGCCGCTCGCCCTGCAGCACATGCACCTCGACCGACGTCTGGTTGTCGGCAGCGGTCGTGAAGATCTCCGACTTCTTCGTCGGGATCGTGGTGTTCCGTTCGATGAGCCTGGTCATCACGCCCCCCAGCGTCTCGATGCCGAGCGACAGCGGCGTGACGTCGAGCAGAAGCAGATCCTTTACCTCGCCGGTGAGCACCGCCGCCTGCACCGCCGCGCCCACCGCCACGACTTCATCGGGGTTCACGCCCTTGTGGGGGTCCTTCGCGAAGAGGGCCTTCACGGTCTCCTGCACTTTCGGCATTCGCGTCTGGCCTCCCACCAGGATGACCTCGTCAATGTCCTTCGGGCCGACCCCGGCGTCCTGCATCGCCTGGCGACAGGGACCCAGCGTGCGCTCGACGAGGTCCGCCACCAGGGACTCCAGCTTGGCACGCGTCAGCGTCAGCACCAGATGCTTGGGTCCGCTCGCATCCGCCGTGATGAACGGGAGGTTGATCTCGGTCTGGAGTGTGGTCGACAGCTCGCACTTCGCCTTCTCCGCGGCCTCCTTCAGCCGCTGGAGCGCCATGCGGTCCTTCTTGAGGTCGATGCCGTTCTCGCGCTTGAACTCCTCGGCGATCCAGTCGATCACTCGCTGGTCGAAGTCGTCACCCCCCAGGTGCGTGTCGCCGTTGGTCGCCTTCACCTCGAACACGCCCTCGCCAATCTCGAGGACCGAGATGTCGAAGGTGCCGCCGCCCAGGTCATACACCGCAATGGTCTCGTCCTTCTTCTTGTCCATCCCGTAGGCGAGCGACGCGGCCGTGGGCTCGTTGATGATTCGAAGCACCTCCAGGCCGGCGATCTGGCCCGCGTCCTTGGTGGCCTGGCGCTGGCTGTCGTTGAAATAGGCCGGGACGGTGATGACGGCTCTCGTGATTTTCTCGCCCAGGTACGCCTCCGCGGCCTCCTTGAGCTTGCGAAGGATCATAGCCGAGATCTCGGGCGGCGAGTACACCTTGCCGCGCACCTCGACCCGCGCGTCCGCATTGTCGGCCTTCACGACCTTGTACGGGACAAGCTTGATCTCGTTCAGTACCTCCTCGTAGCGGCGCCCCATGAAACGCTTGATGGAGAAGACCGTGTTCTCGGGGTTCGTGATGGCCTGGCGCTTGGCCACCTGTCCGACCAGAATCTCCCCGTCCTTCGTGAACCCCACCACCGACGGGGTGAGGCGGCTCCCCTCCTGATTGGCAATGACGGTCGGGTCGCCACTTTCCACCACCGCCACGACGGAGTTCGTCGTCCCGAGGTCGATACCGATTACCTTCGCCATGTACGTTCTCCTCCTTCGTTGGCTGAGTCTGGAGTTGAGATCTAAGCCTGATTACCTTATATATCATGAGTCAGTAATAGTCAAGAGACCGAAGGAAAAAAAACGCCTGAGCTGCAATATTCCCTTTTTTTATTGTCGTTTATAAGGCGCCGGTGCTAGGGTACGAATATGAGGTTCGGCTGCTTGGGGTGTTTTGTCCTTCTCCTCCTCGTGGGGGTGGTCCTGGCGGGGGGGGCCGTGGTGATCTACCTGGCGGGAGCTATCTTCGACATTCCCCCCATGCCTCAGGCGGACTACACGCCCTCCGATGGCCACCGTGCCCAGCAAAAGCTGTTCGAACTCATCTTGCGGGATTCACACCGCTCCTCTCGGCAAGACCCGGTGGTGATCACCGAGCGGGAGCTGAACGCCTTTCTGGCCAGGCACCTGGAGGAGAGCGAGGAGATTCCCCTTTCTCCGCTCGTGGTGAAGCTCTCGGCAGGGACGATCGAGGTTCAGGGCAAGACGACGCTGAAACATCTCCTCAAGGGCTTCCCCTTCTCTCTTCTCCAAAACTCTCTCCCGGCCTCCACCGTCGACCGCCCCGTGTGGGTAACGGTGGGCGGGACGATTCAGGTGGAACGCCGGACGGAGAGGACACAGCGGAGATACGGCCAGCTCCAGGTGAGCGAGTTCAGCCTTGGCAATCAGGAGATGGGGGCGTGGCTCCTCTCTCTTTTGCTCGGATGGCCGGGACAAACCCCTCTCCGGTGGCAGGTGCCGGCCGTCGTGAGCGCCATCACCATTGAGGACGGAAGGTTGATCATTGCCACGCGGAAGTGATTCCCCGCCCGCCCGTCAGCGGGGACCGACAGCTCGGACGAAGCGCAGTCGAAGGTCGTGGAGAATTCCCTCCAGGAGCTGGCTCTCGTCGGGGGAACGATTTCCCTCGGTTTTCTCCTTCAACACTCTCAGCAGGTCAATGCTGAACTTGGCCTGGGCCAAGTCCATGGAGGCCACTCCGCCTGGCGCTTCGGGCGTCTCGCCGAGGTTGAGCAGGGCCGAGTTGGCCAGCAGGATAAACAACGCGGCCAGGTCCGGCTCGGGTGGCAAGTCGGATCGTCCAGGGGGACTGGTCTCCGCGTATTCCCTCGAGGGGGGCTCGTCGGGCCGCGGGGGGAGGTCGAACCCAGGGCCGCCAGATCCCGTCTCGGCACGTTGACCGCGCCGGTCTCTTATCCTGAATCCTTCTTCGGAAACGTCCTCGGGCGGCATCGGGTCCCTCAGCCGGAGGGTTTCCTGGAGCCTAGCACACCGCGGATAAGCCCACAAGGGAGGGGGGCGAAGGGAGTTGGAGCGTGGATTTCCCCTTGTGTATAATGGAGTTCTGAGTTCTCAGGTACCCGACATGGCAGACTCTCCCGGGGCTCTTTTCGACTCGCTTGTCGATCTCATGGCCCGTCTGAGAGGGGATCAGGGCTGTCCCTGGGACCGAGAGCAGACCCGCAGCTCGCTCAAGCCCTACCTCATCGAAGAGGCCTACGAGGTCCTCGAGGCGCTCGACGGGGGCCAGCACGACGCCCTGCTGGAAGAGCTGGGAGATCTGCTCTTTCAGGTCGTGTTTCACGCCCAGATCGCGCGCGAATTGGGCGAGTTCACGATGGCCGACCTCCTCGCGCGGCTCGTCGCCAAGATGGTGCGGAGGCATCCCCACGTCTTCGGCGATCGAAAGGTGGAGAGCGCTCAGGAAGCGCTCTCCCAGTGGGAACGAATCAAGCACGAAGAGGCAATCCGTGATGGGGCTCGCCGCTCGGTGCTCGAGGGGGTGCCCCGCAGTCTTCCGGCCCTGCTCCGCGCCCAGCGCATCCAGGAGAAGGCTGCCCGCACCGGCTTTGATTGGAAGACGCCGGAGGAAGCCTGGGTCAAGGTGAAAGAAGAGGTCGGGGAAGTGGACGAGGCGCTCTCCCAGGGTGACATCGCCCGGCTCCAGGACGAACTCGGGGACCTCCTGTTTGCCGTTGTCAACGTCGCGCGCCTGCTGACCCGCGACGCCGAGGGATGCCTGCAGCATGCGGTGGAAAAGTTCCGGCGTCGTTTCAGGTTCATGGAGGCGGAGCTCGCCGCTGAGGGGAAGAGCCTCTCGCACGCTTCCCCCGAGCAGATGGACCGGGCCTGGGAGAGCGCCAAGCGGCGCGAGGGCGATCCGGGCAGCCCCGAGATTCAGCCGGCATGAAGCTCAAGGTTGGCAAGACCGAGCTCATCATCGAGCGGGGCGACCTCACCGACTGGGAGGTGGACGCCATCGTCAACGCGGCCAACTCCCATCTCTGGATGGGGGCGGGGGTCGCCGGAGCCATCAAGCGAAAGGGTGGGGTGATCATCGAAGAGGAGGCGGTGCGGCAGGGTCCCATCGAGGTGGGCGAGGCGGTGATCACGACTGCCGGCAACCTCCCCGCCACCCACGTGATCCACGCCGCCGCCATGGGTCAGGATCTGAAGACCGACGCCCAGAAAATCGCCCAAGCGACCCGCTCGAGCCTGGCCCTTGCCGACAAGCACAAGCTCTCGTCCATCGCCTTCCCTGCCCTCGGGACGGGGGTAGGGGGCTTCCCGGTGGCCCAGGCCGCCGAGGCCATGCTGAGTGCCGTGCTCTCGCACCTCAAGGCCGGAACCACGAGCCTCAGGCGGATCGTGTTTGTCCTGTATCAGGAGGAAGCGGCGAAGGCATTTACAGATACCTTGAATCGGCTTCGTGGGGTAGACTAAAAAGATTAGGGCCTGATGGCACAAGGGAGAGTCGGGCAACCAGTCAGCCGGCGTCTGGGCGATCTCCTCGTCAACGAGGGACTGATCTCCCAGGAACAGCTCCAGCGGACTCTGTCCGAGCAGAAGGGTACCAACGAGAAGCTGGGCTCGATCCTCGTCCGGCTCGGTATCATCCACGAGGATCAGCTGATTGCCTTCCTCTCGCGCCAGTACGGCATCCCCTCCATCACGCTCTCCCAACTCGACATCGACCCCGAGGTGGTGAAGCTCGTCCCCGCCCAGATCGCCAAGAAGTACGAGGTGCTTCCCGTGAAGCGGACAGGGAACGCCCTGACGCTGGCCATGGCCGACCCGACCAACGTCTTCGCCCTGGACGACGTGGCCTTCATGACGAACCTCCAGGTGCTGCCGGTGGTGGCCTCTCAGGGGGCCATCCGGAAGGCCATCGATCGCATCTACGAGTCCAAGATCGACGCCCTCAGCGAGGCCATCAGCGCCATCGAGGGGGAGGCCCCGGACGTGGAGGTGCTGGAAGGCGGGGAGGACGCCGCCCCCTCGAAGGTAGACATCTTCGAGCTCAAGGACGCCTCCGAGGAGGCGCCGGTCGTCAAGCTGGTGAACCTCATCCTCACCGACGCCATCCGCCGCGGGGCCTCGGATATCCATTTGGAGCCGTACGAGAAGGTGTTCCGGGTCCGCTACCGCATTGACGGGGTGCTCCAGGAGATGATGGCGCCGCCGAAGCGCCTGGAGGCTGCCCTCCTGTCCCGCGTGAAGATCATGTCCAACCTGGACATCGCCGAGCGCCGGCTTCCCCAGGACGGCCGGATCAAGATCCGGTATTCGAGCCGGGAGATCGACCTCCGCGTCTCCACGCTTCCGACGATCTTTGGCGAGAAGATCGTCATGCGCATCCTGGACAAGGAGGCCCTCACGCTCGATCTGTCGAAGCTCGGGTTCGACGACTGGAGCATGGAGAACTTCAAGAAGGCCATCCACAGTCCCTACGGGATGATCCTGATCACGGGACCGACCGGCTCCGGAAAGACGACGACCCTCTACTCGGCCGTCCATACGATCAACTCTCCCGACATCAACATCATGACCGCCGAAGACCCGGTCGAGTACAACTTGAAAGGGATCAACCAGGTCCAGGTCAGCGAGGAAATCGGACGCACCTTCGCCGCCGTCCTCCGGTCCTTCCTCCGCCAGGACCCGGATGTGATCCTGGTGGGCGAGACCCGGGACCTCGAAACGGCCCAGATCGCCGTCCGAGCGGCGCTGACCGGGCACCTGGTGTTCTCCACCCTGCACACCAACGACGCCGCCGGCACCATTGCCCGGCTCCAGGACATGGGGATCCCGCCCTTCCTGGTGGCGTCCTCCGTCCTGTTGGTGCTGGCTCAGCGCCTCGCGCGCAAGGTCTGCAAGGAGTGCCGGCAACCTTACGAGGCCGACGAGGAGAGCCTGACCCCCTATGGCCACGTCCCCCAGGGCCTGGGGAGGGTCACCCTTTACAAGGGAAAGGGGTGTGAGGTGTGCAATTTCACCGGGATGAGAGGGCGGACCGCCATCTACGAGGTCATGCCGGTCACCACGGAGGTCCGGGAGCTGATCCTCCGCGGCGCGAACACCACCGAGCTCCGGGAGCTGACGATCCAGCAAGGGATGAAGACCCTCCGCCAGGCGGGGCTCCTGAAGGTGCTTGAGGGAGTGACCACCGCGGAGGAGATTCTCCGCGTGACCATCGGCTGAGCGGGACGAGGGGATCGGGACCCATAGGGAGAAGGTGATCCATGGCCGCGACGATGCACGAGCTGCTCACCATCCTGGTCGAGCGGGGGGGATCCGACCTTCACATCACCACGGGCACCTACCCGCAGATCCGCCTGCATGGCAGGCTGGTCCCGCTCACCGAGTTCGAGGTCCTGACTCCCCCGGACACGCAACGGTTGGCGTACAGCGTCCTCAACGAAGGACAGAAGCAGAAGTTCGAAGAGGAGAACGAGCTGGATTTGTCGTTCGGCATTCAGGGGCTGGCGCGCTTCCGCTGCAACGTGTTCCGCCAGCGCGGGGCGGCGGCCGTGGCCATCCGGGTGATCCCATTCAGGATCCGCACCTTCGATGAGCTGGGCCTCCCCCCCATCGTCTCGCAGCTCGCCGAGCGCCCCAAGGGGCTGGTGCTCGTCACGGGCCCCACGGGGTCCGGCAAGTCGACGACGCTGGCGGCCATGATCGACAAGATCAACAACGAGCGCGCGGAGCACATCGTCACCATCGAGGATCCCATCGAGTTCGTCCACACGCACAAGAAGTGCATGGTGAATCAGCGCGAGGTCGCCTCCGACACCCAGTCGTTCACCAACGCGCTGAAGTTCGTCCTCCGTCAGGACCCCGATGTCGTGCTCATCGGCGAGATGCGCGACCTCGAAACGATCGCGGCCGCCCTCACCATTGCAGAGACCGGTCACCTCACCCTGGCCACCCTGCACACCAACTCGTGCGCCCAGACGATGAACCGCATCATCGATGTCTTCCCCCCCCACCAGCAGCCTCAGGTCCGGTCCCAGCTCTCGCTGGTGCTGGAGGGTGTGCTCTCTCAGGCCCTCATCCCCCGGGTCGACGGACAGGGCCGGGTCATGGCCCTGGAGATCATGATCAACACGCCCGCGATCCGGAACCTCATCCGCGAGGAGAAGATCCACCAGATCTACTCCGCCATGCAGGCGGGGACGAAATTCGGGATGCAGACCATGAACCAGTCGCTGGCCGCGCTGGTGCAGCGGCGCCTCATCACCCGCGAGGACGCCCTGAGCCGCTCCACGCTTCCCGAGGAACTCCACCAACTCCTGGCGGGGGCAGGGGCGCGCGCCGCCGCGGAAGCGGCTCCGTTCGCGAGGCGCTGAGGAGGAATCGCGATGCCGGTGTTTGCCTACCAGGGACGCACCACCCAGGGCTCCACGGCCGGCGAGATCGAGGCGGCGGACCGCACGGCCGCCGTCGCGGAGCTGCGCCGCAAGGCCATTCTGGTCACCGCGATCAAGGAGAAGGCCGCCGGGCAGGCGCGGGCCGGCGCCCGCGGGCGTTTCGGCGGATTCGGCGGGAAGGTCAAGGACAAGGAGATGGCGATTTTCACCCGCCAGTTCTCCACCATGGTCGACGCGGGCCTCCCCCTGGTGCAGTGCCTGACCATCCTGGCCGAGCAGAGCGAATCGAAGGCTCTCCGGACGGTCACCGCCAGCGTGGCCGGAAGCGTGGAGTCAGGCTCGACCCTGGCCGATTCCCTCCGCAGGCATCCGAAGACCTTCAACGAACTCTACGTGAACCTGGTGGAAGTCGGGGAGGCGGGCGGCATCCTGGACACAGTCCTCCAGCGGTTGTCCGTCTATATCGAAAAGGCGGCCGCCCTCAAGCGGAAGGTCAAGTCGGCGATGATCTACCCCGCGACGATCATGGGGGTGGCCTTCGTGGTGGTGGTGTTCATGCTCACCTTCGTCATCCCCACGTTCGCGAAGATGTTTACCGGCCTGGGAGCCGAACTCCCCCTGCCCACGATGATCGTCATGAAGCTGTCTGACTTTGTGCAGCGCTTCATCCTGCTCATCATCGCCGCGGCGGTGGGCCTCGTCCTCGGCATCCGGATGTACTACCGGACGGAGGGCGGGAAATCCGTGATTGACGCCCTCCTCCTGAAACTCCCAATCCTCGGCACGCTGATCCGAAAGGTGTCGGTGGCCCGCTTCACCCGGACCCTGGGCACGCTGGTCTCCTCCGGCGTTCCAATCCTGGAAGGGCTTCGCATCACCGCCCGGACGGCGGGGAACCGGGTGGTGGAGAAAGCCGTCCTGGAGACCCGCGCCTCCGTGACCGCGGGCAAGACGCTGGCGGAGCCTCTGAAGGCGTCCACGGTCTTTCCCCCGATGGTGGTCCAGATGATCTCGGTGGGCGAGCAGACGGGCGCCCTGGATGCGATGCTCAACAAGATCGCCGACTTCTACGACGACGAGGTGGACACCGCCGTCGGCGCCCTCACCGCCCTCCTCGAGCCGCTCATGATCGTGTTCCTGGGCGTGGTCATCGGCGGGTTGGTCATCGCCATGTATCTCCCGATCTTCCGGCTCGTGACTCTCGTCAAATAGCGCGCGGCAGTGCTTGAGGCCCCCAACTTTTCAGCGGCCCTGCGCGGACTCAGCGTGGCGCGGCTGTTTGCCGCCGGCCTCCTCCTCGGGATCGGCGCGCTGCTCGCCGTCTGGGGCGCCCTCCCGCACCCGTTTCCCCCCTTCGCGCTCTGCCTCGCGGGCGCCGGCGCCGCCTCGGGAGCCTTCCTCGTCCTGCAGCCGACGGTCTCCAACCTCCGGCGGTTTGCCTGGCTCCAGCTGATCCTCGACGCGGCGCTGGTGACGGCCATCGTCGCGGTCACCGGCGGGCCGCAGAGCATCTTCGCGTTCCTCTATGTCCTCGTGGTGACCGCGGCCTGCGTGGTCCTCGCGCGCCTGGGCGGGCTCGTCATCGCCGGCCTCTCGAGCCTCCTCTACACGGGGCTGGTGCTCGGTCGCACGGCGTTCCCGCTGAGCAGGCTCATGGAACCGACGGAGACCACGGCTCTGGAAATCATGACCATCTTTCTCAACACCGCCGCGTTCCTCGTGGTCGCCATCCTCGCCGGATCGCTGGCGGAACGGTATCCCGCGCTGCATCGGGCCCTGGAAGATCAGCGAAAGGACCTCTCCGACCTCCGAGCCTTCAAAGACCTGATCTTCGAATCGGTCGGCTCCGGCCTCGTCGGGATGGATCTCGGGTGCCGCATTACCACCTTGAACCGGGCCGCCGAGGAGATCACCGGATATGAGTCCGGCGAAGTGGCGGGGCATCTCTGGGAGTCGGTCTTCGGGGACGGGATCCCTCCGAACGAGATCGAACGGGCCATGCGCGTCGAGGGGTGGCAGGTTCGGCGGCATGAGATACGCCTCCGGCGAAAGGACGGCCGCGAGGTTCCGCTTGGAATTTCGTTTTGGCCTATCCGTTCGGGTGGAGGAGAACTGGCCGGGATCATCGGGGTGTTCCAGGATCTCTCCAGCATCAAGCAGATGGAAGAGCGGATGCGCCAGGCGGACCGCCTGGCCACGATCGGGCGCCTGGCGGCCAACATCGCCCACGAGATCCGAAATCCACTGGCGTCGCTGTCCGGCGCCATCGAGGTGCTGTCGCGGGAGCTCCCCCGGGGGGACCATGACCGGCTCGTGCAGATCGTGCTCCGCGAATCCGACCGGCTGAACCACATCGTCAAGGAGTTCCTGGAGTACGCGCGCCCCGCCCCTCTGCATCCGCTGGCCGTGAACGTCGGGGAGGTCCTCGATGAGGTCCTGCTCCTTCTCGAGCACCGCTCCCTCCCGGCCGACCTCAAGGTCAGGCGGGACTACGACGGGAGCGTTTCAGCCCTCCTGGATCCGCAGCAGTTCCGCCAGGCTATCTGGAACCTCTGCATCAACGCCGTCGAAGCCATGCCGGAGGGGGGGGAGCTCCGGATCGGCGCCGGGATCGTGACCCAGCGGAACGTGTCGAGGCTCGAGGTCTGGATCGCCGACACCGGAAGTGGCATCGACCCCGAGAGTCTCCCGCACATCTTCGAGCCCTTCTTCTCAACCAAGCCCGGCGGAAGCGGGATCGGGCTCGCGCAGGTCCACCGCGTGATCCAGGATCACGGGGGGGACGTCGAGGTGCGGAGTGTCCCGGGAGCCGGGACCACCGTCACCCTGCGCCTGCCCCTCGCCAAAGCCGCTCACCGCGCCTGAGGGACTGCACGATGGCCGACGCCCGAATCCTTGTCGTCGACGATGAAGCGAGCATGCGGGAGGTGCTCTTCATCATGCTCAAGAACGAGGGATACGACGTAACCGTCGCCGAGGGGGGTGAGGCCGCCATCGAGGCCGTGCGGCGGGAGACCTTCGACGCGATCATCACGGATCTCCGCATGCCGAAGGTGGACGGGCTTCAGGTGCTGAAGACCGCCAAGGATCTCTCCCCGAACACGGTGGTCATCATGATCACCGCCTTTGCATCGTCCGAGACCGCCGTGGAGGCCATGAAGCTCGGCGCCTACGATTACATCACCAAGCCCTTCAAGTACGACGAGGTCACGCTGAACATCAAGCGCGCCCTGGAGCGGAAGCGCCTCCGGGACGAGAACCTCAACCTGAAGCGCCGGCTGGAGACCCAGTATCGGTTCGAGAACATCATCGGCAAGAGTGCCAGGATCGTGGAGGTTTTCGACACGATCCGGAAGATCGCCGACGGCCACTCTACGGTGATGATCACGGGCGAAAGCGGGACCGGCAAGGAGCTGGTGGCCCAGGCCATTCACTTCAACAGCCAGCGACGGGACAAGCCGTTCATCTCGGTCAACTGCGGCGCCATCCCGGACGGGCTCATGGAGTCGGAGCTCTTCGGCCACGTCAAGGGCGCCTTCACGGGGGCCGTCGCCAACAAGGTCGGCCTCTTCTCCGCCGCCGACGGGGGGACGCTGTTCCTCGACGAGATCACCGAGATCCCGGCCCTGCTCCAGGTCAAGCTCCTGCGCGCCATCCAGGAGCGCGAGATCCGGCGGGTGGGGGACACCAAGGACATGAAGGTGGACGTGCGCCTCATCGCCGCCACCAACAAAGACCTGGAGGCCGCCGTCGGCGACGGCACGCTGCGGGAGGACCTCTTCTACCGGTTGAACGTGATCCCCATCCATCTCCCGGCGCTCCACGAGCGCCGGGAGGACATCCCGTTGCTGGTCGCGCACTTCCTCCAGAAGTACGGCAAGGAGCTCGGCAAGGAGGTGCGCGGCCTGTCCCCGGAGGCGCTGGCGCTGCTGGAGCAGTACCACTGGCCCGGAAACATCCGGGAACTGGAAAACGTGGTGGAGCGCGCCGTCGTCCTCGGAACGGGGGAGATCCTCGGCGTTGACGCCCTGCCGGAGTCGGTCCGCCGCCAGCGCCACCCCCGGGGGGTCGACCTCGATCTCCCGGACGAGGGGATGGACCTGGACGCCACGCTCGACCAGATCGAGGCGCGGCTCCTGACGAAAGCGCTCGAGCGGACCGGGGGGGTGCAGACCCGGGCCGCCGAGCTCCTCCGGCTCAGCTTCCGCCAGTTCCGCTACAAACTTCAGAAGCACAGGCTGGGAAAGGACCGGGACGCCGAGCCCGAGAAGTGACGTTTTTTGACGGGACTGCCAACAGATTGCGTCAGCGCTCGGACCGGAATGGACCCGGACCCATCCCGGGGGATTTCAAAATCACTCGTCTTTCCCACCACTTACTCTTAGCCCCCCCCACCGGAGCGTATCCCTGATCCCTGGCATCGAACCTGCACGATGACGGAGCAGGGAGGAGGGAACTCATCGGCTCCCTCAAACGCTCGGAGGACAAGGGGTCCTCGGATTAACGAAAAGAGAAAAGGAGGACGACTCACATGATGAAGTGGTGGAAGAAACGACTCACCCTCGGAAACCGACGGGGCTTCACGCTCATCG
>JACQWA010000307.1 GCA_016209425.1 Candidatus Rokuibacteriota bacterium
GGATGGAAGCCCGTGTCCAGGTAGAGCCGCGCGCCGTTCTCGAGGAACACGTTGGCGTTGCGGGCCCCCGGGATGACCTTCTCGAAGAGGTACCGGGCCACGTTGTCTGGTGACAGACGACGCTGCCCGTTGAGGGTGCAGGTGAGCCCGTACTCGTTCTCGAGCCCGAAGATGCGACGCTTCATCTCAGGTACAGCTTAGCGGTATCAGGTGGGGTGCGCAAGTTCTACCTGCTCCCTCCGAGAATCTGGCTCAACGCCTCAGGGGGGATGCGGCGAAACTTGCGCCGCTCCTTGGTCCGGTCCAGCACCGCCACCTCCAGATCCAGCTCGGTCAGCGCCTTGTTCTGGGTCACCATGAGCGCCCGGACTCCGAGCTGGAGGGCCTCCTCCAGCGGAAGACCCTCCCGGTAGTTGTCTTTGAGGAAGCGCCGGATTTCGTCGGCCTGGCCGCCCATGGCCGCGTAGTTGTGCTCGTCCTCGATGGTGCCGTCGTAGAGGATGTGGTAGATCTCGTTCTTGGACCCGTTGGCCTCCGCCACCTCCACCACCAGCACCTCGACCTCGAAGGGCTTGATGTCCTGCGTGAAGATGTTCCCGAGGGCCTGGGAGTACGCGTTCGCCAGCGCCTTGCCGGTCACGTCACCGCGGCTGTAGCTGTACCCTTTCAGGTCCGCGTGGCGCACCCCGGCGATCCGGAGGTTCTCGAACTCGTTGTACTTGCCCACCCCCGCGAAGGCGATGCGGTCGTAGATCTCCGAAATCTTGTGGAGCAGCGTGGAGGGATTCTCGGCGACCAGGAGGACGCCGTCGCTGTACTCCAGGGCCACGATGGATTTCCCCCGGGAGATGCCCTTGCGGGCGTACTCCGCCTTGTCCTTCATCATCTGCTCGGGGGAGACGTAGTAGGGCAGGGGCATCGTTTTCCTCGCTAGCGGGCGGGTGATTTCACAGCCGGCCTTTGCGCTCGGCCAAGAGCGCTTCGCAGGCGCGCCGCACCTCGTCCTCCGGCACCTCGCCGAAACCCGAGCGCGTGATGGTCTTGACGCTGGGGAAAATCCCGCGGACCAGGTCGGGTCCGCCGGTGCCGATGTCCTCCTCGGCGGCGTCCATCAACGCCTCCAGGGCCACGCTGAGCGCCTCCGCCTTGGGCAGGTCTTTTCGGTAGCGCTTTTTCAGGCTGTCACGCGCGTCCTTGCCGCCGGAGCCCTGAGCGAAGTACTCGGCCTCCTCGTAGCGCCCGCCGGTGATGTCGTACTTGAAGATCCGGCCGACCCCCGCCTTCTCGTCGAACCCGGCGAAGATGGGGACCACGATGAGCCCCTGCATCGCCGCGGGCAGGTTCATCCTGATCATCTGGGCCAGCCGGTTGGCCTTTCCCTCCAGGGAGAGCCCCTCGCCCTCCACTTTCTCGTAGTGCTCCAGCTCGGTTTGGAACAGCCGGGCCATCTCCATGCTGGGCCCGGCGGCCCCTGCGATTCCAATCCCGGAAAAGTCGTCGGCCTTGTAGATCTTGTCGATGTTGCGGTGCGCCACCTGGAACCCCTCGGTGGCCTGCCGGTCCCCGGCCATGAGCACGCCGTCCCGGTATCTCAGGGCGAGGATCGTGGTCCCATGGGGGGAGGCCGGGAGTGCCGGTTCCTCGGGCGACCCGGCGCTGAGGCTCGGGAGCATGTGGGGCGAGGTGGCCCGCAGCAGCTCGACGAAGCTGGCGTTGGAGTAGTCGCCGAAAAGGGCTTGCCACCGCTGGTCCGTCATGTTCTCGCTCGTGTTGGGCCGCCGGGAGCGGCCGCTAGACGCCGAAGCTGGGGCGAGAGATATTCTGCAGCAGATCGGCGGCCGTGGGGGAGTCGTTCAAGAGCTGGCGCACGTGGGCCTCCGTGCCCCGGAGCGGCTCCAGCATGAAGATTTTCTTCAGCGGCCCCTCCTTCAGGTCGAAGATCACCGAATCCCAGGACGCCGAGACGATCTCTTCCGAGTATTTCTGCAGGCACAGGCCCCTGAAATAGGCGCGCGTGTCCTTGGGCGGGTCGTAGATGGCCTTGGAAACTTCGTCGTCGGTGACGATGCGGTCCACAGCCTCGGACTCCTCGAGCTTGCCGTAGAGGCCCTTGCCGGGGCGGATGTCGTGGTACTGGAGATCGATCATCGCGACTCGGGAGTCGCTCCACGAGAGCCCGTGCTTGGCGATGTAGCTCTCGATGAGCTCGCGCTTGATGACCCAGTCGAGTTCACGGGAGAGCGCGGCGGGATCCACGGCGAGGCGATCGAGGACGGATTCCCAGCGGGCCAGCACGTCGCTCACCCACGGCTCTGCCTCGTGATCGCGATAGTAGCGATGCGCCAGCTCGAGGAACTGTCGCTGGATCTCCACGGCGGTGAGGGCCCGGCCGTCCTTGAGCCGGACCGGCTCCCGGCAGGTGAGGTCGCGGGACACCTTCCGGTACGCGAGGACCGGGCCGTCCAGGGACAGGTCAAGGTCAATGAAGTCGTCCTCGATCATGCTGAGCACGATGGCCATCGTGCCCACCTTGAGGTAGTTGGCCACCTCGCTCATGTTGGCGTCCCCCACGATGACGTGGAGGCGCCGGTACTTCTCCGGGTCGGCGTGGGGCTCGTCCCGGGTGTTGATGATGGGCCGGCTGTGCATGGTCTCCAACCCGACCTCGGTCTCGAGGAAATCGGCCCGCTGAGAGATCTGGTAATCGCACGCCTCGGTGTTGTTCTCGGCGCCAACCTTCCCGGCTCCGGTGAAGATCTGCCGCGTGACCAGGAACGGCATCAGGTGCTGGACGATGCGGGCGAAGGGCACTTTTCGGTCCATGAGGTAGTTTTCGTGCGTGCCGTAGGAGTTGCCCTTGGAGTCGGAGTTGTTCTTGTAGATGAGGATCCGCTGCTCGGGGGGCGAGACCGCCTCGGCGCGGCTCCGCGAGAGATTCAGGATCCGCTCGCCGGCCTTATCCCAGGTCACCAGATCGCGGGGGTTCGTGCATTCAGGCGAAGAGTATTCGGGGTGAGCGTGGTCCACGTAGAACCGGGCGCCGTTCGAGAGGATCAGGTTGATGAGCCGGGACTCCTCCTTGGAAGGCACGTCCTTTTCTTCCATGTACTCGAAGCCCCGGGCATCCCGAAGGGGGCTCTCCGCCTCATAGTCCCAGCGGATGCGTGAGGCGCGGTAGGTTTCGTAGCTGTTGATCAGGAGGAGCGAGGAGAGGATCGGGTTGAAGTCAGGCTGGTTCTTGACCGTGATGCCGTACTCGGTTTCGATCCCCATCACCTTCGGGATGGCCATGCGCGCCTCGTCCGGATAAACAGAAAAGGGGTAGGGGGAAGGCCGAAGCGTCCCCCCACCCCAGGGGCATTACAGATACTGGCCTGTGTTGATCACCCGTTCCACGGCCCGCTGCTTGTCCTTGCCCTCGCCCATCAGCGGCTTGACGTAGACGATGCGCTCGCCCTTCTTGCCGGCGATCTTCGCCCAGTCGTCCGGATTGGTGGTGTTGGGCAGGTCCTCGTTCTCCTTGAACTCTTCGCGGACCGCGGTCAGGAGGTCATCCAGGGAGATGCCTTTCTCGCTCGTCGCGATGTAGCGCTTGAGGGCCAGCTTCTTGGCCCGGCGCACGATCGACTCGATCATGGCCCCGGAGGCGAAGTCCTTGAAGTAGAGAACTTCCTTGTCGCCGTTGGCGTAGGTGACCTCGAGGAAGCGATTTTCCTCGGTGAGCGCGTACATCTCGTCGATGGTCGAGGTGATGAGGCGCTCCAGGGTCGCCAGGATGTCCCCGCCGTGCTGGCGGCTCTCCGACTCGTGGATCGGGATATCGGGGGTCAGGTACTTGCGGAAGATGTCGGTGGCCGCGTCCTTGTCGGGCCGCTCGATCTTGATCTTCACGTCCAACCGGCCGGGGCGCAGAATAGCCGGGTCGATGAGGTCCTGACGGTTGGAGGCCCCGATGACGATGACATTCTTCAACCCCTCGACGCCGTCGATCTCGGCCAGGAGCTGGGGGACGATGGTCGTCTCCACGTCGGAGGAGATTCCCGAGCCCCGGGTGCGGAAGAGGGCGTCCATCTCGTCGAAGAACACGATCACGGGCACGTCCTCGGCGGCCTTCTCCTTGGCCTTCTGGAAAATCTCCCGAATCTTTCGTTCCGTCTCGCCGACGTACTTGTTCAGCAGCTCCGGGCCCTTGATGTTCAGGAAGTACCCCTTGATCTTCTCGCCCCGCTGCTCCGAGATCTTTTCGGCCAGGTTGTTGGCCACCGCCTTGGCGATCATGGTCTTCCCGCAGCCGGGAGGTCCGTAGAGCAGGACGCCCTTCGGCGGGGTCAGCTTGTGCTCCTTATAGTAGTCGGCATAGAGGTAGGGCAGCTCCACCGCGTCCCGGATGGCCTCGATCTGGGTCGAGAGCCCGCCGATGTCCTCGTACGAGATGTCGGGCACCTCCTCGAGCGTCAGGTCGTCGACCTCGCTCTTCGGGAGCCGCTCGAGCAGGTAGCCGGTCTTGGTGTCCATCAGGATGTGGTCACCGACCTTCAGCTTCTCCAGCCGGAGGGGGTCCGCGATGATCCCCACCTTCTCCTCGTCGGCGCGCAGCGTGACCACCGCGCGCTCGGAATCCAGCACCTCCTTCAGCACGACCACGTCGCCCTGGATCTCGTACCCCGCGGACTCAACGACGTTCAGGCCCTCGTTCAGGATCAGCTCCTGGCCGGGCTTGAGTGACTCAGGCTTGATGGAGGGATGCACGTTGACCTTGACCTTGCGGCCCTGGGCGAGGATGTTGATGGTGCTGTCCTCGTTGCCGGAGAGGAACACGCCGTAGGTGGAGGGCGGCGCGCAGAGCTTGTCCACCTCCTCCTTGAGCGATTGGATCTGCTCGCGGGCCTCGTAGAGGGCGTTGACCAGTTTCTCGTTCTGATTGAACGCCTGCACGAGCTGGCGGTTGGCCTCCCGGAGCTTGTTCTCCAGCACCATGAACTCCTTGGGAGCCTCTTCCAGCTTCTTCCGGAGATGAACGGTCTCTGCTTCGAGCGAGCGGACGTAGCTCTGAAGGTCCTGCACCTGGACCTCGTACTCGGTCAGCCGGCGTCGGTAGGTCGAGTCGGTCATGGGAAGGAACTTCGAGAACCCCTTCGTCCCCTCGGAAATGGGCTCTCGATTCGGATTACCCTTCTTCTCGAATTCCTTCATGGCCTCCCGTCCCTTCGCCCGTCTCCACCCCTTCGGCCCCTACCGTCTCGGTGCGTCCTGCCACGCTCTGTCAGACGTAGTGCCGAAGTTCGTGACTCAGTATAGGGGCCGGTTGAAAAGAAAGTCAAGATAAAATCGGGCCCAAACGCGTCTGACCCTCTGAAATTGCTCGACTTTTTCCCATTTCACCTATCGCCTCGCCCGATCTGGCCCGCGAAAGGCTCACCCTTGGGTCATGCACCTCCGGTGCCAGCGGCGGGACTTCATTTGTTTTTGAAACACCGGCTCGGCGGAACGGGTTCGGATTAGCTTGCCCTTTGAGCAGCGGCTCCGTATAACAGCACTATGTCTTGTCCGTTGAAAGGATGGTCCCTCGGTGGGGTTGCGGCGTTCCTGCTTGTCGTCGTGGCGTGGCCGGTCGGGGGGCAGCCCGGTCGCGAGCTGCGCGTCGGCGTGAGAGAAATCCCGGCCATCCCCGATCCGGCCACCGCACTCGATGGGCCGACCGCTCTCATCGCGCGCCAGGTGTTCGATACCCTGGTGCAATACCGCGACGGCTCGAGCGAAATCGAGCCGGGACTGGCGGTTCGCTGGTCCCCCTCGAGAGATGGGCTCACCTGGACTTTTACCCTGCGCGAAGGCGTGAAGTTTCACGACGGCGCCGCGCTCACCGCCGAGCACGTGGTGACGAGCCTCGAGCGCCAGATGTCCCGGGACCATCCGCTCCATCCGAATCCGGCCGCCGTGTGGCCGCGCCTCCTGCGGGGGTTGCCGGGCGTCGTGAAGGAAGTCCGGGCCCTGGACCCCAAGACCGTGCAGGTGAGGCTCGTCCTCCCCTACGCGCCGCTCCTTACCGTGCTGGCCCATCCCGCCTTCTCGGTCATCGCCGCAGTTGCCGAAGAGGGCGGAACCACCCGGTGGCTCGGGACCGGACCGTTTCGCATCGCTGAGCTCACCGGCGCGCGGGTCGTCTTGGAAGCGAATCCGGACTACTGGGGCGGACCGCCCCGCACGGATCGGATTGTCTTTCTCGGGGTCGCGGAGGAGCAGGCCGAGGCCGACCTCGACGGACGCCGTCTTGACGTCTGGATCCCTCCCGTCGCCCCGCGCAGGATGGAGGGGGCGCTGTCACTCCCCGGCTGGCAGGTGGGGCTGCTGGCGCTTCAGACTGAAAAGGAGCCATTTTCCAAGAAGAAAGTGCGCCAGGCAGTGGCCGCCGGCCTCGACCCCGCGCTGATCGCGATCGCGGTGGATCGGCTCGCCGTGCCGCTTCAGTCGTTCCTGCCGCCCGGGGTGTGGGGGAGGCGGGAAGGCTCGCCGATTATGACCGGCGACCCGGCCGGAGCGCGACGTCTCCTGGCAGAGGCGGGGCTCCCCATGGGCTTCAGCGCGACCCTCCTCGTGAGCGATGCCCCCGGCGTGATCGATCAGCTGGCCCTGGCCCAGGCGATCGGCGTCGCCCTGACGGCGGCGGGGATTTCCGTTCAGGTCAGGACCGAAAATCCCCAGGTATTGACCCAGCTCTCCCAGCTCGGCGATCACGACCTCGTGCTGACCGAGGCCGAGGTGGCGGCCGGGGACCCCCACCTCTTCCTTTACCCACTGTCGACATCCGAAGGGGCGACGAAAGGGCCGGCTGCGCTGAACCTGTCCTTCTATCGCAATCCGCGCCTGGACGATCTCCTGATCCGCGCGAGCCAGCTCGCCTTCAGACCGGAACGCCTCCGCCTCTATCAGCGCGCCCAGGCGATCCTCGCCGACGAGCTGCCCTGGATCCCGCTCTACGTCCGGCTTCACTGGGCAACGGTACGGCCGGAGGTGAGAAACCTCCGGTTGCACCCCAGCGGGTTCCACCGGCTGGACCGCGTCGGAATCGAAGCCGATCCGCGGGGGATCCTCCGGTGAGGGCTCACCGGACCGTCGCGATGCTTGCCCTCGCCCTTTTGCTGGCGGCGCCGACGGGGGCCATAGGCCAGAAGAAGGGGGGGGTGCTGCGGGGAGCCTTCAACAGCGACCCACCCACGCTGGACCCAGCCCAGGCCACCGACACCACCTCCTCGGCCGTCATCCGCCAGATCTTCGACACGCTGGTGGAGCTGGATGAGACGCTCAAGCCGGCGCCGGCCCTCGCCGAGCGGTGGACCGTTTCGAAGGATCAGAAGGTCTATACCTTCGTGCTGCGCGGCGGCGTCAGGTTCCAGCATGGGCGCGAACTCCGCGCGGCCGACGTGAAGTTCTCCTTCGAGCGGGCGGCGAGGGGGAAGCGCCCGTGGGTGTTCGAGAAGATCGCGGGCGCCCGGGAGTTTCTGAGGGGTCAGGCCGGCGAGATCAGGGGGGTCCGCGTGCCGGAGGACTTGATCGTGGAGATCACCCTGGACCGGCCCTTCGCCCCGTTCCTTTTCCTCATGGCCTACGACGCTGCGGCGATCGTCCCGCGGGAAGAAGCGACGCGTCGGGGCGCCGAGTTCGCGAGCCACCCGGTGGGCACCGGGGCCTTCCGCTTCGGGTCATGGCGACGGGACGACCAGGTGGTGCTCGAGGCCTTCAGGGGGCACTTCAGGGGAGCGCCGTACCTGGATCGGATCGTCTTCCGGATCATTCCCGCTGAGATCACGCGGTTCAACGAGTACAAGACCGGCAACCTGGATTACACCGACATCCCGACGGGCCACTGCCGGGCCGTTCAGCGAGACGCGACGCTCAAGCAGGAGGTGGCCATCTGGCCCATTCTGGGAACGCACGCCGTGCGCTTCAACGTCGAGCGACCGCCTTTCACCGACCGTCGCCTCCGCCAGGCCGTGGGCCACGCCATCGACCCCCAGGCGATCGTCGCGGGACTCCTGGAGGGATGCGTCGTGGCCGGGAAAGGGATCCTGCCCCCCGCGATGCCCGGGTTTAACCCGGGCGTGGTGGGACTGCCTTTTGATCGGGACGCCGCCCGGCGGCTTCTCGCCGAGGCCGGGTTCCCGGTCGGCAAGGGGCTCGGCCCGATCTCCTTTCACTACAACACCGGCGATCTTAATCAGCGGATCGCCGAGCTGCTGCAGGCTCAGCTCAAGGCGATCGGCATCACGCTCGAGCTCCGCCGCCTGGACTGGGCCGCCCACATCAAGCTCGTTGACGGGGGCGGCGCCGGGTTCTTCCGCCAGGGGTGGATTGCCGACTACCCGGATCCGGAGAACTTCCTGACCGTCCTCTTCCATTCGCGCAACATCGGGGCCGCCGGGAATACCTCCCGCTATCGCAACCCCGCGCTCGACCGCCTCCTCGATGAGGCCGACCTCATGGCGACGGGCCCCGACCGCTTCAGGCGCTACGCCGAGGCCGAGCAAATGATCCTGAACGACGCGGTGTGGGTCTCCCTCTATCACTACACGAGCCGCGCGCTGATCAAGCCGTACGTGCGGGGGCTGGAGCGCTCGCCGCTCTCCTCGGCCCCCGAGTTCCTCGCGCCGCTGCGCAAGGTCTGGCTGGAGCGATAGCCGGCCGCAAGGACGAACCCTTGCCCCTCCGATTCGCTCCGCTGGCTCGTCGGATTCCGACGGTTTTTGGAGCGGTCGGGTAAGATAGACCGGGTGGGGGTGGCATGAATCGAACGGCAGCGGTGGCGTGGACGCTCTACGACTTCGCGAACTCGGCGTTTGTCGCGGTCATCCCGGCCACCGTCTATTCGAAGTACTACGCCCTGGCGGTGGTCGGCAACGAGCGCGGGGAGGGGGATTTCTGGTGGGGGTTGTCGGTGACCACCTCCATGGCCATCGTGGCCCTTTCCGCTCCGCCGCTCGGCGCCATCGCGGATCACGCGGGGGTCCGCAAGCGCTTTCTGTTCCTCCTCACCTACGTGAGCGTGGCCGCGACCGCCCTCATGGCAACGGTCGCGAAGGGGGATGTGATCTGGGGGTGGTTCCTCGCCGTGGTGGGCACCGTGGGCTTCGAGGGCGCCATCGTCTACTACAATGCCTACCTTCCCGACCTGGCACCGCCCGAGCGGCAGGGGCGGCTCTCGGCCTACGGCTTTGCGGTTGGGTACCTGGGGTCGGCGGTCGCGCTGGGGGCGGCCCTCCCCTTCGCCCTCGCGGGGAACTACGCGGGGACGTTCCTGATGACGGCCGCGCTGTTCGGCCTCTGCGCGATCCCGGCCTTCGTCTACCTGCCCGGTGACCCGCCCGGCACTCTCAGCCTGACGGGTGCGGTTCGGGTCGGCTTTACCCAAACCCAGGCCACGCTTCGCCGGATCCTCGCCCTTCCGGCGCTCCGCCGGTTCCTGCTGGCCTACCTCTTCTTCGAGGACGGCATCA
Organism: Candidatus Rokuibacteriota bacterium; assembly: GCA_016209425.1. Lineage (GTDB taxonomy): Bacteria > Methylomirabilota > Methylomirabilia > Rokubacteriales > CSP1-6 > JACQWA01. Next base: position 9,492 of record JACQWA010000307.1, read on the forward strand.
ACACCGTCGTGTACTTCTCCTCGGTCTTCGCCGGCCACACGCTCGGGTTCACGACCCCGCAGGTCATCCAGCTCTACTTCGTTGTCCAGCTCTCGGCCCTTCTCGGAGCCTGGCTGTGGGGGCGCCCCACCGACGTCAGGGGGCCGAAGTTCGTCGTGATGGTCACGCTCATCCAGTGGTGTCTCGTCGTCGGCGCCGCCTACTTCGTCCAGACGAAGCTCCAGTTTTTCGTGGTGGCGATCCTGGCCGGAACCGGGCTGGGGGCGATCCAGGCGGCGAGCCGCACCTTCATGACCACCCTCATCCCGAACGGGCAGGAGGCGGAGCTGTTCGGCTTCTACGCCCTGGTCGGGAAGACCTCGGCGATCTTCGGGCCGATGATCTTCGGCCTCGCCTCCTGGCTCACCGGCGGCAACCAGCGGATCGCGATCGTGGCGATCGGCCTGTTCTTCCTCGCCGGGCTCCTGCTGATTTCGGGCGTGAAGGCGGGCGGGCCGACCGCCGGAACGGCGAGGCGCTGAGGGCGGGGGGCGATGCGGCGGCGCGCGCCGTTCATCCTCCTGGCTTCCGTCCTGCTCCTCGTCCTGCTCGTGGGCGGCGGCTTCCTCTACGCGCGGACGCGGACGGCCCGCGAGCAGATCCGCGCCTTTGTCGAAGGGGCACTCGCCCGGGAGCTGAACCTCCCCGTGCACCTGGGAGGGTTCTGGCTCTCTCTCGGCCTCGGGAGCGTCGAGCTCCGGGATCTCACGATCACTGATCGCACCACCGGAACGCCCCTCCTCGCCGTCGATCGGGTCCGGGTCGGTCTGGCCCTGGCCGGGCTCCTCCAGGGCGACCTCCGGGTCAGCGCTGTGACCATCCAGGGGCCCCGGCTGTCGGTAGAGGACAGTCCCACCCTGCGGGAAATCCTGGCAAGCGTGGTGCGCCGCTTCAAGGAGCTGTCGCGTGAGGGGGAAGCTCCGGGCTTTCCCGTGCGGCTCGAACGGGGCGCCGTTCTGTATCGGAATCCGGCCGCCGCGCTCAGCGTCAGGGTCGCCGGGCTCAGCGGTCGCCTCTCCTGGCCGACGCCCGATCGGCCGGTGACCGCGATCACCGCGGAGACGATCGACCTAAGCCTTGGTGCTCGAGGCGTGAGCGGGGTGCGCCTGGAAGCCCAAGCGCGCCTGGGACGGGAGATGGTCGAGGTCGAACGGCTCAGGCTCGACCACGGGGGGTCTCAGCTCGTGTTCACGGGAATGATCGTTGATCCGCGTGGACTCCCGCGGGTGGAGCTGACCACGACCGGGGAGCTTGCTCTCGATCAGCTCGGGTCCCTGCTCGGTGCGGGATGGAGCGGAAGGCTCTCGCTGGGAGGGAAGGTGTTCGGCGAGGGGTTTCCCCGGAACTTTGAGGGGCGCTTGGGGGTCGCGGATGGGAGCGTCGCCGGGATGCCCGCCCGACTGGTCACGGCGACGGTTTTCCTCCGCCCGGACCGGTGGGAAGTCATTTCGTTCGCGGCTCAGGCCGGGGGCGGCACGGTTCGGGGCTCGGGGGTGTTCGAGCCCGAGGAAGCGCGCTGGCGCGGAATCGCTCGGCTCACGGACGTCAACCTGACGGATCTGCTCCACGTCTTGAAGCGCCCCCCGGCGCTGGCAGGCAGGGTGACAGGAAGCGTGGAGGGGACGGGGCAGGCGACGCACGCCGGGCGGTTGGAGCTTCGCTTTACTCTGTCAGGCCGCGACCTTCGCCTGCCGGATGGAGAGCGACGGGCCGCGGGACAGCTGGAGGGGAGCCTCCGCAACGGCCTTGTCACGGTGAAGCGCCTGTTTCTGAGCCGGGGAGCGAGCCACCTCGCCGTCCGGGGCACCGCAGACGTGACAACGATGGCGCTCGCGCTCACGGCCGACGCCACCCTCGTCGATCTCGGCCGGGACCTGTGGCCGTGGGAGGTGAAGGGGCTCGCCGGCCGCCTCACGCTGTCCGGCCGCGTAGGCCGGACGCTCGGGAGGCCGCTCATCACGGGGCAGGTGAGCCTCAAGAATGTGAGCTTCAAGGGCTGGCGCGCCGACCTGGTGGCGGGTCCGGTGGAGGTGGAGCCGACGGGATTGGCCTCCCGAGCGCTTCGCGTCAGCGCCGGTCGGACTGTGGCCACGCTGTCGGGGACGGCCAGGCTGGTTGACCCCGAGTCGGGGTGGGGCGGCTGGCGCGAGGACCTTCAGCTGGCCTTGAAGGTGGACCTCAAAGGGCGGCTCGAGGATCTGACGACCTGGTCCCGGACGGACTGGCCGGTGGCCGGTCCCATCCTCTTGCAGGCTCGGCTTGGAGGGACTCCCACGACCCTGGAGGGCGGCGGTCAACTGGAGATGCGGGAGCTTCGTTTCGCGGCCGAACGGCTCGAGGCGCTTCGGGCAACGCTCGCCTTCAAGGGAGCCGAGCTGACGGTCTCCAAGCTCACGGCGCGGCGTGGCGGAATGCCGATCCAGGCTGAGGGCGCCATTGACGTGGGCGGTCGTTACCGGTTTTCCGTCCTCCCGGTCAGCCTCGACCTGAGCGCGATCCCCGGGGTGACGGCGTTCGGGGGCCGGGGAAGCGTCCTGCTCCGGGTCTGGGGGTCGGGGCAGTGGCCGAAGCTGCGCGTCGAGGGAGAGCTGACGCTCGCCGGAGCGGGATTCCGTGACATCGAGCTTGGGAACGGGACCGCCCGGTTCACCCTGGACGACGCACAATGGCGGTGGGATCTGAATTTGGCTCTCGGGGTGAGCGCGAGGGGGGTCGCGCCGCTGGCGCTGAGCGGCCCGCTCCAGGCCGAGGTGACCGCGACGAACCTTGATCTGATGCCGTTTCTCCCGGCGCTGAGCGAGCGGCTGCCATTTCCGCTCGCGGCGCGCGCCGACGGTCGTGCCACCTTCCGGGGGGCGCTCCCGGACCTTGGCGACCTCCGAGGCCAGATCGAGCTGACCGCCCTCCGGGGCCGGGCGGGCACGGTTTCCTGGGGCTCGCGGGAGCCAGCCCGTCTTGTGCTGGAGGCCGGAACGCTCCGCTGTGAGTCCCTCGACCTGGTTGGCCCCGGGCTCTCGGTGTCGATCAGGGGGAGTGTTCGCCCCGGGGACCGGACCGATCTCGTCCTGTCAGGCCACGCCCCCTTTGCGATCGTCGAGCCGTGGGTGCCGCCGCTGGCCGACCTCCGCGGCAGTCCCGAGGTACGGCTGGCCCTGGTCGGCTCTCCCGGGAACCTGAAGGTGAGCGGCCGTGCCGAGCTTGCCCGCGTCGAGGTGAAGCTCAAGCCGGTGCCGATCTGGGTGGCCGTCGACAGCGGTGAGGCGAGGTTTGACAACGACGGTGTTCAATACACGATTCTCCAGGGCGCCGCCGCCGGAGGCCGCCTCCAGGGGCAGGGGACGTCGCGGCGCGACGGGGGGTCCTGGCGGCACGCGCTGGACTTCAGGCTGGAGAACGCCCAGCTGGAGCCGATCTATGACCAGCTCCAGTCGGAGCGCCGGTGGGCCTCCGGCGACCTCATCACCCATGGCTCTCTGGCCTTTGAGACCGCCCCAGGACTGACGGCCCTGTCCACGCTCAGGGGGCGGCTCTCGGTCACGCTCGAGGGAGGCAGCCTGTCGCGCTATCCCGCCCTGGTCCGGATCTTCGGCTTGCTCGGGACGCCGGCCCAGCCCTACCGGTTGCCCGACCTCACCCGCGAACGGATGCCGTACCGCCAGATCAGCGCGCAGTTCACCCTGAAGGACGGCGTCATGGAGACCCAGAACCTGCTCCTGGACAGCGAGGTGGTCCGGGTGAGCGGCGTGGGCCGGGTGAGGCTTGTCGACCAGAGCGTGGACCTGGACCTCGGGGTGAGGCCGCTTCAGGTCCTCGAGCAAGGCATCCGGAAGATCCCGCTCTTGGGCCGGCTCCTGCCGCAGGAGCAGAGCCTCATCGTCACCTACTTCGACATGGAGGGACCGTGGGCCGATCCCACGATCTCCGTGGCGCCGGTCAAGTCCCTGAGCCAGACCGTGGTGGACATCCTGCTTCTGCTCATTCGAGCCCCCGAGCGCGTGATCAGCCCGAGCCGATGATGCTCGCCGAGCTCTCCCAGCCGGTCGGCAAACGACTGCTCGCTCTCATCCCCGTCCTATTCGGGATCAGCCTGCTCGTGTTCATCCTGAATGCGGTGGCTCTCGGTGACCCGGCGCGCGCCATGCTCGGACAGCGGGGGGATCCGGAGTTGATCGCCCAGATCCGCGAGGAATACGCGCTGGACCGTCCGCTCTGGGTCCAGTACTGGACGTGGATGGCCCGGTTGCTTCAGGGCAACCTGGGCCGCTCTTACCACCAGCAGCGGCCCGTCAGCCAGGTCGTCGCCGAGCGGTTTCCCGCCACGTTCAAGCTCGCGATCGCCGCCACGCTGATTGCCGTGGGCGCGGGGCTGACGATGGGGATCGCCGCGGCGATCAGGCCGGCTAGCGTGCTGGATCACCTCCTGATGGGCGCGGCGGTCATCGGGATCTCGACCCCGGTCTTCTGGCTCGGGCTCATGCTCTCGCTTCTCTTTGCGGTGTGGTTGGGCTGGTTTCCGGTCTCCGGGTACGGGGACGGGGCCCTGACCCACCTCGTGCTGCCCGCCCTGACCCTGGGCGCCCTTCACACCGGCACCATCGCCCGGATGGCCCGCTCGAGCCTCGTGGAGGTGATCCGCCAGGACTACATCCAGGCCGCTCGCGCCAAGGGGCTGGCGGAACTTGCGGTCATCGGCAAGCACGCGCTCAAAAACGCCCTCATCCCCGTCGTCACGGTCATCGGGATCGGCTTGGCCGACCTGCTGGTGGGCGCCCCGCTCACCGAAACGGTCTTCGCCTGGCCGGGGCTCGGCCGGATGCTGGTGGCGGCTGTCGGGCAGCGCGATCTCCCCGTGGTCATGGGGGCGGTCCTGGTCTTCGCCGTCATCTATGTGCTCGGCAATCTGCTCGTGGACCTCGCCTACCTCCTCATCGACCCCAGGATCCGCCGTGAATGAGTGGGGACCGTTCCGGCACCGGGGCGTGCTGGTGGGGGGCGCGCTCCTGGCCCTCTTCATTGCCGCGGCGCTCCTGGCGCCGTGGCTGGCGCCCTTCGATCCGCGTCAGGTCCCCACGGGCCTGGCCGCGGCATCGCTTCTCCCGCCCGCCCCTCCGCATGCCCTCGGCACCGACGCGCTGGGCCGGGACCTGCTCTCCCGCGTGCTGTACGGGGGCCGCGTCTCCCTCATGGTCGGCGTGGGCGTGGAGCTGGTTGCGGCCCTCATCGGAGCCCTGATCGGGCTCGTCGCCGGCTAC
>JACQWA010000306.1 GCA_016209425.1 Candidatus Rokuibacteriota bacterium
GCGCTGTAGATCAGCTCCTTGGGCGGCACCTCATCCACGTACTGGCTCTGGACGATGGAGAGCACCTCCGTGAAGAGCTTGAGCGTCTCGTAGGTGGCGCCCGTGTCGGTGCTCTTGCTGACCACCGTCCCGCCGAGCGAGAGGGTGAGCACGAGCAGCAACCCCGTTATGAACACCGCTTTCTTCACCTGCCGGATGGGACCCATTGGAGGAGCCTCCTCGCCTGAATGTTACCCGCGCCGCCGCAGCCACTCGGCGGGATCCTGGGGCCGCCCCTGGTAGCGCACCTCGAAGTACAGGCGGGGTCCCGCCAGGGAACCAGTATCCCCCACCGTGCCGATGACCTGCCCTTGCCGCACGTCTTCGCCCTCCCGGACGTGGATCTCGGCGGCATGGGCGTACAGCGTGTAGTAGTCGTTGCCGTGATCGAGAATGATCAAGTTTCCGTACCCCTTAAACCAGCCCGTGTAGACGACGTGACCGACGGCGACCGCGACGATCCCCGTCCCCTCTCCGGCTTCGATGTCCACGCCGCGCTTGAACGTCCGGGTGCCAAAGCGCGGGTGGACCTGCTCACCGAAGGCCTCAACGATCCGCCCATCGGTCGGCCACGGCAGGGTACCTCGGAGCGTCCCGAAGCCAATCGCCGGAGGCTCGACGCCCTTGCCCGGTGGGAGCTTCGCCACGCGCCGCTGCCGAGCCTGGAGCTCCCGGATCAGCGCCTCGAGCCGCTTGGCCGCTTCGGAGAGCTCGCCCACCATCCGCTCATGATAGGCGCGCTCCTCCCGGACCTTTGCCAGGAGCCCGCGACGACGGGCAGCCTCCCGGTCCATCTCGTGCCGCTCCTCGTCGACCTTCGCCCGGAGCGACGCCAGTTCCCGCCGCTGCTCCTCCACGCGCCCCTTGCGCTCCGTCAGGCCCTCTGACGTCCCACGATACTCCTGAATCAGCCGGGCGTCCACCGTCGCCAGCGTGGTCAGGTGCCGGAGCTGGACCGCCTGGGTCATGGGATCATCGCCCGCCAGGACCACCGGGAGCGCACCGCCCTGCTTTTGCAGCTTGTACATCGCTCTCAGTCGACGCGAGAGCAGTTCCTGTTGGCCGGCCCGTTGCGTTTCAAGCCGCCGGATTTCCTCTTCCAGTCCCTGGATTTCCGTCCGCATTTTCGAGATCCGACGGCTGAGCGCCCCGAGCTCCCGTCGCTTTTTGTCCACAGTCAGCTCGAAGCCCTCGAGCTCTGAAAGGAGGGAGGTCTCCCGCTTCCTGGCCTCGACGACCTTGGCCCGCTCCTCTTTGAGCTGCTTCTGCGTCTGCTGAAGTGTTCGCTCATTCTGTCGGAGTGTCGCGTCGTCGCGCCGCTGCGCCCACACCGGTGCGGCCAGCACTCCCACGACCAGGAGCGCGACGGCGACCCGGCGCCCCATCAGCTCTGCCTCCCCGACTCACTCCGTCCTTTCGCCAGGAGCCCCCCACAGGCCCCGAGCAGGCCGCCGCCGCTCAACAGCAGCGCCATTTCGGTCGGTGAGAAGAATGTGGCCCGAGGCAGCCCCAGCGTCAAGGAGAGCAGCGGCTCCACCGTGGGGAGCGCCAGCATATACGCCAGATAGAGGCCGCCCACGGCCACAGCGGCGCCGAGCAGGCCCTGGGCCAAGCCCTGGAGGAACAGCGGAACGCGGATCACCATCTCGGAGGCCCCGACCAGCCGCATGATCTCCATCTCCTCCCGCCGGACGTGGAGCACCAGCGTCGTCGCCGTCGTCACCGTCAGGATCGCCGCCAAGGCCAGGACGGCGCCTACCCCCAGCCCAATCCCCTGGAGCAGCCTCTGCCACTGCGCGAGCCGCTCCACCCACTCCGTCCCCCCCTGCACTTCCTCGACCTCGACAAGCGCCGACAACCGCTGAATCAGCGCCCGCGTGCCCTCCGGGGTGGAGGCGTCGGACACCGGAGTGACCTCCACGGAGGACGGCAGCGGGTTGGCCGACAGCTGCTCCAGCACGCTCGCCTGGCCGCCGAGCTGCCGTCTGAGGGTCTGGAGCGCCTCGGCCTTGGAGACGTAGCGCAGGCGCTGGATCCCGCCAACCGCCTCGACCTTCCTGAGGAGCCCCTCCACCGCCCCGGTCGGAGGCTCCTCGCGAAGATACACCACCACGCGCAGACGGTCGCGCCACTGGGCCACCGCCCGACCGAGGTTCAACGAGAGTACCCAGAAGGCCCCCAGCGCAGCCAGCGACAGCGTGATCAGGAGGACCGCGCTCACTGCCACGCGCCCCGCCCGCTTCAGATCGCGAAACGCCTCGCCGATCAGAAACGGGAGCAGGCTGCTCATACATCCTCGGAGGGGGGCTTCGCCCCCCTTCCGACGCCCCGCGGCAAAGCCGCCCCACTCGCTTCGCTCGGGGCTTCGGGGGCTGCCTCCCCCCAGGAGGGTTGCGCCCGCGAAGCCGGCGCTCGAACAAGCGCGGAGTCGTGCAGTGGCTGGGTGACCGTTGACGCAGGGTGTCTCACGGCTCGTCCTCCAGGAGCCGTCCGCCGTCGAGGACGATGGTCCGGCGCTTGAGCTGATCGGCCAGCGTCGCCCGGTGAGTCGCCAGGAGAATCGTGGTCCCGCGGTTCCAGATCTCCTTCAAGAGGTCCAGGATCTCTTCCGAGATCGCCTCATCCAGGTTCCCCGTGGGCTCATCCGCCAGGAGCAGTGCGGGCTCCTTGACCAGCGCCCGCGCCAACGCAGCCCGTTGCTGCTCGCCCAGGGAGAGTTGTGCGGGCAGCGCCTGGGCTTTCGCCGAGAGCCCGACGGCCTTCAGGGTCTGCATCACCCTCGGCGTGATCTCCCGCCGGGGTGCCCCGAGCACCCGGAGGACGAAGGCCACGTTCTCGTACACGCTCCGAGCTGGGAGGAGCTTGGCGTCCTGGAAGACCACCCCGACGGCCCGGCGGAGCTGGGGGATCTTCGACCGGCGGAGGCTCGTGACCTCGTAGCCCGCTACCTGGATCTCCCCCTCCGTCGGCAGGTCGTCCCGGTAGAGGAGGCGGAGCAGCGTCGTTTTCCCGGAGCCGCTCGGCCCCGCCAGGACCGTGAACTCGCCCTTCTCTATGCTGAAAGAGACATCGGCGAGCGCCGTGACCCTCACCGGCCCCACCCGGTACACCTTCCACACACGGTGGAGCTGAATCATCTAACGTTTCCGCCATTATACGCCGCGGCAGAAACAGGCAGCAAGGATTGTGGTCCGCCCCTCAGCGGGCCTCGGAGCGGAGGACGGACAAGCGCCCGTGGGCGAGGTCAGCCGTCAGAGCCGCGCGGGCGCCGAGGAGCAGGCCCATCAGGACCCTTTCGAGAGTCTCTCGAGCAGGAGCTGATTGACGAGGGCGGGGTTGGCCTTGCCCTGGGTGGCCTTCATCACCTGGCCGACCAGAAAGCCCAGGCTCTGCTTCTTGCCCTTCCTCCAGTCCGCCACGGCCCCGGCGTTGGCCCCGAGCACCTGGTCCACGACTGATCCCAGCACATCGACATCCGCCAGCTGCCTCAGCCCCTCACGCTTGACGATGGCCTCGGCATCCTCGCCAGAGCGGTACATTTTTTCGAAGACGTCCTTGGCGATCTTCCCGCTGATGGTGCCGTTGTCGATGAGCGCGAGCAGGCGAGCCAGGTTCAGCGGCGGGACCGGGCACCGGGCGATGGCCGCTTCGTCATCGCCGGGCAGCTCCCGCAGGAGCTCCGACATCACCCAGTTGGACACGACCTTGGGCTTGGCGTACTCCCGCACCACGGCCTCGTAGTAGTCCGCGAGGGCTCGGCTCTGGGTGAGGAGGTCGGCGTCGTACGCCGGCAGCCCGTACCGGGCCACGAAGCGCTGCCGGCGCTCACCGGGCAGCTCGGGCAGCGTCGTCCTCAGCCGGTCCACCCAGCGCTGCTCCACCCGGAGCGGAACCAAGTCCGGCTCGGGGAAGTAGCGGTAGTCGTGCGCGTACTCCTTGGATCGCATCGAGAGCGTGTAGTCCTTGTCCGCCTCCCAGAGGCGCGTCTCCTGGACGATCCTCTCGCCGGCGGCGAGAGCCTTGGCCTGGCGCTGGGCCTCAAACTCCAGGGCGCGCTGGACGTTCTTGAAGGAATTCATGTTCTTGATCTCGACCTTGACGCCGTATTCGGTCGACCCCTTGGGGCGAAGCGAGATGTTGGCATCGCAGCGGAACGAGCCCTCCTCCATGTTGCCGTCGCAGACCCCCAGGTAGATCAGGATCGCGCGGAGGGCTCTCAGGTACGCCGCGGCTTCCTCGGCGGAGCGCACGTCCGGTTTCGAGACGATCTCCATCAGCGGGACGCCCGATCGGTTGAAGTCCACGAGGCTCGCCCGCGCGGTCTCCAGCGTCCCCTCGTGGATCAGCTTCCCCACGTCTTCTTCCAGGTGCAGGCGCTGGATGCCGACCCGCCGGGCGGTGCCGTTGACCTCCACCGAGAGCCAGCCCTCAACGGCCAGGGGCTCCTCGTACTGGCTGATCTGGAAGTTTTTGGGCATGTCAGGATAGTAGTAGTGCTTGCGGGCGAAGCGGCAGCCGGCGTTGATCGTGCAGTCGAGCGCCAGCGCCGTCCGGATCCCGAACTCGATCGCGCGACGGTTGATGACCGGCAGGACTCCCGGCATCCCCTGGCAGACCGGACAGGTCTGCGAGTTGGGCGCCCCCCCGAAGGCCGTGGGGCAGCCGCAGAACATCTTCGATCGGGTCAGGAGCTGCGCGTGCACCTCCAGCCCGATGATGACTTCGTACTCGGTCGCCGTCATGCCAGTTCGGGCACGCGCCGGTGCCAGGGCGTGGCCCGCTCGTAGGCGTAGGCCGCGCTCAGGAGCGTCGATTCATCAAACGGCTTCCCGATCAACTGGAGGCCGATCGGCAGGCCGCCCTGGGTGAAGCCGCACGGGAGAGAGAGTCCCGGGAGGCCGGCCAGGTTCACGGGGATCGTAAAGATATCGCACAGGTACATCTGGAGCGGATCCTCCTTCTCGGCGAGCTTGAACGCCACGGTGGGCGCCGTGGGGCAGGCGAGCAGATCCACCCGCTCGAACGCCTGCTGGAAATCGCGCCGCACCAGCGTCCTCACGCGCTGCGCCTTGCCGTAGTACGCCTCATAGTATCCGGCGCTGAGGGCGTACGTGCCCAGCATGATCCGCCGCTTGACCTCCGCGCCAAACCCCTCCGCGCGCGTGCGCCCGTACATCTGGATCAGGTCCTTGTTTCCGGGGGCACGGTAGCCGTACTTCACCCCGTCGTAGCGCGCCAGGTTGGAGGACGCCTCCGCGGGGGCGATCAGGTAGTAGGCGGCGAGGGCGTAATCGGTGTGAGGGAGGGAGACCTTCTCGATCCTGGCCCCGAGCCCCTTCAGCACCTCGATGGCGACCCAGACCGCCTGCTCCACCTCAGGGTCCATGCCCTCGATGAAATACTCGTTGGGGATCCCGACGCGGCGCCCCTCGACACTCTGCCCCAGCGCCGCCTCATAGTCCGGCACCGGGACATCCGTGGAGGTGGAATCGAGGGGATCGTGACCCGCAATGGCCTGGAGGAGCATCGCCGCGCCGCGCACGTCCCGCGCGAAGGGGCCAATCTGATCCAGCGACGAGGCGAAGGCCACGAGCCCGTACCGCGAGACCCGGCCGTAGGTGGGTTTGAGGCCCACCGTCCCGCAAAAGGCCGCGGGCTGGCGGATCGAGCCGCCCGTGTCGCTGCCGAGGCCCCCCGCCGCCAGGTCGGCGGCGACGGCGGCGGCGGAGCCGCCCGAGGAGCCGCCGGGGACGCGCGTCAGATCCCACGGGTTCCGGGTCGGGAAAAAGGCGGAGTTCTCGGTGGACGAGCCCATCGCGAACTCGTCCATGTTGGTCTTGCCGAGCATGACCACGCCGGCGGCGGTGAGCCGTGTTATCACGCTGGCGTCGTAGGGCGGGACGAAGGTCTCCAGGATCTTGGACGAGCAGGTGGTCCGCACCCCCTTGGTGCAGATCACATCCTTGATGGCGAGCGGGATGCCGTCGAGGGGACCCGCGGGGGTGCCGGCTTTCAGCCTCCTGTTCGCCGCCTCAGCCCGGGCCAGTGCCGACTCCCGCGTCACGGTCACGTAGGCGCGCAGCTTCGGATCCAGCGCCTCGATCCGACGGAGGTACGCCTCGACCACCTGGGTCGGAGTCGCCGCCCCGCTCCGGTACCTCGCCGCCACCTCAGGAATCGTCAGCCCGGTCATCCGAGGCATCAATGGCTACTCTTCGATGATTCTGGGCACGCGGAAAAAGTCGCTCGCGCGCTCAGGCGCGTTGGCGAGCATCGCTTCGGTCGGCAGGCACGGCCGCACTTCGTCCTCGCGCATCACGTTCACCATCGGGATCGCGTGCGAGGTCGGCTCGACGTTGTCGGTGTCGAGCTGCCGGAGCTTGTCGATGTAGGTCAGGATCGCGTCGAGCTGCGAGCGCATCCGCTCCTTCTCGGCTTGGGAGAGATCCAGCCGCGCCAGCCGCGCCACGTGCTCCACCTCGGCCAGCGTGATCTTCGGTTCGGCCATGCCAATTACTTGTTGATCACTGCGTCTGTCGTCGTCACCTGGGCGAGAAAGCCATTCAGGCTTGCCAGGTGGGTCCGGTGGACCTGCTCGTGCGGGATCACGCTGCCGTCCGGCGCCTTCAGGTCCATGGCCGCCGTCGCATCCGCCAGGAAGAGCACCTTGAAGCCCCGGTGGGCCGCTTCCCGCGCCGTGGTATCGCAGCACATCTGCGTCATGAATCCTGAGACAATCACCTGCTCGATCCCCAGCTTCCGGAGGTGCTCGTCCAGCGGCGTCCCGGTGAACGCCCCGGGCAGGTGCTTCCGGATTACGGCTTCCCCGGGCTTTGGCGCTACGGCCGGGTGGATTTCCAGCGCGCCGCTCCCCGGGGCGAAGGTCGTGGCGTTGGGGCGCCGGCTCTCATGGGTGATATGGACCACGGGGACGCCCGTGGCCCGCGCCCATTCGAGGGTCTTGGCGATCTGCTTGACGGCCCTCGGTCCATCGGGAAGCACCATCTTGCCGACGGGAGCGAAGTACTCCTGCTGGGCATCGATGATGAGCAGCGCGGTCTTTTCCATTTCCCTCGGAGGGGGGCTCCGCCCCCCTTCCGACACCTCCCCCCTGGAGTTGCGCGGGCAAAGCCCGCGCTCGAACCAACTGCTAGATCTCTTCCAAGTGGGCGTATTGAAGCGACAGGCGCTTGCGCCCCACGCTGGCGAAATGCACGGTCACGATCACGTCCTCCCCCTGGCGCTCGATCCCGACCAGGAGCCCCTCGCCCCACCGGGCGTGGCGGAGCCGGGCCCCCACCCGGTAGGGCAGATCCTGGTCGGTGTCCCAGTCGTCCCCCCTCACCCCGCCCTCTCCCCCTTGGGGGAGAGGATAAAGGTGGGGGGGAGTGGCACGCCCGCCCGCGTTCAGCAACGTGAGCTGATCCTCGGGAATCTCCAGGAGGAAGCGCGAGGGCTCGCCGAGGCCCCCGCCGTGAAGCCGGCGGTGAAGCGCGTAGGAAAGGTAGAGCCGCCGCTTCGCGCGGGTCAGCCCCACGTAGCAGAGCCGCCGCTCCTCTTCCAGCTCTTCCGGATCCTCCATGGACTTCACGTGCGGGAAGACCCCTTCCTCCATTCCGGTCAGGAAGACCACGGGGAACTCGAGCCCTTTGGCGGAGTGGAGCGTCATGAGGGTGACCGCCCCGCGCTCCGCGTTCCACTCGTCGACGTCGGAGAGGAGCGCCACCGTGTCGAGGAACTCCTCCAGCGTGACGGACTCCCGGGAGTGCTGGAACTCCTCGGCGGCGGCAAGCAGCTCTTCAAGGTTTTCGAGGCGCCCTTCGGCCTCCGCGGTCCGTTCCGCCCTGAGCGCGTCCCGGTAGCCCGAGCGGGTCACCACTAGGTCGATGACCGCCGGGACAGCCAGCGCAGACGTTCGTTCACGCAGGTCCGAGATCAGCCGGCCGAACTCCTCCAGGGCCCGGCGCGGCTTCCCGCTGACCTCGTCCCCCAGCCGCCCGCACGCCTCGAGCAGCGACAGCTTCTCCCGCCGGGCCACCTCCTCGAGGCGAGACAGCGTGGCCCGGCCGACGCCCCGCGAGGGCGCGGCGATCGCCCGCTTGAAGGCCACCTCATCCACCGGGTTGATCGTCAGGCGCAGGTACGCGAGGGCGTCCTTGATCTCCCGCCGCTCGTAGAAGCGGACGCCCCCGACGATCACGTACGGGATCGCGTTCCGACGGAGCGCGTCCTCCAGGACCCGCGACTGGGCGTTGGTTCGGTAAAAGATCGCGACCTCCCCCTCCTCCACCCCTTCGCTCCGCAGGCGCCCGATCGTGTGGGCGACAAAAGCCGCCTCCTGGCTCTCGTCCCAGGCGCGGTACACGCGGGCCGGGTCCCCGTCGGTGTTTTCGGTCCAGAGGGTCTTGCCCTTGCGTCCGGCATTGTTGGCGATGACGGTGGAGGCGATGGCCAGGATCCGCTTCGTGGAGCGGTAGTTCTGCTCGAGGCGGATCACACGGGTGCCAGGGAAGTCGCGCTCGAAATCCAGGATGTTCCGGAGCGTCGCCCCGCGGAACCGGTAGATGGCCTGGTCGTCGTCGCCGACGACGCAGAGGTTCCGGCGCTCCTGGGTCAGGAGCTGGATGATCCGGTACTGGACGCGGTTCGTGTCCTGGTACTCGTCGATGAGGACGTACGGCCAGAGTCCCCGGTACCAGGCCAGGACCTCGGGAACCTTTTCCCAGAGGCGCACCGTCAGGAGCAGGAGATCATCGAAGTCCAGGGCTCCGGCCTGGGTCAGCCGCTCCTGGTAGCGGTGGTACACCGCCGCGATCCGCTCCTCGCGAGGCCCGCGCGCGAGCCGGTCGAGTTCCTGCGGCGGGAGCATCTGATTCTTCGCGTGACTGATCCGGGAGACCACCGCGGCCGGTGGCAGGGCCCGCTCGTCCACCTCCTCCTCGCGCAGACACTCCTTCACGAGGCTCAGCCGGTCGTCCTCGTCGTAGATGACGAAGTTGGGCGAAAGGCCGAGGTGCCGGATGTGCTCGCGGAGGATCCGGACGCACGCCGAGTGGAAGGTGGAGATGAGCGGGGGGCGAATCCCCACAGGAAGCAAGAGGTCCTGCACCCGCCGCAGCATCTCCTCCGCGGCCTTGTTGGTGAAGGTGACGGCGAGGACGTTCCGCGGATGGACCCCCCCGACCCCGAGGAGATACGCGATCCGGTGGGCAATAACCCGCGTCTTCCCGCTCCCCGCTCCCGCCAGGACCAGGAGCGGGCCCTCGGTGTGGGTGACGGCCTCCCGCTGGGGCGGGTTGAGGTCGCGGAGGAGCAGTTCGGGGTCCAGGCGGGCAGACAACATGGGACTCTACGATACCACAGGGGGACGAGCGAGACCGGCTACTTGAGCGTGAACACCGAGGGCTTCACCCGCCACTGATAGACGCCATAGGTGACCTGCTCGAGACTCCAGCGCTCGGGGTAGAAGTACCCCGTCGTCGTTTCCGTGACCACGTACCCGGGAAGCTCCACGACCTGCTGCTGGTACTCCCCGGAGAAGCTCCCCGGCGCCGGCACATACACGGGGACGACCACCTGCTGCCGCGGGACCTGGATGTAGCCCACCACGTCGCCGTAGGTCGACCGATTGGGACTGGGGAGCCCGTACCATGGGTGGGTCGGGCTTGGAAAGTCATTCGGAACGGTTGTGAGGTTCCCCGGAGTGGGCGGAGTATTGCCGCCACTCGGCGGAGGGGGCTGAGCCGATGCCGTGAGAGGGAAAACGCC
This sequence comes from Candidatus Rokuibacteriota bacterium, assembly GCA_016209425.1. GTDB lineage: Bacteria > Methylomirabilota > Methylomirabilia > Rokubacteriales > CSP1-6 > JACQWA01. Next base: position 9,808 of record JACQWA010000306.1, read on the forward strand.
GATGAGAACGAGAGCCGCAAGATGAGAGGCTCGCGACATCCCGAATCCTCCTACTCCACCGTCACGCTCTTGGCCAGGTTGCGCGGCTGGTCCACGTCGCAGCCGCGGCGGACGGCCACATGGTAGGCGAGCAGCTGCAACGGAATCACCATGAGGATCGGCGAGAGGAGGTCGACGGCGGGCGGGACCGCGATCACATGATCCGCCTTGGCGCCGATCTCGCGGTCCCCCGCGTGGGCCACCACGACGACCTTGCCGTCGCGGGCGCGGACCTCCTCGATGTTCGCGAGCATCCGCTCGTAGGTCCCGTCGCGGGGGGTCAGGGCCACCACCGGCATCCGCTCATCGATCAACGCGATGGGGCCATGCTTCATCTCGCCGGCGGGATAGCCCTCGGCGTGGATGTAGGAGAGCTCCTTCAGCTTGAGCGCGCCCTCGAGCGCGATCGGGCAGTGGATGCCGCGCCCGAGGTACAGGAAGTTCTGGTAGTGGAAGAGCTGGCGGGCGAGCTCGGCAACCTGGGCGTCCAGGTCCAGGGTGGCCTCCATGAGGCGAGGGATCTCGAGGAGATCCTGCATGCGCTTCCGCCCCTCCTCCGGGGTCAGGACGCCTCGCTGACGCCCGAGGCAGAGCGCCAGCAGGTAGCACGCCGTCATGGTCGCGGTGAAAGTCTTGCTCGAGGCCACCCCGATCTCGGGGCCGGCGTGGGTGTACAGCACCCCGGTGGCCTCGCGGGAAAGTGCCGACCCCACCACGTTGGTGATGGCCAACAGAGGGGTCCCCTTGGCCCGCGCCGCCTTCACGGCGCCGAGCGTGTCGGCCGTCTCGCCGGACTGGGAGAGCGCCACGACGAGCGTGTCGGGCCCGACCACGGCATCCCGGTAGCGGAACTCCGAGCCCAGGTCCACCTCGCAGGGGATCAGCGCGAGGCGCTCGAGCATGAACCGCCCCACGAGGGCCGCATGGTAAGAGGTTCCGCACGCCACAAGCACGATGCGGCGAATCTCCCGCACCGTGGCCGGATCCAGATTGACGTCGGGGAGGATCACGTTCCCGCTCTCCGGGACGATCCGGCCCCGCACGGTATCGGTCACCGCGCGCGGCTGCTCGTAGATCTCTTTGAGCATGAAGTGGCGGTAGCCGCCCTTCTCCGCCATGATCGGGTCCCACAAGATCCGCGTTGGCTCCCGCTGGACCGGCTCGTTGTCGAGGGTGGAAAGCTCGACCCCGTCGCGCCTCACCACGGCAACCTCTTCGTCCTCCAGCACGACGACGTCCCGGGTGTAGGCAAGGATCGCGGGGATGTCAGAGGCGATGAAGGTCTCGCCGGCGCCCAGGCCCACCACGACTCCCCCCGCGCCGTGCTTGGCGACGACAAGGCGGTCCGCCGCGTGAGCCGAGACCACGCCGATGGCGTAGGAGCCTTTGACCTCCTTCAGCGCGCGCTTGACGGCGTCCTCCAAGCGAGCGGCATCCTTCAGATACCGCTCGATCAGATGGGCCAGGACCTCGGTATCGGTCTCGGATTTGAAGCTATGCCCCTCGGCGGTGAGCCGCTCCTTGATCGGGAGGTAGTTCTCGAGGATCCCGTTGTGCACGACGACGAGCGACCCCGTGCAGTCGGTGTGCGGGTGGGCGTTCTCCTCGGACGGGCGGCCGTGGGTGGCCCAGCGCGTGTGGCCGAGGCCCACGCTCCCTCTCAGGGGCCGCTCCCTCAGGATCGCCTCGAGCTGCCTGATCCTGCCGGCGCTGCGCCGGACCTGAAGTCCCTCCGGGCCCAGCACGGCCACACCCGCCGAATCATACCCCCGGTACTCCAGCCGCTTGAGCCCTTCCAGGATGATGCCGACGGCGCTTCGCTCCCCGAGGTATCCGACGATCCCGCACATTACGCGCCGCTCCCTTTCCCAGGCTTCTTCCGCCGGGCCGCCCAGCCCTCCTTGGTCACCTGTCTGCCGCGGGCCACTGCGAGAGCTCCGGGCGGGACATTCTTGGTAATCGTGGAGCCGGCCCCCACGTAGGCCCCCTCGCCGATGGTGATGGGGGCCACCAGGCTCGTGTTCGTTCCGACGAAGGCCCGGTCACCGATCCTGGTCCGGTGCTTGGCCACGCCGTCATAGTTGCACGTGATCGTGCCGGCGCCGACGTTGACGTCCTCTCCCACCGTCGCGTCCCCCACGTAGGAGAGGTGTGGCACCTTGGAGCCGCGCCCCACCCGGGACTTCTTGAGTTCCACGAAGTTCCCGATCCTTGCACGGGGTCCCACGTGAGACAGGGGACGCAGGTGGCAGAAGGGGCCGAGCGTGGCCTCGTCCTCCACGGTGGCCTCGGACAGCACGCAGTAGGGCTTGAGCGTCACCCGGTCGCCCAGCCGGCTGTCCGAGACGTGGCAGCCGAGGCCGATCGTGCACTCGGTGCCGATCTCCGTCGCGCCCTCAAGGACGACGCCCGGAGAGAGGACGCTGTCGCGTCCGACGCTCACGGTGTCGTCAACGTAGGTGGTGGCGGGATCGAGGATCGTGACGCCCTCGGACATCAGGCGATCCAGCGTCCGTGAGCGCAGGAGGGCGCCCAGGCGGGCGAACTGCCTTCGGTCGTTGACCCCCAAGCACTCAGTGGGGTCGTCCGTCACCACGGCCTCGATCGGCTGGCCCTGGTCCCGCAGGATGCCGATGACGTCCGTCAGGTAGTACTCGCCCTGGTCGTTGTCCGAGCGCACCCTGTCGAGGGCCCTCCAGAGTCGGCGGGCGTCAAAGCAGTAGACGCTTGTCCCGATCTCCCGGATCTGCTTCTGCTGAGGGGAGGCGTCGCGATCCTCCACGATGGCCGTCACCCGACCCGCATCCCGCAGAACCCGGCCGTAGCCCGTGGGGTCGTCCACCATCGCCGTGAGAAGGGTTGCCGCGGCGTGGCTGGCCGTGTGCGCGTCCACGAGCCGTCGGAGCGTCGCCTCGGAGAGAAGCGGCGTGTCGCCCGGGAGAACCACGATCGTGCCCGAGCCGTTGCCGCAGGCGCTCCGCGCTTCCCCGAGCGCGTGTCCCGTGCCGAGCCGCTCCTTCTGCTCCACGAAGTGGATGTCGGGGGCGCCGCCCAGCGCGCGCCGGACGTCCTCGCCTCCCCGCCCCACCACCACCACCAGCCTGCCGCCGAGACGCCGGCCCAGGCTCACCGGATACGCGATGAGCGGACGGCCGCCGAGGAGATGTAGCGCCTTCGGGCGGTGCGAGCGCATGCGCTTGCCCTCGCCCGCGGCCAGAATGACCACGGTCAGACCCGGGCCCATTGTGCCCCCAATAATAGCATGCCGCATGCCAACACTTCTCGGGGGGCGCAACGCCGCGTCGGCGCGCTTCTCCACGCTCTAACCCGGCCCGGCGGGTGCCCGGGAGGAAGTGCGGAGATGAGACAGGATGCGGTCGATCCTGTTGGGGAGAGGAGACACAAATTCGAGCGGGGCGCCGGTCACCGGATGAGTGAAGGCCAGCACCGCGGCGTGAAGCGCGACTCCGACGAGCCGTTCGACGAGAGCCGCCAGCACCGGATCGGTGATCCGCGGCGTGGTGCGCCGGCGGTACGCCTGGTCGCCGACCACCGGATGACCGGTGGAGGCCAGGTGAACCCGGATCTGATGGGTGCGGCCCGTCTCGAGCTGGGCTTCGAGGTAGCTATACCCTTTGAACCGCTCCAGGACCCTGAACCGCGTGAGGGCGCGCTTGCCTTTGCCGGCAGGCAGGATCGCCATCCGGGTCCGCAGACGGGGATGCCGGCCGATCGCGGCATCGATGATCCCCTCCATCCCCCTGATCTCGCCGTGAACGAGAGCCAGGTAGCGCCGCGTCGCCTTCCGGGCCGCGAGCTGCTCCGTCAGCCGGGCGTACGCCGCTGGGCTCTTGGCGACGACAAGGAGCCCGGACGTCCCCTTGTCGAGGCGATGGACGATGCCGGGTCGCCGCGGTCCTCCGACACCAGCCGTGGACGGGGCATGGGCGAGGAGCGCATGGGCCAGGGTGCCGGTGCGCTGCCCCGCTCCCGGGTGGACCACCATCCCCGCGGGCTTGTCCACGACCAGGACGTGGGCATCCTCGTAGATCACCTGGAGGGGGATGGGTTCGGCGGTCAGGATCTCCGGCGGGCGGGAAGGGATCGTGACGCCGACGCGCTGCCCTGCCTTGAGACGGACGGAGGCCTTCACCGCCCGGCCGTCCACGCGCACGCGCCCCTCCTCCACGAGCGCCTTGAGACGCGTACGCGAAACATCGCCCAGCTTTTCCGCCAGCCACAGGTCGAGACGACGTCCCGCCTCACCCGGCTCGACGGAGAAACTCTCGAAGCGCTCCGAGACGACCGAATGCGTGCGCGACCCCCGGATCAGGACGGCTGGGAGCGGTGTGGGATGAGCAGCCGGAGGGCCAGCAGCCCGACCCCGACGCTGATCGCCGAGTCGGCGACGTTGAAGGCCGGCCAGTGATAGACCTTCCAGTACACGTCGATAAAGTCCACGACGGCCCCGAACCGCCAGCGGTCGATGAGGTTCCCCACGGCGCCGCCGAAGATGAGCCCGAGGGCCAGGGCGGCGGGCCAGCCGCCCCCAGGCAGGAGGCGGAACGCGAGGACGGCGAGTGCCCCCAGGGCGGCCAGCGACAGGAGGGCAACGGCCCAGCGCCAACCCGGAGGGACCGCGCCGAGCACGCCGAAGGCGAGTCCGGGGTTCATGACGAGCGTGAGGGCAAGGATGCCGTCCAGTAGGGACACCGGGAGGCCGGGGGAAAGCCGGGCCAGGGCCAGAAGCTTGGTCGCCTGATCGAGCGCCAGGGTGCCGAGCGCTACCGAGAGCGCGAGCCTCATCCCAGGGCGCGAACGACCGGGGCGCACCGCTCACAGAGCGCCGGATGCTCGGGATCCGCGCCCACCCCCTCGCTCCAGACCCAGCACCGCTCGCACTTGGTTCCGCGGGCGCGCTCCACCTCGATCAAAAGGCCCGGGATCTCCTGGCCCTCATGGGTCGCCAGGGGCCTGACCGCCGGGGACCCGGACAGGTCCACCTGGGAGATGATGAACAGGTGCCGCAAGAGCGGTTCCTTCCGCCTCAGCAACGGCCCCAGATCCTCCGGAGCCCGGTGGATCAGCACCCGGGCTTCGAGGCCGCTGCCGATGGCGCCCCCCCTCCGCGCTGCCTCAAGGGCCCTGGCCACCTCGCGCCGGACCTCGAGGAGCCGCTCCCAGTCACGCTCGAGCGTCTCGTCCAGCCAGTCGCGCTGAGCCTCCGGGAACGTGACGAGGTGGACGCTCTCGGCCTTCCCGCGCCCCGGAAGGTATCCCCAGACCTCCTCGGCCGTAAAGGTGAGGACCGGTGCCATGAGCCGCGTCAGCGCCAGGAGGATCTCGTAGCACGCCGTCTGGGCCGCCCGCCTGGCAGGATCCGCGGCGGCCGACGTGTAGAGCCGGTCCTTGAGGATGTCGAGGTAAAGGGCCGAGAGGTCCACCGCGCAGAAGTTGTGGAGCGAGTGGAAGACCGTATGGAACTGGTAGTCCTCGTACGCCTTCCGGACGCGCGTGATCAGCCGCCCGAGGCGCAGCAGCGCCCAGCGGTCCACCTCGTCGAGCCTCGCGTACGGGATACGATCGCGCTCCGGGTCGAAGTCACGGAGGTTGCCGAGGAGGAACCGCCAGGTGTTCCGGATGCGCCGGTACGCCTCGGTGAGCTGCCCCATGATCTCGGGCTCGGGCAGCCGGATGTCCTCCGTGTAATCCTCCGCAGCCACCCACAGCCGGAGGATTTCGGCCCCGTGCTTGGCGATCACGTCCTGAGGGGCAATGACATTCCCCAACGACTTGGACATCTTTCGCCCGTCACCGTCCACGAGAAAGCCGTGGGTCAGGACCTCGCGATACGGGGCGGCCTCGCGGGTCCCCACGGCCTCGAGGAGCGAGGAGTGGAACCAGCCCCGGTGCTGGTCCGAGCCCTCCAGATACATCTCCGCGGGCCAGCGAAGTTCCGAGCGGGTCTCCAGGACCGCCGCGTGACTGCACCCCGCGTCGAACCAGACGTCGAGAATGTCCGTCTCCTTGCGGAACTCCGCGCCGCCGCACTTAAGACAACGGGTCCCAGCCGGCAGCAGATCCTTGGCGTCGCGCACGTACCACTCATCGGCCCCCGCCCCGTCCCTCATGATGGCCGCGACGTACTCGACCAGGCGCTCCTCGAGCAGAAGCGCCTCACACCCGCGGCAGTAAAAGGCCACGATCGGGACCCCCCACACCCGCTGGCGCGAGATGCACCAGTCCGGACGCGTCGCCACCATATGGGCGATCCGCTCCTGCCCCCACGCCGGGATCCACCGGACGTCCTGCCGAATCGCTCGCAGCGCGCGCTGCCGGAGTCCATCCTTGTCCAGGGAGATGAACCACTGCTCGGTGGCGCGGAAGAGGGTGGGGTTCTTACAGCGCCAGCAGTGAGGGTACGTATGGGTGAGCTGACGCGTGGCGACGAGCATCCCGATTGCCGCGAGGTGCTCGATGATCTTCGGGTTGGCCTCCCAGACCGTCATCCCCGCGAAGCGCTCGACCTCGGCGATGAACCTCCCGTCGTCGTCCACGGGGTTGTAGATCCGGAGCCCGAGCTGCTTGCCGAGCTCGTAGTCCTCCTCGCCGTGGCCGGGAGCGATGTGGACAAGACCGGTCCCCTGGTCCATGGCGACGAACTCGGCGGCGGCGATCGGACCTTCGCGATCGATCCAGGGATGGCCGAACGTGCGTCCGACCAGCTCGCTGCCGTCGAACGAGGCGAGGACTTCGGGCGTCGGGGGTGGCGTGAACAGCCGTAAAAAGTCGTTGACAAGGGCGCGCGCCACGATGTAGATCTCTCCGGCCACCTCAACGGCCACATACCTCTGCGTCGGGTGCACCGCGATCGCGAGGTTGGCGGGAAGCGTCCACGGCGTCGTGGTCCAGATCACCGCGAACGCCGGACGTCCCCGGAGGTGAGGCGCGAGCGCGGCGGGCGCCGATTTCAAGGGGAACTTCACCCAGACGGAGGGGGTCGTCTGGTCGTCGTACTCCACCTCGGCCTGGGCCAGCGCGGTCTTGCAATGCATGCACCAGTGGACCGGCTTGAGCCCCTTGTAGACGATCCCGCGACCGACGAAGCGCCCGAACTCCCGCACGATCACCGCCTGGTAGGCGGACGCCATGGTCAGGTAGGGGTTCTTCCAGTTACCGAACACCCCCAGGCGCTTGAACTCTTCCCGCTGGATGTCGATGAAACGGAGCGCGTACTCGCGGCAGCGGCGCCGCTTCTCCACCGGGTCCATGGCGCGCCGGATATCCACGGTGGCCTGATCGAGGCCGAGCTCCTTGTCCACCTGGTGCTCGATGGGGAGGCCGTGGCAGTCCCAGCCGGGGACAAAGACCGCGTTCTGCCCGAGCATCGACCTGGACTTCACGATGAAGTCCTTGAGCACCTTGTTCAGGACGTGACCCATGTGGATGTGACCGTTGGCGTAGGGCGGCCCGTCGTGGAGGATCCAGAGCGGGCGGTCACCCGCGGTCTCCCGGAGCCTCATGTAGATGTCCGTGGCCTCCCAGCGACGGAGCATCTCCGGCTCCAGCCTGGAGAGGTTGGCCCGCATGGGAAAGTCGGTCCGGGGGAGGTTCAGGGTAGCTTTGTAGTCCACAATTTATCGAGAAATCCAACAGTTAGTAAGCAAACATGCTATCACCTGAAACGGGCGAGCGTCAAGGAAAGGGACAGCTTTCCCCTTGACCGGCTCTTTCTGGGCACTGTACCATCGGCCATGCTCTTGACGGGTCACGGGCCTGACCCCGGCAGGGAGGGGCGCATGAGTCCACACCAGGGGGTTCCGAGGGTGGCTCAGAACACGCGCATGTCGAGGCGTCACCTCGTTCGTTACACCAATGTCGCCTCCGCGATCCTGACCGCTCCGCTGGCAGTCGCGCCGTGGGGGCCGGCCCTCGGTCCCCGGCAGCTCTACCTGAACGAGTTCGTGCCCCCCGGTGCGGAGTTCGTCCCTCCCAGGGGCTCATAGGAGTATGAAGAGATAGGCGTCAGCGGAACCGGCGTGGCGTCGGGCCGGGGGAGTCCAACGGGGCCGCCGGTGGCGTCCCCTGACGCTGAAGGCAGACGGTATGGCGAAGGATAACGATCTGCTGCTGACCCTCGAGCAGAAGGTGGCGCCCGTGCACACGGCGCTGGTGGTGGTAGACGTCCAGAACGACTTCGTGGCCGAGGGGGGATTCTTCGACCGCACCGGCGCCGATGTGGCCTCTATCCAGGCCGCGATCCCGCCGCTCCTGCGCCTGATCGAGCACGCCCGCCGCGCCGGCGTCCTCATAGTCTTCGTCCGCGCCATCTACGATCCGGAGTATCTGTCGGGGCCGATGATCGAGCGGAACCGGCGCTGTCACCTCGAGATGCCGCGCTGCCTCACGGGCACCTGGAGTGCGGACTGCTACCAGATCGAGCCGGCGCCCGACGAGCCGATCGTGGTGAAGAATCGCTACAGCGCGTACATGGGCACCAGCCTGGACGAATAGATACGGCAGCGGGGCATCCGGAGCCTCCTGCTGACCGGGGTGTCCACGGACGTCTGCGTGGAGTCCACCACCCGCGACGCCTACTTCCTCGACTACTACGTGACGGTAGTCGCCGATTGCTGCGGTGCGGCGCGCGAGCAATATCACCGGGACGCCCTCGCCCGCTTCGAGCGCGACTACGGCGGGGTCACCACCTCGGCCGAGGTCATCGGGGCCTGGGAGCGGCTCCACGCGCCGGGGAGCCCGGCCGCCTCCGGGACCCGTTCTCCCGCCTGAGCGGCCGGTGGCGCCGCGCGACCCCGGTGGCCGACGCCATCTCCAGGACCGACGAGGCGTTCCCGCGGCGTGCAGGGCCTGAGCAAGGTGTACGCCGCCCGCGACGACGGAAACGCGGAAGAACCCGGGGAAAGGAGGTCAATACCATGACGTCCAGGTTAAGAGGTGCCATGCTGATATTCGCTGTCATTGTATCCCTCGTGGCAGTCGTGTTGACAGCGTACGGGACATCGGTTCGGGCTCAGCAGCCCGAGCGAGTGAATTTTGCTCTGGACTGGTTCGTCCACGGTAAGCACGTAATGTACTACCCCGCGATCGAGCAAGGCATATATCAGAAGTATGGGCTGTCGGTGAACATGGTGAGGGGTTTCGGCTCAGGGGATACCATCCAGAAGGTAGACCAAAAGACGGTCCCGTTCGGCTTTGCGGACATGAGCACCCTCGTCCTGCTACGAGCCAAGGGAGCCAAGGTGGTCGAGGTCGGCATGATCCATCATTTGATGCCGCACGCGATCTTCTTCCTCAAGGGCTCTGGTATCAGGACGCCGAAGGACCTGGAGGGCCGGACATTCAGCACGCCGGCCGGAAACGCAGTATGGGTCCTGCTTCCGGCGTTCGCGAAGTCAACGGGATTCGACCATACCAAAATCAGGCATGTGCCAGCCGACGCGGCGGCGTCCAACGTCTCGGTCCTGGCAGGTAAGGTCGATGCGGCTGGGATCTTCTGGACCGTATATCCGACCATTGCCGCTGAGGCCAAAAAGTTGGGTAAAGAGCTGGGGTATTTCAAGTACAGTGACTACGGCCTCGACCTGTATGCGAACGGCCTCATTGTTCACGAAGACCTCATCCGAGAGAAGCCTGACCTCGTCCAGAGGTTCGTCAGGGCAACCTTTGAAGGGATCCATTGGGCTCTCAAGAACCCCGAGAAGGCCTTCGAGATCTATATGAAGCAGAACCCCGAGCAGGATAGAGAGAAGGCATGGGGGGAATGGACGACGGCGATTGATATGTTTGGGGCTGTTGCGAAAAGGGCTCGGACGCCGCTCCAGCTGGCGTGGATGGACCCGGCGAAGGCGGGGAAGACGGTCGAGATTATTGGCGAGCTCTACAAGCTAGAGTCGCCCGTCAAGCCGGGGGAGACCTACACCAATAGATTTGCAGAGCCCCTTCCGTAAGATACCTGTGCGGTCTTCGCGGTGAATGGCGACGGGCGCCGAGCGATCCGCCGCGTCGTGAAGGAAATCGCGCTGAAGGTCACGCAGTGAGCGCAGGGGTCGCGGAGGTAGAATGAACCAGCCCCTCGAGGCGAAGCCGCGGATGCTGCAGATAGGATGAAGCGGCTGGCCACCTCGCTCCGGCGTGGTGGCATCATAGGCCCCACCGAGCTCGGTGGCTCAGCCCGCATTCCGTCCGCCATCGAGGGGCGGCGAAGACGAAGGGAGGGGTCTCATGCTGACAAGCTTTCGCCCGTGGATCGGCTTCGCGGCCGGCGCCGCGCTGTTCGCTTTGGCCGCGGCGGGAGAGGCCGCCGACAAGATCAAATTCAACATGTCGTGGCTGCCGCAGGGAAGCGTGGGCGGCATCCTCGTCGGGATCGACAAGGGCTATTACAAGGAGGCCGGGATCGAGGTCCAGGCGGTGCGCGGCTTCGGCGGGCTCAGGACGGTCAACGAAATCGACCAGGGGCAGTTCGAGTTCGGCTACGGCAACCCGGTAGGGGTCGTGCTCAACCGCGCCAAGGGCGGCAACACCCGCATGATCGGCACCATCAACTCGCGCTGGCCGGCGGGGCTGTGCTACGTCAAGGAGCGGTACAATCCGAAAACCCTCGCCGACCTCAAGGGATTCACGATCGGCGGCGGACCGGGCTCGCCGGTGCACGTCGTCCTGCCGGCATGGCTCGAGATGAACGGCCTGCCGCGCGACCACATCAAGGTCGTCGCGATGGAGCCGGCGGTGATCGATGCCGCGCTGATCGAGGGCAAGACCGATCTCGCCGAGTGCTGGCTCGCGAGCAGCTGGCCCCCGCTCAGGGCGCAGGCCAAGGCCGCTGGCAAGACGATCGACTGGATCGAGTATCGAAAGTACGGGCTCGACATCTACGGCAGCGGGCTCAGCACCACCGACAGGATCATCAGCGAGAAATCCGACCTGGTGCGCCGCTTCGTCAAGGCGACCTACAAGGGCTACGAGTACATGCAGAAGGACCCGCGGGGCTCGGCCGCGGTGATCGTCAAGATGTATCCCACACTCCTAAAGGAGATCGTTCTCGAGCAGGTCCAGGAGATCAACGAGCTGATCATCGATCCGCCGGTGCGCGACAAGGGCCTCGGCTGGCAGACGGAAGAACGCATGCAGAAGACCGCGGACTTCATCAACAAGGTCTACAAGGTCGAAAAGCCGATCAAGGCGGCGGACACCTACACCAACAAGTTCCTCGCCAATTGACGGCGAAGCAGCAAGCGCGCAAATCCGGCCGGCCGACGCCCGAACGCGCCGGCAGCAGGTGCCCGCGCGCGGCGTCCGAGGAGAGCCGACGTGAAGCGCTGGCGGTACCTCGACACGGTCGTCTTTTTCGCCGCGCTCGGGGTGACCTGGGAGTACGGGGTTCGCGCCTTCGGCATTAAGGCTTACCTGCTGCCGACCTTGAGCGATATCCTCCGCGCCGCATGGGAAGCGCGTGGCCATCTCTGGACCCAGAGCATGATCACCACCCACGAGGTCGCGATAGGGTTCGTCGCCGCCCTCATTGGCGGGGCCCTGATCGCGGTTGGCATCTACTTCGCCCCGGTCGCCCAACGCACCCTGTATCCGCTGGTCACCGGTCTGCAGGCGATGCCGAAGGTCGCGCTCGCGCCGGTCATCGTGGTGTGGTTCGGCTACGGGCTCGCGTCGAAGGTCGTCATGACCTTCCTGTTCGCGTTCTTCCCGATCGTGATCTCGACGCTCGGCGGCCTTTACTCGACGCCACGCCATCTCGAGGAGCATTTCCGCGCGCTCCGCGCTTCGGGCTGGACGACGTTCTGGCGGCTTCGGGTGCCGAGCGCGCTGCCCAACTTCATCGACGGCTGTAAGGTGGCGATGCCGGTCGCCATGATCGGCGCCGTGGTCGGCGAGTTCGTCGGCTCGAGCGAGGGCCTCGGCAACCTGATCATGCTCGCGACCTCGGCCGGGCGGACCGATCTCGTGTTCGCCGGGATCATCGCGGTCACCGTGCTCGCCATGGTCCTGTTCTGGTTCGTCCAC
>JACQWA010000332.1 GCA_016209425.1 Candidatus Rokuibacteriota bacterium
CCGCTGGCGCCCGCGCTCGAGCGGGTCCTGAAGCAGTCGGTGGTCGTCACCAACAAGGCCGGCGCTGCCGGCGCCGTCGGGATGCAGTCCGCCGCGGTCGCGAAGCCCGACGGCTACACGCTCCTGGTCGGGCTCGTCAGCATCTCGATCATTCCCGAAGTCGACGCACTGTTCGGGCGGACGCCGGCCTTCACCCGCGACCAGTTCGTCGGGATCGCCCGGCTCAACGCCGATCCGCCCATCCTCGTGGTCGGGGCCGAAACGCCCTGGAAGACCGTCAAAGAGGTGGTGGAGGACGCCAGAAAGCGGCCGGTGGATTTCATTTTCTCCTCCTCCGGAGTATACGGCGCATCGCACGTGCCGATGGAGATGTTCCTCCATGCGGCGGGCCTCCGGATGCGCCACCTCCCGACGACGGGGGGTGCCCCGGCGATGACCGCTGTACTCGGCGGTCACGCCGCCATGTGGGCGTCGCCCCCGGCGGTCGCCGCCCCGCACCTCAAGGCCGGCAAGATCCGCGCCCTGGCCACGTGGGGCGCCACGCGGCTCACCGCCTTCCCTGATATTCCCACCATGAAGGAGCTCGGTTACGACGTCGAGTACTACCTCTGGGCGGGGTTGTTCGCACCCAAAGACGTGCCGGCGAACGTCGTGAAGGTGCTGCGGGAGGCCGCGCGCCAGGCCGTCCAGGACCCGGAATTCAAGACCGCCATGGAGAAGATCCAGACGCCCATCGCCTACCAGGACGCCGACACGTTCCGCGAATGGTGGGACCGGGACGCTCAGACGCTGGCCGGCGTCATCAAGCGCATCGGCAAAATCGAGACCAAGTAGGACGGGAGGCCCACGCATGCTGCCCTTCACGGCTGTGAGCCACATCAGCGTGACCGTCACCGACCTGGAACGTGCCAGGGCGTTCTACGGGGGGCTTCTCGGCCTCCGGGAGATCGCCCGCCCCGCCTTCCAGTTCCCGGGCGTGTGGTACTCCCTGGGCGGCGATCTCGCGCTGCACGTCACCGTCAAGGAGGTGCCGCCCCTCCGGCCGGGGGACCCCGGGCGCTTCGACACGCGCGATCCTCACTTCGCCCTCGCCGTGGCGGATGCCGACGAGACGTGCGCCCGGCTGCAGGCCAGTGGTCTTCCCTTCTACGATTTCGCGGAGACCCCGACCGGCCTCCGCCAGCTCTTCATGCGCGACGCGGACGGCAACATGATCGAGCTCATCGGTCCCACCAAGGAGCGGCGGACATGAAGCTCAACTCGCAATCGACGGCGGCCGTGGCGATCGACATGCACCGGGGGCACCTGGACCCGGCCGTGGCGACGCTCCCCCTGGCGGCCGAGCGGTGCGGGCCGGTGATCGCCCGGGCCGCGGAGCTGTTCGGGGAGCTTCGGGCCATCGGCGTCCCCATCATTCACGTGGTGACCGAGTACCGCGAGCCCGCAGAGATCGCCGCCAACCCGTTCTGGAAGGCGATCGACGACGACCCGGCGAAGGTGCGAAAGGGGATCCTCCGCCACAACCTCGCCGGGAGCCCCGGGACCGAAGCCATCCCGGCCCTCTGGATGACTGGTGACCTCCGCATCGGCGGAAAGAAGCGCTACAACTGCTTCTACGCGACCGACCTGGAGTTCGTCCTGCGCCGGCTCGGCGCGGAGACCGTGATCCTGGCCGGCATCAACACCACCACGTGCGTCCTCAACACGGCCTTCGAGGCCACCAACCGAGACTTCCGGGTGATCGTCGCCGCCGAGGCCGTGGATTCCATGGACGGGGAGGAGATGCACCGCTTCGCCCTCCGCCTCCTGTCCGCCACGGTGGGCTGGGCGCTGTCCAACGAGGAGATCCTCAAGGCCCTCCGCCCCTAGCTGCGCATGATGCGCTGGTAAAACAGCCCGGCGGGGGAAGGAGGAGACCGGTGTCATTTGCAGACGAAGACGACTCTCCGCGACGTCCGGGAGGGCCGGGATCGTGTCTCCATGTCTAGGGCGCGCACGAAGGCAAAATCGCGCCTCAAGGCAGACATCACTCGTCCCACGGGAAAGGAGGTTTCCTTTATGATCTCGTGATGAAGCCTATAGCCTGCCCTGCCGGAGCGCTCAAAAATCTTCGTATCCCAGCCGGCGATTCCTCGGCCGGCGTCAATGACGTTCATAATCAGGAAGTTCCCGTTGAATTCGTCAACCCAAGCCGGACCCTGGCTCAGAGCCTTGAGCTTGTAGCGCGTGTTCATGTCGAAGATGAACGCACCGCCATCGGTCAAATGCGTCCGCGCCGCCTTGAACGTTCTTGTCCAATCGGAAAAGCTTAGGAGATGGTTGATCGAGTCATATGGGCATACTATGGCATCAAATTTCCGCCCAAGCCTGAACCTCGCCATGTCTTGCCTGTAGAACTCAACCCTCGGGAGTTTCTTCCGGGCAATTCGCAGCATCACGGTGGAGATGTCCAAGCCTGCGACCTCGTAGCGCCTGGATAGCGGCGCCAAGTTGGCTCCCGTGCCGCAAGCGATCTCCAGGAGACTCCTGGCCTTTGGATGATACCGGCGCAGCAGATAGACGTAGTGCCTGAGCAGGGAAGGCGACTGCGTCGCGTCGTAGAACCGTCCGTAAACTCTGTAGGCGCCCATGCGGTCTCGGCAGCTAACGCCGGGCCCGAGCCGCGCCCGGCAGGGCGGCGGCTGGCCGGGCTTCTTCTCAGGCGCGTCAGGTCTTGCCTGTCGCGACCCACCCCGATAGGTGTGCACCATGCCTACCAGAACTTCTCCCACCTGACGGCCTTGCGTTCCATCCCTTTCGCCATCAGGACGGCACGCACCTTGTTGATCATCTCCCCGCCGCCCGAGACGTAGGCGATCAGCCCCTTGACGGAGGGCACCGCGCGGTCCACGACGTCCGCCGCCTCGCCCTTCTCCCCTTGCCATCCGGCGCCCGAGTCCCTGACGACCGGGAGATACTCGAAGGGCGGATAGCGCCGGGCCATGACGCCGAATTCGGCGTGGTATGCCATCCAGGAGGGATCTCGACCCCAGTAGATCAACGTGGCGGGACGGCCGAGGCCGGTCTGGCAGAGGTCCCAGAGGATCGAGCGGATCGGGACGATTCCGATCTCCTCTGCCACGAACAGCGGGCGGCGGGGATCAGCGCGGTTGAAGACGAAGCCGCCCGTCGGCCCCTTGAACTCCACGACCTGGCCGGGCGTGAGGGCCCGAAACCACTTGGAGCCGATCCCGCCCGGCGCCACGTCGGCGCAGAGCGTGATCTGCCGACGGCTGACGGGGGTAGAAGCGATCGAGTAGGCCCGGACCCTCTTTGGGCCGAAGGGCACCGACACCCACTGCCCCGCCTCGAACGGGAATTCGGCCGGCTCCAGCAGGCGGAGGTCCACCTCCAGGATCTCGGGCGCGAGGCGCCGGATCGCTTCGACCCGGGCCCGGCATTGAACCACCTTGGCAGGCACGATCAGCCCTGTTGCTTCTTCTCCCCCTCACCCTGCCCTCTCCCCCCCGGGGGAGAGGACTCCCTCTTTCGGAAGTACGGCAGGATGTCGGAGGCGAGCCGATCGAGCTGCTCGGCCTCGTCGGGGACCTCCGAGATCGCGTTCAGCACGAAGTAGCGGCAGCCGGCTTCGATGAAGCGCTCCAGCCGCTCAATGCACTGGGCGGGTGTCCCCATGAAGCCGTACCTGTCGGCCAGCGGGCTGAAGTCCTGGTTGTAGCGCGTGGTGAGCCGCTTCACCCAGGCGGCCTTCGCCGTCTCGTAATCCTTTCCGACTGTGATGAACGTCAGGTGGGCGGTCTGGAACTCGTCGAGCGAGCGCCCGGCGGCCTCCGCCGCCCCGCGGATCTTCTCCACGCTCTGGCGATAGCGCTCGGCGGTGACCACGTAGGAGACCCAGCCGTCGCCCAGCCGACTGGCCCGTCGCAGCGCGGCGTCCGATCGACCGCCAATCCAGATCGGCGGGCCGCCGGGTTGGAGGGGCTTCGGGTCCATGCTCACCCCCTCGAACTTTACGAACCGACCAGCGAACGACGCCGGGGACTGAGTCCAGAGAGTGCGAAGCACTTCGATCCCCTCGCTCACGCGGGCGCCGCGCTCCGCGTAGGGAACGCCGCACGCCTCGAACTCCTTGGGGATCTCGCCGCCCACCCCGACGCCGAAGATCAGGCGCCCGCCCGACAGGGCGTCCAGGGTCGAGGTGATCTTCGCCACCACCGTCGGATGGCGGAGGGCCAGGAGGTAGACGCACGTCCCCACTCGGATCCGCTTCGTGTGGGCCGCGTAGAAGGAGAGGAGCGTGAGGGACTCGTAGAGGGGGATGTTGAACAGAACATGATCGCCGCACCAGAGCGACTCGAAGCCCAGGGCCTCCACGCGCTCGGCGAGGGCCATCTGCTCCTCGGGATCCGGATGGGGGGCCAGATTCGCCCCGAACCGGACCTGGTCAACGGGGAAAGGCATCCCTGACGCCGTTTCGAGCGCGGGCTTGGCCCGCGCAAGCTGGGGGGAGGCTCGGAAGGGGGGCGGAGCCCCCCTCCGAGTATCTAACGGGGAAAGGCATCCCTGACGCCGCCGTCCACGGTGAGCGTGCAGCCGGTGGTCTTGGCCGAGCGGTCGGAGGCGAGGAACAGCACCGCCTCGGCCACATCCTCCGGCAGGATCGAGGCGCCCAGGAGATTGCGCTTCCGGTAGAACTCCTCGAGCTGCTCCACCGCGATCCCCTGAGCGCGCGCCCGCTCTCGGCGGATCTCCTCGGACCAGAGGCGCGAATCCTGGAACACCGCATCGGGGTTCACGATGTTGGCGCGGATCCCGTAGGCGCCCCCCTCGAGCGCCACGATCTTCGCCAGCTGGGCCTCGGCCGCCTTGGAGGCGCTGTAGGCGCCGAAGTCCCTCCCCGGCGACATGACGTTTTTGGTCGCGACGAAGACGAACGCGCCCCCGAGCCCCTGAGCCTTCAGCAGTCGGAGCGCCTCCCTGGCCACCAGGAAGTGGCCGGTGGCGTTGACCGCGAAGGACCGCTCCCACTCGGCGAGCCCCGTCGCGTCCAGCGGGGCGCTGAGGGCGATGCCGGCGTTCGACACGATGATGTCGAGCCCGCCGTAGGTGAGCGTGGCGGTCGAGAAGGCCTGGCTGACCGAGGCTTCACTCGTCACATCCATGCGCAGGCCGATTGCCCGTTCAGTCCCGCCGGCTGCGACGATTTCCTCCACGACCTTCCTGGCGCCTCCCTCATCCAGGTCGGCAACGACCACGTGGGCCCCTTCTTGCGCCAGGCGACGCGCCACCGCCTTGCCGATCCCGCTGGCCCCTCCGGTCACCAGGGCCACGCGACGCGCCAGCTCCCGCTCGGGCGGCGCCAGCGTCAGCTTGTAGAGCTCCAGCGGCCAGTACTCCACCTCGAAGGCCTCCTTGGGGCTCAGCGAGACGTAGCGGCCGAGGGTGGAGGCCGCACCGAGGACGGCGACCGTGTGGTGGTAGATGTCGTCCACGATCAGGGCGGTGCGTTTGTCCTTGCCGGCGGTGAACATCCCGAGCCCGGGCACCAGGACCACGCGGGGAAAGGGATCGAGGAGCGCCGTCCCCTCCTGGCGGTGGGCCTCGAAGTAGCGGGTATAGTCGGCCACGAACCGCTCCACCGCCTCTCGGATCGCCACCGTCAGGCGGTCGGGCTGGTCAGGACGGTCGGCCTCCACAAAGCACGGGACCCGCTTCGTGTAGATCGTGTGGTCGGGGGTCGCGGGCCCGATCTGGGAGAGCGTTCCGGCCTCCTTCGCCCCGACGAACTCCAGGATGTCGGGAGCATCGTCGAAGTGGAGAATCACCCGCCGGTCGCGGCTGATCAGCCCGCGCAGGAACGGCGCCACGGTGAGCACGGTCTCCCGGCGCCTCGCCGCCGGAAGCGGGTTCACCCGCACGCCGCCGAAGCGCTGGCGCCCTTTGGCGCGGGCCTGGATCGCCTCCTCCGCTTTCATGATCAGGTCGATGGTCCGGAGGTAGGCCTCCTTGAC
>JACQWA010000333.1 GCA_016209425.1 Candidatus Rokuibacteriota bacterium
GATGGATATAGATGCAGCCGTCCGTGTCCACCAAGCCCCGGACGCACGCCCGGGCCAGTCGCGCATCAGCCTTGATCCATTCCGGCATGTCCACCTGGACGGCGTTCCACCTGAAATTCCTCGCGGTGGCTGCCTTGGACGTGCTCCAGAACTCCGGCAGAACCGTAGCTCCAGCGGGAACCGGGACCCCTGAGTGCGCCTCCAGCCGAAGGGCGGCTTCGTACGATATCTGCCAGCGCCCCCGCGCCCAGTCCAGAATCGTTCTGGGTTGAACCCCGGCCACCCCAGCAACGCGTTCCCAGCCGCCACCAAGTGCCGCCCGAACCCGTCGGAGGAACCCTTCCCCCTGAGTCTTCGAGAGGACCAGACGACCCATCGCTAGGCTGCCCCTGACCTCCCGAAGGGAGGGAGGATTGGCGGAGGGGAGAGGATTTGAACCCCCGAGGGACCTTCTGGGCCCCTATCCGATTTCGAGTCGGACGCCTTCAACCGGCCTCGGCCACCCCTCCGATTACCGTTCGCTCCGTTTCGCTTCAAAGAACTGTGCGATGAGCGCCCGGCACTCCTCGCCCAGCACACCCCCCTCCACCGTCGCCCGGTGATTCAGGCGGGGGTCGCTACCCCCCTTCGGATCCGGCGCCCCGTACACGACGCGATCCACCCGCGCCAAGAGCGCGGCCCCGCAGCACATCGGACACGGCTCGACGGTGGCGTAGAGCGTGGCGCCGGGCAGCCGGTAGTTGCCCGCTTTCAGCGCGGCCTCCCGGAGCGCCAAGATCTCGGCGTGCGCCGTCGGGTCGCTCAGGGCGATCGGGCGGTTGTGCCCGCGGCCGATCACTTCGCCCGCCTTCACGACGATGGCGCCCACGGGAACTTCCCCCTCCGCCAACGCCCGCCGCGCCTCAGCCAGTGCCTCCCGCATGTATGCTTCGTCGCCTTCGCGGAGCGCTTTCATCGGCCACGGCCTCCCAATGCTAGCATACCTGAGCGCCTCGAGGCGCACGCAGGTTGGAACGGCGGCAGGCTCAGCAGGGGAAGCGAAGAACCCCCCGAGAGCGGTTCTCTCCCGAGGGGTCGATCTGGCGCGCCCAAGAGGATTCGAACCTCTGACCTTCGGATTCGTAGTCCGACGCTCTATCCATCTGAGCTATGGGCGCCGTGGCGGAGAGGCCGGGATTCGAACCCGGGACAGAGGTTTTGCCCCTGTAACCGCTTAGCAGGCGGCTGCCTTCGGCCAACTCGGCCACCTCTCCCAAGCGTCAGGCCAATCCACTATAAAGCATTCCCCCCCCGGGGGAAAGCACACGGGTACGCGCGCCTCGAGCGCTGGCTTTGCCAGCGCAACCTCTGGGGGAGGCATCGGAGGGGGTCGTCGAGACCCCCTCCGAAGGTCTGGCGGAGGGGGAGGGATTTGAACCCCCGATCCCTTGCGGGATTCCGGTTTTCAAGACCGGCGCCTTCAACCGCTCGGCCACCCCTCCGTCCCCTAGGAACCGGCCCGCGCGATCCGCTCCAGACCGTCCAGGTATGGGCGCAGCGCCTGGGGGATCGTCACGCTCCCGTCGGCCTCCTGAAAATTCTCCAAAATCGCGATGAGCGTCCGGCCCACCGCGAGCCCTGAGCCGTTCAGAGTGTGAACGAAGACGGCCTTGCCTCCGGCGGCTGGGCGGTAGCGGATCTCGGCCCGGCGGGCCTGGAACGACTCGCAGTTGGAACACGAGGAGATCTCGCGGTATTTCCCCTGCCCCGGCAGCCACACGTCCAGGTCGTAGGTCTTCGCCGACTGAAACCCCGTGTCGCCCGTGGCCAGGAGCACCACCCGATAGGGGAGCTCCAGTCGCTTCAGGACCTCCTCGGCGTCCGTCAGCATGGATTCCAGCTCGTCATACGAGGTTGCGGGCGTCACCACCTTCACCAGTTCCACCTTGTCGAACTGGTGCTGCCGGATCATCCCGCGTGTGTCCTGCCCTGCGGCGCCCGCCTCCCGGCGGTAACACGGCGTGAACGCCACATAGCGCTTCGGCAGTTCCCGCTCATTCAGAATTTCGCCGCCATGCAGGCACGTGACCGGCACCTCGGCCGTGGGGATCAGATACAGCGGACGCCCACCCTCCGGCTCCACGGTCTTGAAGAGCTGCTCTTCGAACTTCGGCAGCTGGCCGGTGCCAACCATCGTCTCGGCGTTGACCAGGTGCGGGACCCAGACCTCCCGGTAGCCGTGCTCCCGGATGTGCAGATCGAGCATGAACTGAGACAGGGCGCGCTCAAGGCGAGCCCCCATCCCCCAGAGCACGGAAAACCGGGACTTGGCGAGCTTCGCGGCGCGCTCGAAGTCGAGAATCCCCAGCCGCTCCCCCACCTCCCAGTGCGGCCTGGGGTCAAAGGCAAACCGCCGCGGGGTGCCCCACCGGCGTACCTCCTGGTTGGCTTCTTCCCCCCCGACCGGCACGCTCGGATGCGGAAGATTGGGGAGCTGGAGGAGGAGGGATTCAACTTCCCCTTCGAGTCCCTTGATCGCCGTATCGAGTGCCTTGATCTCGTCGCCGAGTCTTCGCATGCGGGCCATTTCCTCGCTGGGGTGCTCGCCACGCCGTTTGGCCTGGGCAATTTCCTCCGAGACCTTGTTCCGCAACGCCTTGGAGGCTTCCACAGCCGTGACCCTGCGCCGCCGGTCGGCATCCAGAGCCAAGAGCCTTTGGACGGACTCCGCCCCTCCCCGGGTTTCAAGGGCCCGCACGACTTGCTCGGGGTGCTCGCGAATGAATTTCAGGTCGAGCATAGGGAGAAAAAAATTGGCCGCCGGAGCGGCCGCTGTCAAAGCCCCCGCACGGGGCGGGCTATGAGTCGCGCTCGGCCTGCTCGGCCTCCACCCTCGCGACGCTTCCCACCCGGTCATCGGGGTCCAGGTCAATCAACCGGACTCCCCACGTGTTCCGGCCCTGGGAGGACACATCGACCGCGTGGATCCGGATGATCTTCCCTTTCGTCGTGACGACGAGGATATCATCGCCCTGCCGGACCTGGACCACCGCGACCACGTTGCCGTTCCGGCCGCCGGTCTTGATGTCGATAATCCCCTTCCCGGCCCGCCCCTGGAGGCGATACTCCTCCAGCGGAGTCTGCTTGCCGTAGCCGCGCTCGGTCACCGTCAGAAGGGCCGAGCCTTCCTGGACCACCTCGGCGGCGATGACCTCGTCGCCGTCCTCGAGGTCGATCCCCCGGACCCCGGCCGCCACCCGCCCCATGGGGCGGACCTCCTCCTCCGAGAAGCGGATGATCATCCCCTTCCTAGTGGACAGCACAACCTCCCGCGGGCCATCGGTCCGGCGAGCCGCCATCACCTCGTCGCCGTCCTCGAGCGCGATGGCCTTGATGCCGCCCCGCTGGGGGTGCGCGTAGGCCACCAGCTCGGTCTTCTTCACCCTCCCCTGCTTGGTGGCGAACAGGATGGACCCTCCGGCCTCAAACTCCCGGATCGCCAAGACCGTGGCCACCCGTTCGCCCTCGGCCAGCGAGAGGAGGTTGACCATGGCCTTCCCCTTCGCCTGGCGGCCCCCCTCCGGGATCTCGTGCACCTTCAGCCAGTGGACCTTGCCCTGGCTCGTGAAGAACAGGAGGGAGGAGTGCGTGGTGGCAATAAACAAATCCTCGACGATATCCTCCTCTTTGGTCTCCATCCCGGTCACGCCTTTGCCCCCGCGCCGCTGGCTCCGGTACAGGTCCACGTGGGTCCGCTTGATGTACCCCGAGCGCGTGATCGTGACCACCATCTCCTCATCCGCCAGGAGGTCCTCGATGGTCAGCTCCGTGGTCTCCGTGAGGATCTCGGTGCGCCGCTCGTCCCCGTACTCGGCCTTGAGGGCCCGCAGCTCGTCCTTGATGATCTGCATCAGCCGGACCTCGGACGCCAGGATGTCCTTCAGGTCCGCGATCAGTGCCAGGGTCGCTTCGTGCTCTTCCACGATCTTGTGGCGCTCGAGCTGCGTCAGGCGCTGGAGCCGCATGTCCAGGATGGCCTTGGCCTGGATCTCCGTGAGCTCAAGGCGTCGCATCAGGGCATCTTTGGCCGTCTCGGGGTTGTCCGCGCCCCGGATCAACCGGATCACCATGTCCAGGTGCTCCACCGCCTTGCGGAGTCCCTCCAGGATGTGAGCGCGCTCCTGCGCCCGCGCGAGATCAAAGCGCGTTCGCCGGGTCACCACCTCGCGGCGGAAGCGGACGAATGCCTCCAGCATCTCCTTGAGGTTCACCACCTGGGGGCGTCGATTCACCAGGGCCAGCATGATGATCCCGAAGGTGGACTGCATTTGGGTGTGCTTGTAGAGCTGGTTCAGGGTGATTTGGGGAATGTCCCCCCGCCCGAGCTCGAGCACGATCCGGATCCCTTCGCGATCGGACTCGTCTCGAACCTCCGAGACCCCCTCGAGCTTCCGTTCGCGGCTCAGCTCGGCGATCTTCTCGATGAGCGAGGCCTTGTTCACCTGGTAGGGGAGCTCGGTCACGATGATCGCTTCGCGCCCGCCGCGCATCTTCTCCGCGTGCGCCTTGGCCCGCATGGTGATCGCGCCGCGTCCTGTCGCGTAGGCGTCGCGGATCCCGCCGGTCCCGTAGATGTACCCCCGGGTAGGGAAGTCGGGACCCTTGATGACCTCCGCGAGGTCGTTGATGGTGGCCGCAGGATTGTCGATCAGCATCACGAGCCCGTCCACGACCTCCGAGAGGTTGTGGGGCGGGATATTGGTGGCCATGCCCACGGCGATTTCCGCCGACCCGTTCACGAGCAGGTTCGGGAGTTTCTTCGGGAGTACGGTGGGCTCGCGGAGTGACTCGTCAAAGTTGGGGACAAAATCCACCGTCCCCTTGTCGATGTCGGCCAGCATCTCGTGGGCGATCTTCGCCAGGCGAGCCTCGGTGTAGCGCATGGCCGCCGGCGGGTCACCGTCCACGGAGCCGAAGTTCCCCTGCCCGTCCACCAGCGGGTAGCGGAGGGAAAACTCCTGAACCATCCGGACCAGCGCTTCATAGACCGGGGCGTCACCGTGCGGGTGGTACTTGCCAAGGACCTCTCCCACCACGCGGGCCGCCTTCTTGAAGGCCCGATTCCAGGACAGGCCCAGCTCCTGCATCGCGTAGAGGACACGACGGTGAACGGGCTTGAGACCGTCCCGAATGTCCGGGAGAGCCCGCCCGACGATCACGGACATGGCGTAGTCGAGGTACGATTTGCGCATCTCCTCTTCGATCGGGACGGGAACCTGGCGCTCGTTGGGGGACATGCAGGCGGGCTAGATATCTATGTTGACGGCGTCCAGCGCATACTTCTCGATGAACTCTCGGCGGGGCTCGACCGCATCGCCCATCAGCACCGTGAACATCTCGTCGGCCCCAACCGCATCTTCCATGGTCACCTTGAGGAGAGTCCGAGTCTCAGGGTTCATCGTGGTTTCCCAGAGCTGCTCGGGGTTCATCTCCCCGAGCCCCTTGTAGCGCTGGATCGCGGCCCCCTCCTTGGCGAACTCGAAGACGGCCGCCATCAGCTCCTCCAGGGTCCGGGCGGTGACCTCCTTGCCGCCCCCGTCCACCAGGAGGCAGGGGCCCTTGTACACCGGCGGAATCTTCTCGTGGAGTTCGTACAGCCTCTGATAGTCGGGAGACTTCAGGGTCTCGCCGCTGATATGGGCCGGTCGATCGCCCGAGATCTCCACGGTCGTTCCCTCGCCGTTGTCGCTCTCGCGAACCTGCACGCCGAACGTCCGAAGCCCGAGCTCCGAAACAACAGCCTGAATCGCCCCTCCGATCTCTTCCGGCCCCACCCCGCGCTTGGTCGCCCTGAACTTCGCCTTCAGGAGGCCGTCGACGATCTCAGCCGGAAGCCCGCGCTTGACGAACTTCCGGAAGAGGTGCTGGTACTCCACGGCCCTCCGGAGGGCCTCCAGGAGTGCCTCTTCGCGGAGCGGAGCCGCCTTTCCGGGCACCTTGAGGCTCGCCTTCTCCACCCAGGAGGCCAGGAGAAACTCCTCCATTTCCCGCTCGTTCATCAGGTACTTCTCCACCCGCCCCTTCTTGATCTTGAAGAGCGGGGGCTGGGCGATGTAGAGGTAGCCCTGTTCGATCACCGAGACCGTGTGCCGGAAGAAGAACGTCAGGAGCAGCGTCCGGATGTGAGCGCCGTCCACGTCGGCGTCGGTCATCAGGATGACCTTGTGGTAGCGGAGCTTGGCGAGGTCGAACTCCTCCGGCCCGATGCCGGTGCCCAGCGCCGAGATCAGGAGCCGAATCTCCTGGTGGGAGAGCACCTTGTCGTACCGTGCCTTCTCGGCGTTGATGATCTTACCGCGGAGCGGCAGTACCGCCTGCGTCCGCCGGTCCCTGCCCTGCTTGGCCGAGCCGCCCGCCGAGTCGCCCTCCACGAGGAACAGCTCCCGATGCGGGGGGTCGCGCTCGGAACAGTCGGCAAGCTTGCCGGCGAGGGTGTCGTCGTCGAGCCCCTTCTTCCGCGTCAACTCCCGGGCCTTGCGGGCCGCCTCACGAGCCTGGGCCGCCCGCACACACTTCTCCACTATCTTCCGCGCGGTGCCGGGGTCCTCCTCAAAGGCCTCCGCCAACTTCTCATTCAGCACCGACTCGACCAGCCCCTTGACGTCGCTGTTCCCGAGCCTCGCCTTGGTCTGCCCTTCGAACTGTGGCTCGGGGAGACGTACCGAGATGACCGCGGTGAGCCCCTCGCGAACGTCATCGCCCGAAACGCCCCCCTTGAAGTTCCTCAGGTACCCGTTGGCTTGGGCATACGCGCCGATGGTACGGGTCAACGAGGCGCGGAACCCGGTGAGGTGCGTGCCGCCCTCGCGCGTATTGATGTTGTTGGCGAAGGTAAACACGTTCTCCTGGTA
>JACQWA010000309.1 GCA_016209425.1 Candidatus Rokuibacteriota bacterium
CGCGCTCCATGCACGCGATGACCCAGTGGGAGTCGGTGAGCTTGTCCTCCACCAGGTTCTGGCCGGCCATGATGATGAGCTTCGAGAAGCGGAGGTCGTTGAAGTCGCAGTCGGAGGCTTGGAGTCCGTGCACCCAGGGATGGCCCGGCGCCTGGTCGCCGTGCCAGGTGTAGTTGGACCAGTTGCGGCCGGCCTTCGCGTCCTTCGGCCCGACCCGGCGGATCGCCGCGTCGAGCAGCGCGAGGGAGTTGTTGAGCCGGTACATTCCGTACTTGCCGATGACCCCGAGGAGCCCCATGCCGCCGCGCATCTTGATCGTGCGCGTCCCCGCGCCGCCGGCGGCCTCGACCATCTCGGGCTGGTAGCCCTGGGCGAGGAGCCGCTCCTTCCCCCGGTCGCCGCTGTAGCGCTCGGCGATGACGACCAGGGCCTTGGCGATGTCGCGGAAGGCGTCCTCCCAGGAGATCTGGATGAACTCGTCCTGCCCCCGGCTGTCGAACATGTATTTCGACTTGAGCTCCGGCGTCAGCTCGGGGAACCCGGCGTCGGCCCAGGCCTTCCATCCCTTCCGGACGATGGGGTGCTTCAGCCGGTAGGGTCCATAGAGGACGCGATGGAAGGTGTACCCTTTGGCGCACTGACGGGGGTTCCAGTTG
The DNA here is from genome assembly GCA_016209425.1 of Candidatus Rokuibacteriota bacterium. Lineage (GTDB taxonomy): Bacteria > Methylomirabilota > Methylomirabilia > Rokubacteriales > CSP1-6 > JACQWA01. Next base: position 657 of record JACQWA010000309.1, read on the forward strand.
GCCGTGGCCCGGTTGCCGTAGAGGTCGGCGTAGGTCTGGTAGTCGTAGGTGTTTCCGAGCCGGGTGACGATGCCGTTTCGCACGTAGGCCTTGACCCGGCAGGCGTGGGTGTCGTTGGGGGAACAGACCCAGTCGAAGGTGGCGTCGTACCGGTACTGATCGCGGTAGATCCGCTCCCAGTCGCGGGCCACCGATCCGGCCAGCGGGTTCTCGTCGGGGTCCGCCGCGGCCAGAATCCTGAGCGGGAGCGCCAGCTCGGACACCGCCGTCCCGGCGCCCACGCCGATCCAGCGAAGGAACTCTCGTCGGTCCATGCTGTCCTCTCCTTCGCTCGGGCTTACGGCTCGAGCCAGAGCTCCTGCCAGATGGTCACAGACTTCTTCCCGTCCCGATCGCCCGCGGTCCCATTCCAGACGGCGAAGGCCACGGGCACCATGGTCCCCGGCTGGAACGAGACCGCGCGCGCTCCACTCCCGCGGAGCGCACGGTGTATCACCACGCGGTACGTCCCGGTCCGGTATACCCCCCTGGCAGTGACCGCCTGGTCATCCGGGGGACGGGCGCGGAGGCTTCCAAAACCTTGCGCGGCCAAATCCTCCGCTGCGCTGGCCCGCGCCGGGTCCGAGACGATGTTGCCCGCCCCCCACCCGGTGATGAACGCGGCTTCCGACTGGATGGTGAGCGCATGGCGCGTCGGCTGCTCCATGGGGGAGCGGAGGAGGTTCGGATAGGAGTCGATGCCGATGTTCGGGTACACCTTGTCCAGATCCTGGAACACCGGCTCCAGGTCGGCCTGGCGCTCGGACTTCCACATCCAGATGTTCACGAACTGTCCCTTGGCCCCCATGGCGAAGAAAGGGGGATCCGGCACCAGGGCGAACTGGACCGCCACCGCGTCGCGGAAGTCCTGGGGACGGATGGCCGTGTGGTCGTGGGAGTCATCCGACCAGACGAGGAGCAGGGCGAGCTCCTTTCCGTCGTGGAGCGCCCGCACGGTCACCTCCTCCGGACGGTCCGTCCGCCACCAGAGCGGCATGAGGTGAAGGTTGACCGGCCTCGCCAGCCGCCAGGCACCCGAGTCGGGATGGTCCGGGACGCGCTCGACTCGCCGCGCGACGAACCGGAACTTCAGCATCTCGGCGCGGGCGCGCTGCTCATCGCTGGACCAGGAGCGGATCAGGTGGACGAGATGCCAGGCGTCCTCGCCGAAGGCCCAGTCGCTCATCGGCATGGGCGACCCCGGCATCCCGGCCACGATCCGGCGATAGAGGGTGGCGGGATCGGGGCTTCCCTTGAAGACCCCGAGGGTCAGGTCGCGGGGCCGGGTCGGGTAGCCTTTGTCGTCCTTCTGGATCTCGGTGCCGTCCCCTCTGCCGGTCTTGCCGTGGCAGGAGGCGCAGGCATCCGCGTAGCGCTCGAGGGCCCGGGCTCTCGCCTCCACGGTGAAGGGAGGCTCCGGCGGAACCCGGACGACGCCCTTTCCCACGGCTCCCTCGCCCTTGGGGTCTGCCGGCGGGGGGACCGTCCACGGCTGACGGGCGAACGACCTCACGTAATGGACCAGGCCCCAGCGCTCCTCTTCCGGCAGGTGCCCCCACGAGGGCATTGCCGAGCCCGGCATCCCGCGCGAAATCGTCCGGAAGAGATCTTCGTCGGTCGGGACCCGGTCCCAGGTCGAAACCAGCGCGTACTTCCCGGTGGTGAAGTCCCGGGGCTTGGGATAGAGGAGGTAGGCGGCCTCGCCTTCGCCCCGGCCGTCGGCGCCGTGGCAGGCCACGCACTGCTTCTCATACACGCGCTTGCCGAGCGCCAGCAGCTCGGGAGAGGCGGACCGGTGCGTGCTCGGGGTCAGGGAAACCGGGATGGGACCGAGCGCGAGGGCGGGAGTCGCCGGCGGGGGATGCGGGGCCCCGACGGCCGGGGGCGCCTCCGTCGAAACGGCGCATGCCGCCAGCCCCACCGACGCGAGCGCCAAGGCAGCAGCGACCACAGCCAGCGACAGTGCTCGCTGCCCCATCGGTTTCTGTCCGGCCACGATCACCACCCGTCGATTGCGCCCTTTTCTCGGCCAGGAGTCCATAGTGCAATCGCTCCAATTCGACATGGCAAACGGCCCACTGCACCCCGAGTCGGCAGATCCTCTGACGCCATCGAGACTGACTTGTTCTCGGGATCACGCGATATGACGCACGTCATATAGGAGGATTCGGCGGGCGGCTTCCGGGGCGTTCCCACCAGAAAATTAGGCAATTTGCGCTATTGATCCTTCGGTGGCCGGTTAACCCCGCCTGCCCGCTGATCTACGAGTACCGGTGGGAGCCCGCCGAGGAAGGCAGGGTGCGCGAGGGGATGGCGTGGGTCGCAGGGTTGGTGGCCCTGGCTGCCAGGCGGGAACGCATAACGGGAGGGCCGCTGCCCGATTCTGGTTGAATATTGTTCAGACAATAAATATCATTCGGGCATGCCGGACCCCTCCCCCTGGCTGGCCCCCGAGCATGAGGTCTTCCGGCGCGCCCTCCGGGCCGTGGTGGAGCGCGAACTGGCCCCCCACGCCGACGAGTGGGAGGCGGCGGGGATCTTCCCCCGCGAGATTTTCAGCCTGATGGGCAAGCTCGGCTATCTGGGGCTGCGCTACTCCCCCGACTACGGGGGTGCGGGCCTGGACTTCTGGTACACGCTGATCCTCGCCCACGAGCTGGTCCAGTGCGGGAGCGTGGGGACGGCGGTTGGGCTCCTGGCGCACATGGAGTTCGCCCTGTCGGTCATCGATGCGCGCGGCAGTCCGGAGCAGAAGGCCGAATTCCTGGCCCCCGCCATCCGGGGGGAGAAGATCGCCGCCATCGGGATCACCGAGCCCGGCGCCGGCTCCGACGTGGCCGCGATCCGGACGACGGCGCGCCGCCAGGGGGGCGACTGGGTGATCAACGGGGCCAAGACCTTTATCACCAATGGCACGCGGGCGGATTTCATCTCGCTCGTCGCCCGCACCGGCGAGCCGGGCCCGAAGGGCCTCTCCGTGATCATCTTCCCCACCGACACCAAAGGGTTTCGGGTAGGAAAGGCCCTCAAGAAGATGGGAGCTCACGCCTCGGACACGGCGGAGCTGTTCTTCGAGGATTGCTGCGTCCCCCTGAGGCATCTGGTGGGAGAGGAAGGCGGGGGGTTCGGCTACGTGCTGGATCACTTCAAGGGCGAGCGGCTGGTCATCTCCGCCTTCGCGCTGGGCGTCATGGAGCGCCTCTGGCAGGAGGGGACGCGCTACGCGGCCGAGCGGCAAGTCTTCGGCCAGCCGCTGGGCAAGCTCCAGGCGTGGCGCCACCGCCTGGCGGATGTCCGCACGACCATCGAAGCGGCGCGCCAGCTCACCTACTGGGCCTGCGACCGCCTGAACCGGGATGCCCCCGACGCGAGCCTCGCCGTCTCGATGGCCAAGCTCTTCGCCTGCGAGCAGGTCAAGCGGGTGGCGAACGAGGTCTTCCAGCTCCACGGTGGCTACGGCTACATCGAGGAGTCCCCGATCTGCCGCCTCTACCGGGACGTGGCGGGTTTCACGATCGGGGCTGGGACCAGCGAGGTCATGCGGGAGATCATCGCGCGCGAGGCACAGCTCTAGCTCGGAGGGGGGCGGAGCTCCCCTGCGCGGAGAGGGCGGAGAGATCAATGGAACGGATCGGCGCGATCGACGCCTGGGCGTCGCTCATCACCCCTGAAGGCGCCCGGCAGTGGCCGGAGGAGTTCGTCCACATCTTCAGGCGCTATAAGGTGGACCGGCGGATGCTCGAGGGGATGACGCTGGAGGCGATGCTGGCCGAGATGGACGAGGCCGACGTCGAGCTGGCGGTCTTCTCCGCCTTCGGCTATGGCGAGCTGCACGTGGTCTCCAACGAGATGGTCGCCCAGGTGGTGCGGACGCACCCGGATCGCTTCCTCGGGGCCGGCACCGTGGATCCCCGAAAGCGACCCATGGAAGTGGCGCGCGAAATCGAGCGGATGGTGAAGGAGCTGGGAATCCGACTCGTGCGGCTGGAGCCCTACGCCTACGGCGGCGACATTTACACCGGGCTCCCCCCCAACGACAAGCGCTACTGGCCCGTTTACCTCAAGTGCGTGGAGCTGGGCGTCCCGGTGGCCATCCAGGTGGGGCACACGGGCCCGCTCCTGCCGTCGGAGTGCGGCCGGCCGATCTATCTGGACGAAGTCGCCCTCGCCTTTCCCGAGCTCGTGATCTTTGGCTGTCACCTGGGCCAGCCCTGGCACGAGGAGATGATGATCCTGGCCTGGAAGCACCCCAACGTCTACGTGGAGACCTCGGCGCGACCGGCGAGGTTCTGGCCGCCGTCGTTCCTCGAGTTCGCCAGGGGGTGGGGGCAGGACAAGGTGATCTGGGCCACGGACTACCCGCTCGTGTCCTTCAAGCGGGCGCGGGAGGACGTTGACGCTCTTGGCTTGCCCCTGGAGGTGAAGAAAAAGCTCCTCCGCGAGAACTTCCTGAGAGCCCTCAAGCTGACGAGGTGAACCACCATGATTCACCCGTACGCGTACTACGTGGGCCGCGCCGCCCGCTGGTATCCGGAGCAGGTGGCGGTCATCGAGGGAGAGTCCCGTCTCACCTACGGCGAGCTGGACGGACGGGTGAGCGCCCTGGCGCACGCCCTCCAGGCCCTCGGCGTGCGGCACGGAGATCGGGTGGGCGTCCTTCAGGCCAACACCCACCAGTTCATGGAGGCGCTGGCCGGCGCGGCGCAGGCGGGTGCGGCCTTTGTTCCCATGCTGGGGATCCTCACCGAGGCCGACCATGCCTACATGCTGGCGGACTCGGGCGCCAAACTGCTGATCGCTCCGGCGGGGGCGCTCGCGGCTCGGGCTCAGGCCCTGAAGGAGCGCAGTCCCGATCTCAGCCATGTGATCGTCGTTGACGGAGGGGATGGAGTTCTGGACTACGAAGAACTCCTCAGGACCCACCGGGGCGAGGGGCCGGTGGTTCGCGGCAGCGAAGGCGACCTGGCCCAGATCCTCTACACCTCGGGGACCACGGGGAAACCCAAAGGGGTCGTCCACACCTATGCCAGCACCCAGGCGGCGATGTTCGCCTGGGTCCAGGTCGCCCAGCGGCGTCCCGGCGATGTCGGGCTCCTCTACACCCCCATGAGCCACTTTGCGGCCCGCCTAATGGACTCGGGCTGGGTCGCCGGGAGCACCGCCGTCATCCTCCCGGGCCCGGACCCCGTTCAGACGTTCGCGGCCATCCAGCGGCATCACGTCACCCACCTCCTGGCCATCCCCACGCTCCTCCAGCTCTTCCTCAATCACCCCGGGATCGATCGCTCCGACCTCTCGAGCCTCCGCTTCATCTGCTACGCCGCGGCCCCCGCCTCCTCCGGCCTGGTCAGGAAAGCCATCGAGCGCTTCGGCCCGATCCTTCACACCGGCTGGGGCGGGACGGAGGCGTATGGCCTGAATACCCATATGACCCCCGGCGAGCACCAGGCCGCGCTCGAGGACCACGAAGAACACCTTCTCTCGTGCGGACGCGAAAATTCACTCGGCGGCCGGGTTCGCATCCTCGACGAGGCCGGCCGCGACGTCCCCGCGGGCGAGGTCGGCGAGGCGTGCGTGCGCGCCCCGTGGATGACGGCGCGGTACTGGAACCAACCCGAGCTGACCTCCCTGACGCTGGTGGACGGCTGGCTCCACTTCGGCGACCTCGCCCGGATGGACGCCGACGGGTACGTGTACCTGGTGGACCGGAAGGGAGACATGATCATCACCGGCGGCATGTACGTGGACCCGCGCGAGGTGGAGGAGGTCCTCTACCAGCACCCGGCGATTCTGGAAGCCGCCGTCGTTGGGGTTCCCGACGAAAAGTGGGGCGAGGCGGTGAAGGCCGTCGTCGCTCTCAGGCCGGGGCACGCCGTCGGTGAAGCCGAGCTGATCGCCTTTGCGAAAGAGCGGCTGGCGCCCTTCAAGGTTCCGAAGTCGATCGAGATCCGTCCCGTGCTCCCCAAGACCCCCGTCGGAAAGATTTCGCGGCGCGACGTCAAGGCCGAGTACTGGGCGGGGCAGGAGCGGATGATTCATGGCGCCGGGGGCCGGGCGTGAAGGGCGGCGGGGACTCCTGGGAAGGCTACTGGACCACGAAGGTCGGCTGGGCCTCCCAGGGGAAGATCCTCGTCCGCGGCTACCGCGCCGAAGAGCTGATCCGCCGCCTCACCTTCGCGGAGGCGGCGTATCTCGTCATCCGGGGGGAACTGCCGACGCCTCCCCGGGCCCAGGCCCTGGACGCCGTGCTGCGCTCGGCCCTCGATCAGGCTTTCATCAGCTCGGCCGTCCCGCCCGCCCGCTTCGCGGCCTCAGCGGCTCCGGAGGCGCCAGCCGGAGCCATCGCGGCCGGCGTCATCGCCTTCGGCTCCGTCACCGGCTCGCCGCGCCAATGCGCCGAGATGCTGATCGCCGCCCATCAGATGATGAAGCGGGACCGGCTCGGGCTCGCCCAGACAGCCCGACGGACCGTCGAGCGGTATGCGAACGAGCAGCGCAAGATCCCCGGCCTTGGTCACCCGATGCATAAGCGGAGCGAGCCGAGGGCCCAGGCCCTCCGCGAGATCGCCATGAAGCTCGGCGTCTGGGGGGAGCGGGCCCGCCTCCTCGACGCGATCCAGCGGGAGGCCACGCGATGCTTTGCGCGGCCGCTGACGATGAACCTGGCCGGCGCCGGGGCCGCGGTATTGCTCGAAATCGGCTTCGACCCCCTGGAGATGGTGGGGCTGGCGATCCTGGGGTACCTCCCCGCGCTGATCGCCCACACGACCGAGGAGATCCGTGAGGGCGTCCCGCTCAGGATCATTCCCGAAGCCCTGGGCGCCCGCTATGCGGGCCCGCCGGAGCGCCGCCTGCCCGCACGCTATGGGAAGCGTCCTCGGGCTCCTTGAGGGCGGGAGTTCGCGCCGGAGACATGAGGGTGCAAGGCGCCGAGAACGGAGGCACGCCCGTGATGACCGCGGAGAGAAGAACCATCCGCTCAGCCCCCGTGACCCAGTCCGGGATCCCCATCAAGGTCGTTTACGGCCCCGGAGACGTGAGAACGCTCGACTATGAACGAGACCTCGGCGAACCGGGGCGGTTCCCGTTCACCCGGGGGACCTATCCCGAGCAGTACCGCCGGAGGCGCTGGGTCAGCGGGGTCCCCGGGGAAGGGGCGATGTACAGCGGCCAGAAACCCATCACGCAGCTCATCGAGGAGGGCCTGATCGACTCGGGGATCCGCAAAGGCGCCGACTACCACGTCCTGGCCTGCGTGGACCCCGATCACCCTCTGGTGAAATACGATCTGGGACGCGGCTGCCCGCCCCTGTTCGCCCTGTGGAATTTCGGAGACGACGCCGGCAGGCCGAACCCGCGGAAGGCCCTCCGGCGGACCGCCGAGGGGTACGCGCTGGCGGTCAAGCGCGGCCTCGTCCTCGAGTTCGGCCACGCCAACGGGAGCGACATCTTCCACACCACGCTCTTCTGCGCGCTGTGCGAGGAGATGGGACGTCCCCTCGCCGAGTTCCGCGGAAATTCGGTCAACGACCCGCTCGCCCACTACATCATCCGCTGCATGGCGTACCAGCCGCTCCCGCTGATGTGGAAGCTGGCACTGGACTGGATGGAGTGGGCGTTCGGCCACCTGCCGAAGTTCCGCCCCACCAACGGCGGGTGCGCCTACGACATGCGCGAGTCCGGGATCGACTCCTGCCAGGAGCTGGCCTTTCGCTTCGCCAACTACATCGAGTATATGGACGAGCTGTGCCGGAGGGGACTCCGAATCGACGAGATCGGCCATCGGCCGGCCATCGCGCTCTGCGGCGAGATCGACTTCTTCGAGACCATCGCCAAGCTCAGGGCGGCCAGGCGAATGCACGCCCGGATCGCCGTCGAGCGCTACGGGATGGACCCGAAGGCGGTCAAGTGCCCGCCCGTGAATACCAACCTGGCCGGCACCGCCATGACCAAGCAGCAGCCGATCTTCAACGTCGTCCGGTCCGCCATCCAGGCGCTCGCGAGCGTCCTGGGAGGCGTCAACGGCATGGAGCTCAAGGCCTACACCGAGGTCATGTCCTCCTCTCCCACCGCCGCCCTCGTGATCAACCGGGGGATCGAGGCGATCATCGCCGAGGAGACGGGGGTGTGCCAGACGGTGGATCCCCTGGCGGGGTCCTACTACGTGGAATGGCTGACCCACCGGGTCGAGGATGGGGCGCGGAAGATCCTGGACGAGATCCTCAGCAAGGGCGGCGTGAGGGCTTGTCTCGAGTCGGGGTGGATTCAAGGGCTGGTGGAAGAGGGGGCGAAGCGGCGCCAGCGCGAACTGGAAGAAGGGCAACGGGTGCTCGTCGGGGTGAATGCGTACGAGTCCCTCGTCGAGCCGGAGATCCCGCTGCCGCTCCTGGACACCCTCGACCGGGGGAGTCCGGAGGCCCCGTACTCCGCCCTCCAGCGGGAGATCCTGGCGGAGCTCGCGGAGCTGCGGGTCCGGCGCGACACGGTGAAGACAGGCCGGGCGCTTCACGAGCTCTACCGCGTGACGCGTGAGGGGAAGAACGTCGTCAGAGCCATGATCGACGCATGGAAGGCCGATGCGACGCTGGGGGAGATCGCCGGAACCATCCGGATGGGGCTGGGGCTTCCGTGGGATGAGTGGGGGATGGTCCAGAAGCCGGAGTGGCTCCACGTTGGCTAGCCCGAATTATGCGCATCATTCGGGCTAGGCCGGTGGCCGAACACAAGGCGGTGAAGGTTCTCCTGGCCAAGCTGGGCCTGGACGACCACACGCGCCCCCTGTACGTCCTCGCTCAGGGGCTGAGGGACGCCGGGCTGGAGGTGATCTTCCTGGGGACCCACAACACGCCGGAGCGGGTCGTCAGGGTGGCTCTGGAGGAGGACGTCGACGCCATCACGCTGAGCTTTCATACCCTCGGCCACATCGGGTGGCTCACCGAGGTCATGGGGCTGCTCCGCGTGCGGGAAGCGGCGGAGCGCGTGGCCGTCTTCGCGGGCGGCATCATCCCCGAGGACGACTGGCCCACGCTGGCTGCGATGGGGGTGAAGGGATTCCACGGCCCCGGGACCCCCGTGGCGACGATTGCGGAGGGCGTGCGGCGGGAGGTGGAGCGAAAGAAAAAAGGACAGGGGGAGGGGCCATGAGGCTCGGACGAAAGGTGGCCGGGATACGAGATCCCCTGGAGGAGCTCGACCTCGCTGAACTCCACGATGCCTTCGCGGGGACCGAGATCATGGCCTACGAGGATTGCGGATTCTGCCCGCCCGGCCAGGGGGGAGGTTGATCGACGATGGGACGGTCTGGCCCGGCGGCAAGCTTCCAGTCAACACGAGCGGGTGGATCATCCCCTGCAGATCCCCGACCGGATGGCGGTGACCTATAAGTACAGCTACGGAGGGCAGTTTGGCTGCGGGTACGTCAGGCTCGACGGGGCCGACACCTTCCTCTGGCAGCTCATCGAGCTGGACGACCCGGCCGGCGCACGCCCGGGGTTGCGTGTCCGCGCTCATTTCCGGGAGCATCGTCACGGCTTGATGTCCGACTTCGTCTTCAAGCCGATCGCCGTCTCGATCGCGAGAACGGAGGAGACGCATGGCTGAGGCGTACCGGCATCTCGTGATCAGCGAGGAGCCTCCCATCGGCATCGTCGAGCTGAACCGCAAGCGACAGCTGAACGCCCTCTCCATGGCGCTTCGCGACGAGCTAGAGGGCTGTCTCGGCAGCGTGGAGAGCGACGACAGGATCAAGGCGGTCATCCTCACCGGCGGGCCGGAGTGTTTCAGCGCGGGCTTCGATCTGAAGGAGGTCATCGAGACCGATTTCCGCGCCTTCGGCCACCGGGCGGTGGAGTTCACCGAGAGGACGTACCACTTCAAGAAGCCCCTGGTGACGGCCGTTGCGGGGGTCGCGTATGCCGGAGGCTTCGACCTGGCGCTCTCGGGGGATGTCATCGTGGCGGCCGAGAACGCCTCGCTTGGACGACCGGAGGTCCGCTTCGGGATCAACCCGCTGATGGCCAAGCTCTGGCTCAGGATCGGCATGGCCCGGGCGCTCCACCTCTCCCTGACCGGAGAGTTCCTGACGGCGCAGCAAGCCCTGGCCCTCGGCCTGGTGGACCGGGTGGTCCCGGCCGAGCAGCTGCTGGACGCGGCGAGGGAGGAGGCGCGGCGGCTCTCCCAGAACCCGCTCCCGGCCCTTGTGGCCGTGAAGCGCGCGGCGCGCACCGTCCCTTTCCTGGAACTCCGGAGCGCGGTCGAATACGAGTTCGGGCTCACGGCGGAGATCATCGCGGAGGGGAGCGTCAAGTCATCCCTCGCCGAGTACGCCCGAGCGCTGGGGATCATCAAGGGGTGAGGATGGTCGAGATCAGGCCGGATTTCGAGGGAGACTTCACAGCGGCGGTCGGGGTCCGGGATCTCTGGTTCGAGGGAGGGCGTTCCCGCTGCTCTCTCGATGTCCAGGAGCGCCACCACAATCCAGGCGGGATCCTCCATGGGGGAGTCGTGTTCACCGTCGCGGACGCAGGGATGGGAGCGGCGGTCTTTTCCACCCTCAGCAAGGGGGAGCGCACCACCTCCGTGGAGGTTCAGGTTCGGTTCCTGCGCCCCGTCGTCAACGGCCGGCTGACCGCCGAGAGCGCGGTGGTGCACCGGGGGGAACGCATTGCCACGACGAAGGCCGAACTGACGGATGAGCAAGGGCGCCTCATCGCCATCGCCACGGGAACGTTCTACATCTCCCCCCTCTCCGGGAGCCACGACCGGAAGCCGTGAGGGAGGAAGGGGCACCCATGCGCGCGGCCAGGTTCTACGCCCCCGGGACGCCGCTGGCGCTGGAAGAGATGGCCGCCACGCCTCCCGGCCCGGGGGAGGCGCGGGTGGAGGTCAAGGGGTGCGGGATCTGCGGGACCGACCTTCACATCGCGCTGGAAGGGACGATCCAGCTCCCGAAGACCCCCGTCACGCTCGGGCACGAGGCGGCCGGGGTGGTGGCTGAGATCGGCCCGGGGGTGAGCGGGTGGGCGCCGGGGGATCGGGTCGCGATCTTCCCCAACGTGGCCTGCGGGGCTTGCTACGCGTGCCGCGAGGGGCGGGAGGTGCTCTGCCTGAACGGTCAGGTGCTGGGGATCAACCGCGACGGGGCCTTCGCCGACTCCGTCACGCTCCCGGCCAGCTGCCTCATCCCGCTCCCCGAGGCGGTGCCCTTCACGGTGGGCGCGATCGTGGCCGACGCCGTCTCCACGGCGTACCGGGCCGTGGTCGGGCGCGGCGGGCTCCGCTCGGGAGAGCGCGTGGCGGTCTTCGGCTGCGGCGGGCTCGGGGTTCACGGGATCAAGATCGCGCGCCTGAGGGGGGCCGCCCAGATCATCGCAGTGGACGTGGCGCCGGGGGCGCTCCGCCGGGCGCGTGAGGCGGGAGCGACCGAGACCGTGGACGCCAAGGAAGGAGATGCGGCGAAGCAGATCCGCTCACTGACGGCCGGCGAGGGCGTGGACCTGGCGCTGGAGTTCGTGGGGCTCAGGGCTTCGGTCACCGAGGCGCTCCGGAGCCTCAAGCGCGGCGCCCGCGCCGTCGTCGCCGGAGTCGGGCCGGATCGCGTTGAACTGCCGCCCCTCCGCTCGTTCGTCGGAAGCGAGATCTCCCTGCTGGCCTCCATGGGCTCCACCCGGGAGGATGTGCGGACGGTGATCCAGCTCGCGGCGGGGGGGCGGCTGGAGCTGGCGTCTTCGGTAACGGGCGAGGTCCCGCTGTCGCAGATCAACGACGGCCTTCGCCGCGCCTTCACCAAAGAGGGCGATCCGGTGCGAATCGTGGTGGTCCCGTGACAGATGCCGCCTTTCACCCCTTCTCCTCTCCCCCTCACCCCCCCTCTCCCCCACTGGGGGAGAAGACAAAGGTGAGGGGGAGAGGCAGGGTGAGGGGCAAGGAGACTCCAGATGAGCGATCTCGAAGTGTCCCGGGCGGACGGCGTCGTCACGCTGACCCTCAACCGGCCGGAGCGGCGCAACGCCCTCTCGACGGCGCTCGGCCACGAGCTGCTCGCCGCCCTGAGGGGCCTGGCCCTGGACGACGCCGCGCGGGTGCTGGTGCTGACCGGGGCGGGCAAGGCCTTCTGCGCCGGCGGAGACTTCGCCGACATCCAGGCGGCAAACGCGGATCCGCTGAAGGCGGAGGAGGGCGTGGGCGTGTTCCTGGAGGTCTTCCGGGCGCTCAGAGAGATCCCGTTTCCCTCCATCGCCCGCACCAACGGGGACGCCGTGGGCGGCGGATGCTGCCTGGCCCTGGGGTGTGACCTCAAGATCGCTGGCCTGGGGGCACGCCTCGCCCTGCCGTTCGTCAACATCGGGCTGGCGGGGGCCGACCTGGGTGCGAGTTACATGTTGCCGCGCCTCGTGGGGCTCACCCGTGCCACCGAGATGCTGCTGCTCGGGCAAACCGTCACCGCTGCGGAAGCGGCGGCGCTCGGGATGATCCACCGCGCTGTGGAGCCCGAAGCGCTCGATCGCGAGATCGGGGAACTGGCCCAACGGCTCGCTCGCGGGCCGAGGCTGGCCCTCCGGCTGACCAAGCAGGCGCTGGCGGCAGGCCTCGATCGAGGACTCGAGGAGGCGCTGGCCTTCGAGCGCTACGCCCAGACGCTGGCCATCCAGTCCCCCGATGTCCTCGAAGGCGTCAGGGCATTTATCGAAAAGCGCCCACCGCGCTTCGGAGCGGCCTGATGGTCGGGTTCACGCCGGAGCAAGAGCTCTTCCGCCGGAGCGTGGTGGAGTTCTGCGAGAGGGAAATCCTCCCCATCGCGGCCCGCTGCGACGAGAGCCGCGAGTTCCCCCTCCACCTCTTCCCCCTCATGGGAAAGCTCGGCTACCTCGGGGTGAAGTTCCCTCCCGAGTACGGCGGGGCCGGCGAAGGCAGCGTGACCTACGCGATCCTGGCCGAGGAGCTGGGGCGCGCCTCCGCCGGGATCGCGCTCGGCTTCTACGTCCACGTGGCGCTAGCCCTGACCGCCATCGCGGCCTTCGGCACCCCGGCCCAGAAGGAGCGCTACCTCAGGCCCGGGATCGCGGGGGAGAAAATCGGGGCCTGGGCCTTCGCCGAGCCGGGCGCGGGCTCCGACCCCGGCTCCATCGCGTGCCGGGCCGAGAAGATCCCGGCGGGGTACCGGATCACGGGGACCAAGATGTTCACTACCAACAGCCCCTTCGCCAACTTCGTGGTCCTCACCGCTTCCACCGCCCCGGGCCAGGGGGCGAAGGGGCTCTCGCTCTTCATCGTCGACCGGGGCCTTCCCGGCTTCACGGTGGGACGCCGGATCGAGACCCTCGGGATGCGCGCCTCCCAGACGGCGGAGCTCATCTTCGACGGCTGCGTCGTCCCCGGCGAGGCCCTCCTCGGCGAGGAGAATCGCGGCGCCGGCACCGCCATGCAGACGCTGACCCTCGGCCGGATCACCGCGGCGGCGTACGCGGTGGGCGCGGGGCGGGCGGCGCTCGAGGCCACCCTCCAGTACGTCAAGCAGCGGCAGCAGTTCGGCCAGCCGGTCGGGAAGTTTCAGGGCGTCCAGTGGATGCTGGCCGATATGGCCACCGCGCTGGAGGCCTCGCGCCTGCTCACCTACCAGGCCGCCTGGCTCGCCGACCAAGGTCTCCCCCACATCAAGGAGGCCTCCATGGCCAAGCTCTTCGCCACCGAGACGGCCACCCGACTGGCCAGCGATGCGCTCCAGCTTCACGGCGGCTACGGCTACGTCATGGAATCGCCCATCCAGCGGCTCTACCGCGACGTGAAGCTCTTCGAGATCGGCGAGGGGACCTCCCAGATCCACCGGAACATCATCGCGCGCCAGCTGGGGCTCTGAATGACCGAGCACGAAGACCTCAAGCCCGAGTTGAGGCGGAAGGCCGGCGACATCCTCGGCCGGCTGTCGCCGCCGGAGCGCGAGGCCCTGCTCGTCAAGTGCTGGATGTCGCACGACGCGCGCTGGTTCATGGCGGTCGCCCGGGAGTTCGGGATGGAGGTCGCCAACCGCCTCAATCAGATCGCCGCGCACGAAGTCGGCAAAGCGGAAGCCCAGCGCCTCGCTCGCGCCCTCGGGCTGCCGCCGCCGGCGAGCCTCGACGATTACCTCCTGGCGCAAGAGGTCTTCATCGGCCTCCTCGGCCCCGACCTCCTCGACTACCGCGTCACCAAGCTGGGCGACAACGCGTTTCGAGTGGACGTGCAGCGCTGCTTCGCCCACGACAACGCCGTGCGCGCCGGCATCGCCGACCGCCTCGAGTGCGGCATCTTCGCACGAATCACCGGGTGGCTCGACGCCCTGGGCCTGGCGTATGAGATCAGCCCGTCTCTCGGAAAATGCCTCAAGGCCGAGGGGCGTGAGTGCGGCTATACCATCACCCTCGCGATGCCGCCCCGGTTCATCGGGAGCTGACGGCGTTGGGAACCTTGCAGCGGAAGGTCAGGGAGCGGCGGGCCCGGAGGCAGGCCATTCAGGCAGCCGCCGTCCAGGTCTTCTCCGACAAAGGCTTCTCCCGGGCGACCATGGAGGACATCGCCCGGCAGGCCGAGCTCTCCGTGGGGACGATCTACCTCTACTACCGCTCCAAGGAGGAGCTCTACGTCTCGCTCCTCTTCGAAAGCATGAAGATCTTCACCGGGGCCATCGAGAAGATCATGGCGACGGGGCTCCCACCCGACCGGCAGCTCAAGAAGGTGTGGGAGTACTTCTACACCTACCACACCCGCTACCCGCAGTCGTACCGGGTCCTGCTCTTCCTGCAGCAGCCGGGGCTCACCGCCGGCATCTCGCCGAAGACCCTCCAGGAGATCAACGTGCGGGCCGGGCGGAACTTCTCCCTGGTGAGCCGGGTCGTGGCGGCGGCCATGGCCAAGGGGATCTACCGCGCCCACGAGCCCCGGGAAGTCGTGGACCTGCTCTGGTCGCTCTTCCTCGGCCTGGTCCACCTCTCGGAGACCCGCCAGAACCTCGGCGTCACGATCTCGACGCTGAAGGACCTGCACCGGAAGGCCTTCCGCTGGCTCGAAGCGGGCCTCCGCCCCCGCTGAGCCACAACTTCACCGGGGAGCCTTCCCTTGCTCCTGAGACATGAACATGATATGCCTTCTTATGAACATCCTGTCAGGAGGAATAGCACCATGAGGGCGCTTTCGGTACGACACAAGCACCTGCGGTTGAACCAGGAGAAGCTGAAGAGGGTGAAATCGGTCCTCGGCAGTGCCACTGAAACCGAGGCGCTGGAGGGGGCAATGGATCTCGTTCTGGCGGAGGCGGAAATTCTCAAGACCCTTCGTCGCATCAGGGGGAAGGGACGTGTCAAAAGGCTCTTTGACTGATGGAGCGGGTCATCTTTGATTCCGACCTGTACATTGACTGGATCGAGGCCGGCCGGCATGACGAGCTGCTCTTGGCACGGCCGTTCGTTCGCTTCATGAGCACGGTCGTGCTCCTGGAACTCCAAGCGGGCGCTCTGGCGCCGGCAGCCGCTCAGGCCGTGAGCGATCTTTACGGGACCTTCCGGCGGGCGGGCAGGTTGCTGGCCCCGTCTGCTCACACTTTCTGGGAGGCAGGCTCCGTCCTCCGGACCCTGCAGCAGCGTCAGGGGTTCGACCTCAGACGGCGCTTCCGTCTGGTGAACGACTCTCTCATTGCCCTGTCCAGCCGCCAGATCGGGGCCACCGTGCTTACGCGGAACGCGCGGGATTTTCGGCTCATCCAACAGATCGTCCCCTTCTCCCTCACCATCGTGCCCTGAGCTTGATCTTCTTACCGCCCCGCTCTCGTTATCGCCAGAACCTCGGCGTCACGATCTCGACGCTGAAGGATCTGCACCCGGAAGGCGCCATGGTAGGGGTATCCCCGATGACGTCGAGCCCCGTGGCGCCCATCCCGAGCAGGGCCTTGAATTGCGCGTTGGAGCGCGACGGGTCGTCTTCTCCGGAGAGCTCGCGCTGAATCCAGGACCAGGACTCGTGGTGATCGGCCCGCCGGCCGCGGGTGTAGGGATACGCGCCGGGATCGTTGAGGGTTTCCCCGTACGGGAGGCCCGCGACGTCTTCGGGCGTAGAGACCGGCTTGAGCGGGATCTTCGAGTGCGTGAATCGCTGGGTCATTCGAGCCTCCAAGTCTCCCGAACCTCCCGCCGACTTCCCAGAGAGCTGACGTTCAACCGCATGCCGCCGTCGATGGGAATCTCGGCGCCGTTGATGAACCCGGCTCGCTCAGAAGCGAGGAAGGCGATGAGATGCGCCACCTCCTCGACCTCCCCCAATCGGCGGGCCGGCGTCGAGGCGACAGCGCTCTCTCGGATCTCGGCCGGCATCGCCGCCACCAGCTCGGTCCCGATCAGGCCGGGCAGGATGGCATTGCAGGTGATTCCGTCACGGGCGTACTCAAGCGTCACGGTCTTCGTCAAGCCAAGAAGACCCGCCTTGCTGGCCGCGTACCCGACCTGGTTGTGGAGCCCCCCGACCGCGGCCACGGACGAGACGTTGATGATCCGCCCCCACTTCCTGGCCGCCATCGGCCCGATCACTTCCTGGATCAGATTGAAGGCGCCCGACAGGTTCACCGCGAGCTCCCGTTCCCACGCGCCGTGACTCATCCGCGCGATGGGGGCGACGTTGTTGACGATGCCGGCGTTGTTCACCAGCACGTCGATGGGCCCCAGCGCCCCTCGAATTTTCTCGACGCCTTCGCGCACCTGGACGGGATCGGCGACGTCAAAGACCGCCACGGCCGACCGGCGGCCCCTCTTCTCGACGGCCGCGGCCGTCTCCTCGACCTCGGGAAGGATGTCCACCACGCCGACGTCGGCGCCTTCCCCCGCCAGGACCAGGGCGCTGGCCCTGCCGATTCCCCTGGCGGCGCCGGTGATCAGGACCACCTTCCCCGTCAGCAGCACGGCCGGACCCCCGGTCAGAGCTCCGTCGCGTGGATCCCCGCCCGGCCGGCATCCGTCCTGGCGTAGAACTGCTGGAGGCGACCCGGGATGGCGGGATTGGCCACGCAGGAGTAGCCGTTCAGCGCCTCGATCCGGAGCTGGTCGTCGAGCGGCCGCCCGATGACATCCAGGATCGTCTCCTTGGCCGAGCGCACGGCGAGCTGGTCGTTGCGCAGAATCTGCCGCGCCAGGAGCTCAGCTTCGGCCAGCAGCGAGTCATGGGCCACGACCTTCGAGACCAGGTTGCAGCCCAGCGCGCGCCGAGCGTCGATCGGCTCGGCGGTCAGCAGCATCTCCAGCGCGATGCCCGCCCCGCACGTGTTCACGAGCCGGACGATCCCGCCGTCGCCGTGGTGGTACCCGCGGCGCGCCTCGAAGGAACCGAACCGGGCGCGCTCAGAGGCGATCCGGATGTCGCACGCGAGCGCCAGCTCGAGCCCGCCGGCCAGCGCCCACCCGTTCACCGCGGCGATCACGGGCTTCGGGATGCGGTGCAGCCCGCGCGTCAGGCCGCCGAGGCCGTCGCCGACGACCCGGCGGACCCTGAGCGGGTCGGCTCCGACCCATGGAGGGATGAACGTCTTGAGGTCTGCCCCGGCGCAGAAGGCGTCCCCCGCGCCGGTGAGGATCGCCACATCGACCGCGTCGTCGTCGCGGAAGTCCGCCCACGTCTTCCACAGCAGGCGGTGAACCTCCGGATCGATCGCGTTCTTCACTTCCGGGCGGTTGAGCGTCACGTAGGCGATGCGGCCGCGCTTGGCGTAGATCACTTTTGACATGCGGCTTCTCCTTTCGGAGTTCGAGTGCCGGTCCGAGTCCGTTCAAGGCGCGGCGTCGTCATCCTCCCGCCGGCCCCCGCGCGCGCCCCCGGATGAAGGCGACGACGGCGTCCAGGGACGTTCCGGCCACGAAGACGCCATCGGCCCCCGCCTCCAGGAGCGCGGGGATGTCCCCCCGCGGGATCACGCCGCCCACCAGCAGGAGCACGTCCTCAAGTCCACGGCCCCGCAGGAGGGCGGCGAATCGCCGCGTGTGGGCCAGGTGCTCGCCCGACAGGAAGGAGAGCCCCACCACCTGCGCGTGCTCCTGGACGGCGGCCTCGATCACCGCCTCGTGGGGAAGAAATTTCCCGAGGTAGACCACCTCCATCTCGGCGTCGCGGAGAAGCCTGGCCAGGACCTTCACGCCCCGATCGTGGCCGTCCATGCTGACCTTGGCCAGGACCACCTTGATCCGGGGGGGAGCTTCAGACGATCGGGCGGAGTCGCCCGGCTGGATCGTACTCATGCCCGTAGGCCTCCCGCATCACCCCGACCGCCTCGCCAAGCGTGGCGCCCGCGCCGACCACCTCGATAAGGGCAGGAATCAGGTTGTGTTTTTCTCCCTTGTGACACTCCTCCCGGAGCCGGCGGAGGGCGGCGGTGACCGCGCCCGTGTCGCGCCGCGCGCGGAATCGCCGGATCTCTTCCTGCCGGGCCCGGACGGCTTCAGGAGAGGGGTTCGGGTGGACTGCCACCTCGGAGTCTTCCTCCGGAGGAAGCTGGAAGGCGTTGGAGCCCACGACGATCCGCTCTCCTGCCTCGACCTCCTTCTGGTACCGGTAGGCGGCCCGCTCGAGTTCCCCTTCCACCCAGCCCGTCTCCAGCGCCCGGTACATCCCCCCCTGCTCCTCGATCCGTTTCAGGACCTGCCTGGCCTCGGCCTCCAACTGCTTCGTGAGGGTCTCGATGAAGTAGGACCCGCCGAGAGGGTCGGCCGTATTGGCAACCCCGGTCTCGTAGGCCAGGATCTGCTGGGTCCGAACGGCGATTCGGTGGGCGGCTTCGGTCGGAAGGGAAA
>JACQWA010000319.1 GCA_016209425.1 Candidatus Rokuibacteriota bacterium
AGCTTCGGGAGGGAATCCATCCCCCGCGGGGCAGCCAGGGCCTCACGAAGGGTCCTGGATGGGTCGGGGAGCGCCGGAAGCGGCTCAGGAGCCCGGATGACGCGCGTTCGCTCGGGCAGGCTCACGCTGATCTCCCGGTCGCCGCAGAGAACGCTCATCGCGCGGGAGGCCATCCGGAATGCCCCTCAGGGAGTGGAGAACGGGTGCGCGCGGAGACGGGTGAGCGGACGGCTCACGGCCCGGCTGAAGGTGCAGTTGGGGACGACGGCCGAGTGCTTCCCCGCGCCCCCCGCAACAACCACCAGGATCTCTTCCGGTGAGGCCACGACGGGAAGCAGCGCCTGGTCATCGGTGACCGCCATCATCCAGCGCGGCCAGTCCTGGATTCCCCACATCCCGCCCAGCTTGAGCTTACCGAGCGGCAGGCGCGCGTGCTCGAAGACGAACGCTTTGACGTCGTCCTTGGAGAAGTTGTCGGCGGCGATCGTTGCGGCGTGCTCGGGCCCCAGCACCACCAGCAGCTGGCTCTGGGAGAGGTACCACTTGACGTTCGAGCCCAACGTCGCCGCGGTGTCCGACACCGTGTTGAGGATGCCCGAGGCTGCCGTGGAGACGTGGTCGTTGACGTTGTGAGGTCCTTCCCCTCCAAACACGGTGACGACAGACCGGTCTGGCGCGTAGCCCAACCCGACGTGGAGAGGTGTCCACGGGTTGGCTGCTTCGTTTTCGGCGATGGCGTAGCAGAACTTGGCCGGGCTTCCTTGTGTCGCCATGTCGTGGCGTCCGGGCCAGCCGCCGCCGACATTCATCAGGATCAAGCGGAGCGCGCGCCCGATGGTCGCGTTGGCGCGGAAGCCCGGCCCGAAGCAGCCGGCGCCCCCGTGCATCCCGATCGCGCGGGCGTAAGGGCCATTCAGGATCAGGAGCGGCGCCACCGGGTGGGTGGTGGCCTGGACCCCGTAGAGGTTGAAGGCGGGATCCAGCATCGCCTCCACCGCCCCCACGACCACCGGGAAATATTCCGGAAGGCACCCGGCCATCACGGCGTTGACGGCGAGCTTTTCGAGCGTCGCCTCCCGCCAGAGAGGGGGGAGCGGTCCAAGGGATTCTTCGGGGTCTCCGGCGACGGATGCGAGCATGGCTTCGACCCGCTCGGCGGTAGGGGGGATGATCGGCAGGCCGTCGCACCAGTCGCGCTCGCAGAAGGCCGCATAGACCGCGTCGGCGGAGTCCGCGAGTTCCAGGACCTCAGAGCGAAGCGTCATGGAGACTTGCCGATGAGGGCGGCCAGCTCCTCCACCGCCTGGTGAGCGCGTCGAAGCACCCCTTCGGGCTTTTCGCCCCCAAGCGGATGGTCGATGACGAGCAGCGGAAGGCCTCCCATCCCCAGGGCCTGGAGCTCACTCACGGCCAGTGGCTGGAACGCGGCGGTCGCGATCAGCCCGGCGGGAGTCCCGCCCTTGGCCACCTCCACCGCGTCGTGGAGACTCCACGACGTGCAGGAGCCTCAGTCCGCGGAACCGGCGAAGACCACGTCGCAGGCCTTCGCCAGCTCCTCCAGAATTTCCTTCGCCGCGGGGGTCGCGGCGTTGGCCTTCCTCCGGAGGACGACCGCCTTCACCCCGAACCGCTCCCGCAGGAGCCCCCCCATGTCGGCCACGAGACGGTCGAAGTTCGCCTTGGTGTTGTCGAGGAAGCCGATCGTCTTCCCCCTCAGGTCAGAGGGAAGTGCGGGCGCGGCGAGGACGTGCGGCTTCACCTCGCCCACGGGGTTCAACACGCGAATGCGGTTGGCGTGCGTCATGAAAGAGCCTCCCTGTGTCTCCAAGTCGTTCGGGCGCGTCCATTCTACGTCCGACGCGGGGAGAACCTCAAGAGGCGGTCCTGCCCGTCGAAGTCCATCCATAAGGCGCTCGCGGGGCGACCCCAGGATGTGCTCGACATCGAGGGAGTCGTGGCACGCCGGGGGGCGGCCCTCGACATCATCTACGTGCGCCGGTGGCTCGAGGAGCTGGCACGGCTCTCCGACGATCCGGAAGTCACGGCCCGCTTCGAGCGCATCTGGGCCGAGCACGGTCCACGCGGCTGAAGGCGCCGATCGAGGCATCCTGTCGGCCTCAGCGCGGCGGAGGGGTGAAGCGGGTGGAGCGCGCGAGCAAGCGGCCGAGGTTGCTCTGAAGCTCCTCGAGGATGGAGCGCTTGACGCGAAGCTGGATGGCCTCGACAGGCTCGCGGCTGCCGATCGGATGAATGATCAAGGTCCCCGTGAACTCCCCGGCGCTCTCGTCCGTCGCGGCCAGCCCCCGGACCCCCAGCAGTTCCCACTGCTTTTCCTTCATGCCTCCCCCCCCGTGTTCGCCGCCATGGTCGGTCATCCTGGCCTCCCTCCTGCATAAGTTTCTGTCCGGGAGTGTCTGGTGGCCGATTTCCCGACAGATTCTCCTGACAGAATGGTCGGCCAAGCGTCCAGATTGCCTACGACCGTCATCCGGCCGACACTGGCCGGGCTCGCCTCCTGATCCTAAGCGTGGGGACCTCCCTTTTCCGGGCTCTCCCTCTCGACCGCGGGGGAGGGGCCCTGAAAGGGGGGAAGTCCCAGGGGGCGGCCCCACCGGTAGTGGGAGACTCGGGAGCGCCGGCGGCCCCTCTACGATCAGATTGTCGGATCGCCCGGCTCCTGACATACTACTAGTAGCCCTTTTAAGGGAGATTGACCGATGCGCGTCGCCTTCGGCTGCGATCACGCGGGCCATCCTCTGAAGGAGCCGATCATAGCGGCCCTGGAGCAAGACGGCCATCACGTCCTGGATCTGGGGACTTTCTCCTCGGATCCGGTGGATTACCCGGATTTTGCCCGGGCGGTCGGCAACGCCGTGCGGAACCAGTTCGTGGAACTCGGGATCCTCGTCTGCGGTAGTGGCGTGGGCGCGGCCATCGCCGCCAACAAACTCAGGGGAGTC
Source organism: Candidatus Rokuibacteriota bacterium (assembly GCA_016209425.1). Taxonomy (GTDB): domain Bacteria; phylum Methylomirabilota; class Methylomirabilia; order Rokubacteriales; family CSP1-6; genus JACQWA01. The sequence continues at coordinate 2,961 of JACQWA010000319.1, forward strand.
CGCGCCGCGCTCTGCCAGGACCTGTTCACGGCACGCCAGAGCCGGGAGGACGACAACGCGAACGTCCTCTGCCTGGGCGCCCGGGCCCTGGACCCTGAAGCCGCCATCGAGATTGCCCGGGAGTGGCTCTCAGCGGAGTTCTCCGGCGAGGAACGGCACATTCGCCGGCTCGCCAAGATCACGGAGCTGGAGCAGGGCTTTCTCCCGCGGGCCACCGAGCGAACCGTTCGCCGCGAGCCCACCCCCCGTCCCGCGCGTATAGGGGAGGAACCCGAGCCCCCGCGGGCTCGACCCACCCCCCGTCCGGCCCCGTTGGAGGAGGAGCCAGCTCCACGCCCGGTCCCCCGCGCGGCGAAAGAACGCCCGGCTCCGACCGCTCCACCTCCCGCCCGCGAACCCGCCAGGGCGGAGTCGTCGCTGTCGAACGAGGTGGCCAAGGTCATCGAAGAGTTCGACCGGCTGCCGCCGAGGACCCCCACCGCCACTCCCCAGCCCCCGCCACCTTCGCCACCACCCCCG
>JACQWA010000326.1 GCA_016209425.1 Candidatus Rokuibacteriota bacterium
GATCGGGACCGCGCACTGCCCCTCCTGCGGGCAGGTGATCTCGGCCCAGACCGTCCAGCAGATGGTGGATCGGGTCGTGACGCTCCCGGTGGGAACGAAGCTCCTGATTCTCGCCCCCGTGGTCCGCGGCCGGAAGGGGGAGTACCGGAAGCTCTTCTTCGACCTGCGTCGCCAGGGCTACGCGCGGGTCCGGGTCAACGGCCAGCAGCGCGAGCTGACCGAGGAGATCGAGCTCGACAAGAACAAGAAGCACACCATCGAGGTGGTCGTGGACCGTCTCGTGGTCCGGGAAACGCCGGGCAACCGGCTGGCGGACTCGCTGGAGACGGCCCTCAGGCTGGCCGACGGGATCGCCCAGGTGGAGACCCTGGAGGGGCAGGCCTTCGTCTTCTCCGAGCGCCTGGCGTGCGCCAAGTGCGGGATCTCCTTCCCCGAAGTGTCCCCGCGCATGTTCTCCTTCAACAACCCCTACGGCGCCTGCCCGGAGTGCGGCGGCATCGGCAGCCGCTACAAGCTGGACCCCGAGCTCCTGGTTCCGGACCCGCGGAAGTCCCTCAAGCAGGGAGCGCTGGCGCCGTGGGCCGGCCGCGAGTCGGTCTACTTCAAGCAGACCCTTCAGGTGCTGGCCAAGCGCCATCGCTTCAGCCTCGACACGCCGTGGGAGAAGCTCCCGCGGAAGACGCGTGAGCTGGTGCTCCACGGGGAGCCGGAGGGCGGATTCGAAGGCGTCCTGAAGGTGCTCGACCGCCGCTACAAGGAGACGCTCTCGGAAGAGACGCGCCAGGAGATCGAGCGCTTCATGTCGCTTCGAGACTGCCCGGTGTGCAGCGGGTCGCGGCTCCGCCCCGAAGCGCTCGGGGTGAAGATCGCCGGCCGCTCCATCGCCGACGTGGTCAGGCTCACGATCAAGGGCGCGGCGGCCTTCTTCGACAACCTCCGGCTGTCGGAGCGCGAGGCGACCATCGCCCGCCGGGTGCTGAAGGAAATCCGGGAACGGTTGGGCTTCCTGACCAACGTGGGGCTGGAGTACCTGACGCTCGATCGTGCGGCGGCAACCCTGGCGGGAGGGGAGGGGCAGCGTATCCGCCTCGCCACCCAGATCGGCTCGAGCCTGGTGGGGGTCCTCTACATCCTGGACGAGCCCTCGATCGGCCTCCATCAGCGGGATAACCGCCGGCTCCTGGACACCCTCAAGCGCCTCCGCGACCTGGGGAACACGGTCCTGGTGGTGGAGCACGACGAGGAGACTATCCGCACCGCCGATTATGTCATTGACCTGGGACCAGGGGCCGGTGAGCTGGGAGGGCACGTGGTGGCCGTGGGGACGCCGGACGAGATCATGGCCAACGCCGCCTCCCTGACCGGCAAGTACCTGGCCCGCGAGCTGACGATCCCGATCCCCGACCGTCGGCGGAAGCCGAACGGCAAGTTCCTCACGATCCACGGGCCGCGGGAGCATAACCTCAAAGGGATGCCGGTCCGGATCCCCCTCGGCACGTTTACCTCTATCACGGGCGTCTCCGGGTCGGGGAAGTCCACGCTGGTCAACGACATCCTCTATCGCGCGCTGGCCCAGATGCTGCACCGGGCTCAAGACAAGCCCGGCGATCATGACCGCATCGAGGGCGCCCAGCACGTGGACAAGGTGATTGACATCGACCAGTCCCCCATCGGCCGCACTCCCCGCTCCAACCCGGCCACCTACACGGGGGTGTTCACGTTCATCCGGACCCTCTTTGCGCGGACCGCGGACGCGCGGATGCGCGGCTACCGGCCCGGCCGCTTCTCCTTCAACGTCAAGGGCGGCCGCTGCGAGGCCTGCCAGGGCGACGGGCTGGTGAAGATCGAGATGCACTTTCTCCCCGACGTCTACGTGACGTGCGAGGTCTGCAAGGCGAAGCGGTACAACCGGGAAACCCTCGAAATCCGTTATAAGGGCAAGAACATCGCGGACGTGCTGGACATGACCGTCCACGAGGCCCTGGCCTTCTTCGAGCCGGTGCCGCCGATCAGGGCCAAGCTCCAGACGCTCCACGACGTCGGGCTGGACTACATCCGCCTCGGCCAGTCCGCCACCACGCTCTCGGGGGGCGAGGCCCAGCGGGTCAAGCTCTCGACCGAGCTCTCCCGCCGGGCGACCGGCCGGACGCTCTATATTCTTGACGAGCCGACGACCGGGCTGCACTTCGCCGACATCCAGCGGCTGCTGGACGTCCTGAACCAGCTCGTGGACCAGGGGAACACCGTGGTCATCATCGAGCACAACCTGGACGTCATCAAAACGGCCGACTGGATCATCGACCTGGGCCCCGAGGGGGGCGACGAGGGCGGCAGGGTCATCGCCACCGGGACCCCCGAGGAGATCGCCAGGCAGGCGGCCAAGTCCTACACCGGTCAGTTCATGAAGCGCGTCCTGACAGCCTGATGCGACGCACGAAGATCGTCTGCACCATCGGGCCCTCGAGCGCGACCTCTACGGTCCTGGACCGTCTCGTCGCGGCGGGGATGGACGTGGCCCGCCTGAACTTCTCCCACGGCGACCACGCCTGGCACGCCGAGGTGATTCAGTGCATCCGCGAGGGCCGGGGGCGGTGGGGGAAGGGCGTGGCGATCCTTCAGGATCTCCAGGGACCCAAAATCCGGCTCGATCGCTTCGAGGGCGGGCGCGCGCAGCTCGACACGGGCGCCACCTTCACGCTGACCTCGCGGCCGGTTCTCGGCACGGCCTCGGACGCCACGATCAGCGCGCCGGAGCTCCTGTCGGAGCTCAAGCCCGGCGACCAGGTCTGGATGGACGACGGCCTGGTCCAGCTCCGCGTGGAGGCCGTGGAGGGAGGCGACGTCCGCTGTCGGGTCACCGCCGGCGGCGTCGTGGGAGACCACAAGGGGGTGGTCCTCCCCCGCGGCACGCCGCCGGTCTCGTGCCTGACGGCCAAGGACCGGGAGGATCTCAAGTTCGGCCTTGCCCACGGCGTGGACTACGTGGCGGTTTCCTTCGTGCGCTCCGCCACCGATATCCAGGAGGTGAGAAAGGTCCTCCACGAACAGGGGGCCGAAGTGCCGGTCATCGCGAAAATCGAGCGCGGGGAGGCTGTGACGAATCTGCCGGGCATTCTGGCCCTGGTGGACGGCGTGATGGTGGCGCGCGGCGATCTCGGCATGGAGGTCCCTCTGGAGGAGGTCCCGCTCATTCAGAAGGAAGTGATCCGGCAGGCCCGGCTGGCGAAGGTGCCGGTGATCGTCGCCACCCAGATGCTGGAGTCCATGGTGGAGCACCTGCGCCCGACGCGGGCCGAGGTGTCTGATGTGGCCACCGCGATCTTCGAGAGAGCCGACGCCATCATGCTGTCGGCGGAGACCGCCACCGGGAAACACCCGGTGGAGACCGTGGAGGTGATGGCCCGGATCGCCGAGCGGACCGAGCGGTCCATCACGCGCCCCCACGCCGAGCGGCGCCGCCAGGACGTCGTGGGCTTCCCCCAGGCCATCGCGGACGCTGCTTGCCACGCCGCCCGGGACCTGAAGGCGAAGGCCATCGTGGCCTTCACACAGTCGGGATCGACCGCCCGGCTGATTTCTCAGGAGCGCCCCGAGGTGCCCATCATCGCCCTCACGCCGTTTCCGGAGGTGCAGCGGCGGCTCGCGCTCTGCTGGGGCGTGTCCTCGCGGCTCATCCGGAAGGTGGAGACCACCGACGAGATGGTCGAGGAGGTGGAGGCCACGCTGCTGGGCGACGGGTCGGTGCGCCCCGACGATGTCCTGGTGATCATTTCGGGGGCCCCCATGTGGGTCACGGGGACCACGAACCTCTTGAAGCTGCACCGGGTGGGAGAACGCCGGTAGCCTACCCAAAGGAGAACGCCATGGCCTATCAGACGCTGCTGTTCGACGTGAAAGATCAGGTCGCCACGATCACGCTGAACCGCCCCGAGGCCTACAATGCCCTCAACCTCCCGCTCGCGAGCGAGTTCTTTCACGCCGTGCTGGAGGTGGACGAGGACCCCGAGGTCCGCTGCGTGGTTGTGACGGGAGCGGGGAAGGCGTTCTGCGCCGGTGGGGATGTGAAGGGCTTCACCGACAACCTGGCGAAGGTCGGCGTCCTCCTCAAGGAACTCACCACGTACCTCCACGGGGCCGTCTCCCGCCTCTGCCGGAGCCCCAAGCCCGTCATCATGGGCATCAACGGCATCGCCGCGGGAGGTGGGATGAGCCTGGCCCTTGCCGGCGATCTGGTCATCGCGGCCGAGTCCGCCAGGTTCACGATGGCCTACTCGAAGATCGCCGCCACCCCGGACGGCTCGTCCAGCTACTTCCTGCCGCGGCTGATCGGGCTCCGCCGCGCCCTCGAGCTTCACTACACCAACCGGGTCCTCGCCGCCCGGGAGGCGCTGGAGTGGGGGTTGGTCAGCCGCGTGGTCCCCGACGCCGAGTTCCCCCAGGCTCTCGCGGGACTCGCGCGTGAGCTGGCCCAGGGCCCGACGCTGGCCTTCGCCAGCGCCAAGCGGCTCTTCCACCAGTCCACCCAAGAGAGCCTGGAGACCCAGATGGAGCTGGAGGCTCAGGCCATCGCCGCCTCGGGCAAGACCGAGGACTTCAAGACCGGCGTCACGGCGTTCGCCCAGAAACAAACCCCGACGTTCAAGGGGCGGTGAAGCACTCGCTCGCGCTCGCGGGGCTCGTTTTCGTCCTCGCGTCTGGCGGCGAGGGGGCCGACCGTGTTCACGCCGGGAAGGGGAGCTTCCCGCGCTGGCGGGCGCTCACGCTTCCCACCGACGCGCCGCTCGTATGGATGGTGGCCCTACCGAACCGCATGGCGGCGATCGACAGCGAGGGAACGTTCTGGCTCCTGGAGGTCGCGGACTCCGGGCTCAGGGTTGTCGGCCATTACGGCGAGGTCGGTTCCCCGGACGGGCCGCCCGTAGCGGTGCGCCTGGGCGGGGGGGAGACGGGGGTGGCGTTTGCCGCTCGGGACGGGCGGCTGCTCCTCTGGTGGAACGGCTCGCTGCGGAGCCTCCACGTCGGCGCGCCGCTCTCCCCACTCACGGCCCCGGCACCTCTCGACGTGTCGGGACGCGGGCACGATGAGCTCGTCGCGGTGGGGAAGGACGGTGGCCTGCTCCTGATCGGTGGCCTGCCCACAGCGCCGCGAGTGCTGGCCCACCTGGCGGTGCCCGCCCTGCCGGACTCGCGCATCGCGGTCGGCGATCTTGACGGGGACGGGATCTTCGAGGCCCTGATCCTGTCCGATCCCACCGCGCGCTACCCTCACGGCATCCTCGGCGACCGGACCGAGGCGGGAGGCCTGGCGGCCGTCGAGGTGCGTGCGTTCGGGCTCACCGTGAAGGGGCGCTACGCGCTCCCGGAAAAGGCGGTCTTCGAAGACCTCACGCCGCTCCTGGCCGACCTTGCGGGGGATGGGCGGCGCGAGGTCCTGCTTACAAAAAGCTACGTGGACAAGGGCGCGGCCGTGGCGGCCCTCGCCTGGAACGGAAGCCGCCTCGTCCCGTTCGCGGAGGCTCCCGCGCTGGGCCGTCAGAACCGCTGGACGAACGTCCTCGGCGCGGCGGACCTGGACGGTGACGGCGTCCCCGAGGTCCTGACCGTCCACACTCCTCACATCGGGGGAGTCCTCACCGCCTATCATCGGAAGGACAGCGCATTGGTCGCTGTGGCCCACGCCTCCGGCTACTCGTCTCACGCCGTCGGCTCCAGAAATCAAGACCAGGCCGCAGTGGCCGATCTGAACGGCAACGGGCGCCCCGAAGTGATCCTCCCACGCCAGTCGCGCGACAGTCTGGCGGGACTCGAGCTGACCGGCGCCCAGTTCGTCGAGCGCTGGACCTTCCGGTTGCGGGGGACGATCAGCTCCAATCTCGTGATCGCCGACTTGGACGGCGACGGCCTCCTCGACCTGGGCGTCGCGGACACTCACGGCCTCCACGTTCTCTTGAGCCGATGAAGGCGGTTCCCGGGTTCCCGCTCCGCTCGCGGGTCCACTTGTCTACGTCGCTTGCCGAGCCTATCCGCGGGGCACCCGAACCGCTTTCCCCTCTGGTTCGGCTCGGAAAGGCCTATCATTGACTGATTGCGCGAGTGTGAGCAGCGAGCTCTGCCCTTTGATGTGAGGTGCGCCCATTGGGGAAAAAGCCGTGCTCGAACCAGCTCGCCGAGCGGCACGCAACAATACGATCGGAACTCAGGCATGCACTCAGAGAGGGGCTGCTCACGACTCGTGAGCTCTCGGCGCGCGTCAGGATCAGCGAAAAAGAAGTCGCCAGCCATCTCGAGCACTTGGCGCGCTCGCTCAGGCAGAGCGGCGAGTGGTTGCATGTGGAACCCACAAAATGCCGTGCCTGCGGGTTCGTCTTCAGGGACCGGGCTCGACTGAACAAGCCGTCCAGGTGTCCGGAGTGCAAGAGCCAGCGCTTGGCCTCTTCTCGCTTCGTCATTGTCACGATTGTGGGAGGACCCTATGACCGTCGCTGATGCGATCCGGACGAAGCGCGCAGTCCGTGATTTCGCCCCGCAACGGCTCCCGGACGACGTGGTGCGCAGTATCGTGAACGCCGGCCGGCGCGCCCAATCTTCCAAGAACACCCAGCCCTGGCACTTCATCGCGATCCAGGAGCGCCAGATGCTCGAAACACTGTCGCGCCTGGGTCCCTTCGCCGGCCATCTGGCGGGCGCGGCCTTAGGCGTGGCGGTTCTGAGTCCCAACCACGCCCCCCGGTGGTCGATCATGTTCGACGCGGGCCAAGCAGCTGCCTATATGCAACTGGCCGCTTGGGAGCTGGGCGTGGCCTCATGCCTGGCGACAATCTACGAGCAGGATGCCGCCCGGAACCTGCTTGGGTTCCCGGACGATCTGCACCTGAACGTGGCCCTTTCGTTCGGGTACCCGCTCGATCCCACCGTCTTGACCGCCCCTCCCCGGGCCGGCGGCCGGCGGCCTTTTGAGGAGAGTGTGCACGTCGAACGCTGGCGCGCTCGTGCTCCCCGACCACCCGATCCGCGTGGAGTGTGACGCGGGCGGACGGGCGGCCGAGACCACGCGCGGCCACCAGGACAGCGAATTTGCATCGTAACCTCCCATGAAATCGATCAAGCTCTACTACCGGCCCGGCTGATCCTCGTGCGCCAAGACGAGAGAGTTGCTCTCGTCCTTCGGGGTCGAGTTCGAGGCCATCAACGTCGACGCGGACCCTGCGGCGCTGGAAGAGCTGCGGCGCCTCGGTGTCCCGCTCGTGCCGGCCGTCGCCGTGGGAGATCGGGTCGTCCACGGCTGGAACCCCAAGGGGGTCGCCGAGCTGGTGGGCGTCGCGTACGTCGAGAGGGTGAGGCTCCAACCGGTCGAGTTGGTCGATCGCCTCGACCGGATCCTCGTGGCAGCCCAGCGCGCCCTCCGCCAGGTTCCGCCGGACAAGCTCGAGCTGAAATCCCCCGAGCGCGACCGCACGGTGCGTCAGCTCGGCTATCACCTCTTCCGGTTGAGCGTGGCGTTCCCCCTCGCCGTCGAGCAGAACCGGCTTCCCGAGGAGTGGCTGACCGAGCCGGCGCCGCCGTTCCTGAGCGACGGGGACGCCCTGGCCCGCTACGGCGAGGGCGTCCGGGCGCGGCTCGCGGAGTGGTACCACCAGGCCCCCGGCGAGAGCTTCGACTGGGTGGTGGACACCTCCTGCGGGCCCCAGACCGTGTGGGACCTCCTGGAACGCACCGCCTGGCACGCGGCCCAGCATCTGCGCCAGCTCTACGCGCTGCTCGAGAGGATCGGCATCACGCCGGACCGCCCCCTCACCGGGACAGACTTTGCCGGTCTCCCGCTGCCGACGTCGCTCTGGTAGGGGTCAGACCCGCACGACCCGGAAGCTGTAATCGGAGTAGCGGAGCTTGGGCGGGATGCTCGAGCGGTGGGCGACCGGGCTCCAGGGAATCTGGTGGCGCCAGGCGCCGCCCCGGGAGACCCGACGGGTTCCTGCCAGCGGGCCGTGGGGATTCAGGGTTGGGGACGCCAGGTAGTACCCCTCTTCATACCAGTCGATGCACCACTCGTGACAGCAGCCGGAAAGGTCGGTAAGGCCGTGGCCGTTGGGGGGACCCCAGCCGACGGTGGGAGGGCCGGTCAAGGGCAGCGTGACGCCCGAGAAGACGGTCTCGGGCTTGGCGTTCCCCCACGGGTAGCGGCACCCGTCGAGGCCGCCCCGCGCCGCCTTCTCCCACTCGGCCTCGGTGGGGATCCGGTGGGTCTCTCCCGTCGTCACCGTCAGCCATTCACAGTAGGCCACGGCCTCCACCCAGCTGACCCCCACCACCGGCTGCCGCGGGTCATTGAAGCGGGGGTTATCCCAGAAGGGCGGGGGAGCGAGGCGGGCGGCTTCCACGAAGCGGGCGTAGTCGGCGTTGGTGACCGGGGTCCGGGCGATCAAGAACCCGTCCACCCAGACCGGATGGCGCGGTCCCTCGCCCGGCAGGCCGTCCTCCCACCCCATCCAGAGCTTGCCCGCGGGGATCTCCACGAACTCCACGGCGCCTAGTTCCCTCGGAGGGGGGCACGCCCCCCTTCCGAACCTCCCCCCGCGGTTGCGGGGGCTACGCCCGCGCTCGACAATGCGGATTCCCGGACAGGCTCCTAGTATAATGA
>JACQWA010000052.1 GCA_016209425.1 Candidatus Rokuibacteriota bacterium
CAATTCTCCCGTGATAAGCCGACAGGAAGCGCACTGGGTTGGCTGACCCATAGGTCAGTCACCCACGGCAGCCTATTCGACAGGTACAGCCGGACCTGCTCGCGCATATCAGCCGACCCGGTCGACATCGTAATGCTTCGCTTCTTTAGGACATTATGAATAATATGACGAGTCTCCGTCGCTGGACTTCGTAGATCAGATGTCCAGGATCACCCGGATGTCCCACCCCCCGTCGCTCTCGGTGATCTGGAGCTGGTGAAAGGTCGCGGCCTTGACGAGCGTGCCCACCCGGTGCCGGGCCGGGTCCAGGGCTTCCCCCCAGAGGAGCGCGTGCACTTTCTTCGCCTCGAACACGGGGACCTCGATCCGGTGGACCACGAAGCCTTCGATGTCGTGGAGGTAGAGGCACTCGTTGAGCCAGTTGACCAGGAGCGCCTCCCGGGAGTCGGCCTGGGCGCGGACCTCCCGCGACTCGCGCCGCTCGACGCTCAGCGGATCGACCATCAGGGCGAAGACCCCCAGGGCCGTCTGGGCGAACGCCTCCGGCAGCGTCGGGCCCCAGGCCCGGACGCCGACATCGGCGGCCACGTCGAAGTAGGCGTACCCGGCGGGGGCGCTCACCGCCGGGCGGCTCCCAGATCCCCAAAGCGCGCCTGAAGCAGCGAGACCGCGACGGGTCCCGCCGTTTCGGTCCTGAGAATCCGGGGGCCGAGCCCGGCGCTGGTGAATCCCCGGGCCTCGAGGGTCTCGACCTCGCGCCGGGCCAGGCCGCCCTCGGGTCCCACGACCAGGAGCGCGGAGGCCACGGGCCCGCGCGTCGCGTCGAGAATCTCCGACAGCCCCCGGCGTGCTCCCTCCCAGAGGCAGAGCCGGACGTCGGCTTCCCAGCGCGTCTCGGCGAATTCCTCGATCGAGCGGAGGGCTTCCACGCTGGGGATCACCCCCCGGCCGCACTGCTTGGCGGCTTCTTTGGCCACTCGTTGCCAGCGGCGGGCCCGGTCCCGCCAGCGCCCGGGCTCGGGCCTCACGATCGCGCGCTCCGTCATGAGCGGGACGACACGCGTCACTCCCAGTTCAGTCACGGTCCTGACGATCCACTCCATCTTGTCGCCCTTGGGGATTCCCTGAGCGAGGGTGATGGCGAGGAGAGATTCGGTCGCCGACGAGGACCGGGCGAGGATCGTTCCCGCGGCGGTGCGCCCGCCGATGGATTCCAGGCGCACCGTGAACTCAGTCCCCCGGCCATCCACGACCTGGACGCAATCGCCCGGAGCCAGACGGAGGACGCGGGCGAGATGGCGCGTCTCCTGCTCGTCGAAGACGACCCGGTCGGCCTCGACGGCCTCAGGCCGGACGTGGAATCTGGACATACCTCGGAGGGGGGCTAACGCCCCCCTGCCGATTCCTCCCCCCAGCTTGCGGGGGCAAACCCCCCGCTCGAAGCGGCCTCATCCGACGTGGTTGATCGCGCGAGGGTTACGTCACTCGCCTGCCGCCTGAAGAGGAGGGAGGCCCAGCCGTCGACATCGGTTCGCTCGGCGAAGATGAAACCATGCTGCGCCAGCGCCTCTTCGATCGAGGCGGCCTCATCGGCCAGGAGCCCTCCGAGGATCAGGTGGCCCCCGGGGCTTGAGAGGCGCCGGTACTCGGGGGCGAGGGCAACGTGGCTTCCGGCAAGCAGGTTGGCAAGGATCAGGGGGGCCGTGGTCTCCCGAAGCTCGCCAGCCTCTGATACCACGCAGTGGATGCGCTCGCTCACGCCGTTGCGCTCGGCGTTGGCGCGCGCCGCCGCCACCGCGTCAGGGTCCGTATCGAGCGCCGTCACGCGCGGGACGCCGAGCGCCGCCGCGGCGATGGCGAGAATCCCCGTGCCGGTGCCGATGTCGAGGGCGCACCCACGTGACCCACGCTTCCGCGTGGGTACCCCGCGCGGGTACCCGACCGGGTGCCGGTCGAGGAGCGCTTCGAGCAGGACCAGGCATCCCTGAGTGCTCCCGTGGGTCCCGGTGCCGAAGGCGCGTCCGGGCTCGATGACGAGGATCTTCAGGCCGTTCTCGGTGGTCGGCGTCTCCCACGGCGGGATGATCAACAGCCGTCGGCCGACTCTGAGAGGGGCGAAGGCCCGGCGCCACGCCTCGGCCCAGGCTTCGTCGAGGAGCGGCGTCACCACAGGCTCCCCCCCGTTGACGGCGAGGTCGAGGGCGCGGAGGGAAGCGAGGTAATCGCCGACCGCACCGGCCAGCCTCGTGGACGAGACGGTCTCGGGGAAGAATGCGCGGAGCCGGGGCGGGAAGCATGGCGCCTCCTCCTCGACGAGGCCGAGGGCGCCCTGCTCCCAGAGAAAATTGGTCAGGCCCTCGGACACCTCGGGGGACGCCCGGACGGTGAGTTCCCAGAACGGCACTTAGGACCCGAAGAGATTCTTCATGCGGTCCAGGAACGAGGCGAGGAGCGGGCCCGACTCTCCCGTGGAGGCTCGCTGATACTCCTCGAGGAGCTCGCGCTGCTTTGACGTGAGCCGGGCGGGAACCTCCAGGACGACCTGGTAGCAGGCGTCGCCGCGCTCGCGTCTCCGGACGTTCGGTATGCCTTTGCCTCTGAGGCGGAGCACCTGACCCGGCTGGGTCCCCGCGGGCACCTTGAGGGTGGCAAAGCCGCCCAGAACGGGGACCTCTACCTCGGCCCCGAGGGCCGCTTGAGGAAAGGAAAGGGGAAGCTCGCAGAGGAGGTCGTCACCGTGGCGGGTAAAGAACGCGTGGGGCCGGATCCGGATCACCACGTACAGATCCCCGACAGGGCCGCCGTGCGTCCCGGCCTCGCCTTCCCCCACGAGACGAAGCTGGGAGCCGTCCTCGACCCCCCCTGGAATCTTGATTTTGAGCAGGTGTTCCCGGCGCTGGCGCCCCTCTCCCCGGCATTTCCGGCATGGGTGTCTGGTCACCTCGCCCTGGCCCCTGCACTGAGGGCAGGGGCGAGCCACGGTGAGAAAACCCTGGGAGAAGCGCACCTGGCCTTGACCCCGGCAGGTGGAGCAGGTCTCGCGCTTGGTCCCGGGCTCCAGTCCCGAGCCGTGGCAGATCTCGCAGGGCTCGTGGCGGGGGATCTGGACCCTGGTCTCGAGCCCGCCGGCGGCCTCCTCCAGGCTGACCTCGAGTGTGTATTGGAGGTCCTCGCCGCGCCGCGCCCGAGTGCGGCGGCCCCCCCTGGGCGCGCCGCCGAAGAAGCCCTCGAAGAGGTCCTCGAAGATGGTGCCGAAGCCAAGGTCCGAGGCGTCGAATCCGCCCGGCGCTCCGACGGTGCCGAACCGGTCGTACTGCGCGCGCTTTTCGGGGTCGGAGAGCACGCTGTACGCCTCGTTGACCTCCTTGAATCGTTCCTCCGCTTTCTTGTCCCCGGGATTCCGATCCGGATGAAACTGGAGGGCCAGCTGGCGGTAGGCTTTCTTGAGCTGGCTCTCGTCGGCCTCGCGGGAGACGCCCAGGACCTCGTAGTAGTCGCGCTTCGCCACTACGCGTTCTCGCTATCGGGGGGAACGGCGACCACCACCATCGCGGGGCGCAGGACCCGTCCGTTCAGGAGGTACCCGCGCAGGGTTTCCTCCACGACCGTCATGTCCGGTGCGTCGGGCTTCACCACGCGCTGGACCGCCTCGTGGCGCTCCGGGTCGAACGGCTGCCCCAGCGCGCTGTACGGCGTCACGCCGAACTTCTCGAGCACCTTCAGGAGCTCGCGCTGGATCAGCTCCACCCCTGCGACGAAGCCCTGGGCCTCCGTAGAGAGGCGGGCGGCTCCGAGGGCGCGGTCGAAGTTGTCGAGGACGGGGAGGATCTCGCGCAGGAGCGACTCGTTGGCGAAGCGGATGTACTCCTCGCGGTCCCGCTGGGCGCGCTTCCGCGCGTTGTCCAACTCCGCCGCGGCTCGCAGGTAGCGGTCGTAGTGCGCCTCTGCCTCCCGGCTCTTCTCCTCGAGGGCCCGCTGGAGCCGGGTCGGCTCGTCCTCGGTCTGGGAGAGCTCTGGCTGGGAGGGCTCACTCTGGGACGGCTCAACGGGGGTAGTTTCCTCACTCATGGCAGGCCTCTATTATATCAGGTGCCTCGTGAAGGGCTGGGCGGACCCGGCACGAGCCGCCGGGCATCAGGACGGCAGATAGAGTTCTTGTCTCACCTGGGACAGGGACTGGCTCACGAGCCGCGCCGTCTCGTCCACCAGCGCGATCATCCTCGCGTAGGGCATCCGTTTCGGCCCGACGACGCCCAGGATCCCGAGCACCCGGTCGTGGTAGGTGTAGGTGGAGGTGACCAGGCTGCACTCCTGCATCTCCTCAACCGGGTTCTCCCTGCCGATCATCACCTGGACCCCGTGCTCGGTGGCCAGGGCCGAGAGCACGTCGATCAGGCGGGCCTTTTCCTCGAAGGCCCGGAGAAGAGCCCTCATCGTCTCCAGGTCCCAGAACGCCCGGTGGTCCAGGACATTCATCGCCCCGCCGATATAGAGTCTCCGGTCACGGAGCAGCGTGAAGACCTGGTCCACGATGGCGCCCCCCCGGGCTCGGAGCGGGTCCAGGGGGTCCGGGGGCGCGGAGACCTGCTCCTGGATCTCCCGGAAGGTTTTCCCCCGAAAGCGCCGGGTCAGCTGGCGCCCGAGCTCTCGGAGATCGTCGCCCGTCACGGGCGACTCGACGGTGAGGGTGTGGCTGGTGACCCAGCCGGCGTCGGTGATCATCACGGCGAGGACCCGGTCGTCCGAGAGGAGGATCAGGTCGATGCGGGCCAGCGAGGTCTGCTTCAACGGCGGGGCCAAGAGCACCCCGGTCATGCGCGAAAATGCCGACAGGTAGAACGAGGTCTGCTCCATGAGCTGCTCGATCCCGCCCTGGGGTCGGGTGTAATGCTGACGAAGCCGGCTGGCTTCGCTCTCCGGGAGTCGAACACCTCCGACGTCGGAATCCACGTAGAGGCGGAACGCCTTGTCGGTGGGCACGCGCCCGGCGGAGGCGTGGGGCTGAGAGAGATACCCCAGCTCTTCCAGATCTGCCATGGCATTGCGGATCGTGGCCGGAGAGAGGCCCAGCCCGTGCCGCTGGGCCACCGCCCGGGATCCGACCGGCTCCGCCGTCTCGAGGTACTCCCTGATCACGGCGGTGAGGACCTGCCGGTGTCGTTCGTCCAGGATTGCCTCGACCATGGCTCGGGCTCCCACCCGTTCACTACTTTACAAAGCGTGGCGGCCTTGTCAAGAACGCGGCTCCAGCAGCTCGACGAACAGGGAGTCGGAGAGCAGGAAGCCCGCTTCCGTGAGCCGGCAGCGATCGTCCGCCACCTCGAGCAATCCGAGCTCCTTCCAGCTTTCGACGAGGGGGGCCTTGTCCTCCAGCCAGGCGAACGGGACGCCGTCGCTCAACCGGAGTCCCAAGATCCGCCGCTCGGCTTTTCGCTGAGCCGCCGTGAGAATCTCATGGGTTCCGATCGGGAGCGTGCCGGCGTCGAGCATGGCGCAGTACCGCTCGACGGGCTTGACGTTCCCGTAGCGGACACCACCCAGAAAGCCGCAGGCTCCCGGCCCGAGCCCCAGGTACTCCTCGGCCCGCCAGTAGACCTGGTTGTGGCGGGACCTGAACCCGTGGCGGGCATAGTTTGAAATCTCGTAATGTTCATACCCGGCCTCCCGAGCCAGGCGCGCGAGGCTCCAGTACTGGGCGGTCACCGTCTCCTCGTCGGGGAGCCCGGCCACGCCTTCGCCGTGCCAGCGGCTGCCTTCGTCCAGCGTGAGGCCGTAGGCCGAGAGGTGCTCGGGCCCCCAGGCGAGCGCGCCGCGCACCGTCGCCTCCCAGCCCGGGAGGTCGAGGTCCGGGAGGCCGTAGATCAGGTCGACGCTCAGGTTGTCAACCCCGGCGTCGCGGGCCGCCTCGAACGCGCGCCGGGCTTCTTCGGGCGAGTGAAGCCTGCCCAGCCGGACGAGGAGGCCCGCATCGAGGCTCTGGACGCCGAGGCTCAGCCGGTTCACGCCTGCCAGCCGATATCCCTCCGCCTTGTCGCGCGTCAAACTCTCAGGGTTGCACTCGACGGTGACCTCAGCGCTGGGCGCCAGGGCGAACCGCTTCCCGAGGCGGTCGAGAAGCGTTTCCAGTTCCTCGGGCTCCAGCAGCGACGGCGTCCCCCCGCCGAAGAAGACCGTGCCGATCGTGACCCGTCCCGCCCACTCCGCCTCGCCGCCGCGATCGATTTCCCGGAGCAGGGCTGCCAGGAAGCGATCCATGGCGGCGGGGCGGTACGGGCCGGTATTGAACGAGCAGTAATGGCAGCGCTGACGGCAGAAGGGGATATGCACGTACGCGCCCAGCGGGTGGTGGCCTGTCGGCTGAAGGCTGACTGCTGACGGCTGATCGCTCCTCGTCATGGCAGGTAATGGCCCAGGCGGCGCCAGCGGAGCCAGTGCCTCTCCCCGTTCCAGGACCAGTAAATGATGAAGGCTTTCCCCCGGATCTTGTCCCGCTTCAGGAAGCCCCAATAGCGGCTGTCCTGGGAGTTGTCGCGGTTGTCGCCCATCATGAAATACGAGTCGGATGGAACCACGACTGGGCCGTACTCGACGCCCGAATGAGGGGGGGAATTGCTGTACACGGCGTAGCTCTCGTCCAGCGATTTGCCGTTGACGTAGACCGTGCGCCCCCTGACGGTCACCTCCTCGCCTGCCAGGGCAATCACGCGCTTGATGAAGTCGCGCTTTTCGTCCCACGGGTACTTGAACACGATGATGTCCCCCCGCTGGGGCTGGCGGATCCCCGGGAGGCGCAAGTTGGTGAAGGGGATCTCGGCGCCGTAGATGAACTTGTTCACCAGGATGTAATCCCCCACCAGCAGCGTGGGGACCATGGAGCCCGAGGGGATCGTGAAGGCCTGGACCACGAACGTCCGGATGACCAGCGCCAGCAGGATGGCGATGACGATGGCCTCGACGTACTCCCGAACGAGGGACTTCCGCTTCTTCTTCACGACCTCGACGGTCGGGGCGATCTCGCCGGTCACGGGGGTCTCCTTGGGCGCGCTGGGGTCCATGGCTCCTAGCTCCTCAGCACGGACAAGAAGGCCTCCTGGGGCACCTCGACCTTTCCGACTTGTTTCATTCGCTTCTTGCCTTCCTTCTGTTGTTCGAGCAGCTTCCGTTTGCGGGTAATGTCACCGCCGTAGCACTTGGCGGTGACGTTTTTCCTGATGGCCTTCACGGTTTCCCTCGCGATGACACGACTCCCTATGGCCGCCTGGATCGCCACCTCGAAGAGCTGGCGCGGGATCACGGCGCGGAGCTTCTCGGTGAGCGCCTTGCCCTTCTCGTACGCCTTGTCGCGATGGACGATGACCGAGAGCGCGTCCACCGGATCCCCGTTCAGGAGGAGGTCGAGCTTGACCAGGTCCGCGGGGCGGAACTCGAGGAAGTCGTAGTCCAAGGAGGCGTACCCCTTCGAGATGGACTTGAGCCGGTCGTAAAAGTCCACGATGATCTCGGCCAGGGGAAAGTCGAACGTGATGTGGACGCGCTTGCCCAGGTACTCGAGGGATCGGTGCTCGCCACGCTTGTCCTGAGCCAGCCGGTAGATCGGGTTCATGAACTCCGTGGGGGCGAAGATGGACGCCCGCACGTGCGGCTCCTCGATGTGGTCGATCTCGCCGATCGGCGGAAGCCTGGAGGGGTTGTCGATCTCCACCGTCTCGCCGCCGGTCGTGACGACCCGGTACCGGACGCTCGGCGAGGTGATGATCAGCGTCAGGCCGAATTCGCGCTCCAGCCGCTCCTGGACGATCTCCATGTGCAGGAGTCCCAGGAAGCCGCAGCGGAACCCGTAGCCCAGGGCCATCGAGGTTTCGGGCTCGAAGGTCAGGGCCGAGTCGTTGAGCCTGAGCTTCTCGAGCGCGTCCCTGAGCGACTGGTAGGCCGTGTCCTCCACCGGGTAGAGCCCGGCGAAGACCATGGGCTTGGCGTCGCGATAGCCGGGGAAGGGGGCTCGGGTGGGGCGGAGCGCATCGGTGATCGTCTCTCCGACCTTGGCGTCGGCCACGCGCTTGATGCCCGCGGTGAGGTAGCCCACCTGTCCCGCCGACAGCTCCTCCACCGGCTTCATCTCGGGGGTGAACACGCCCACCTGCTGGACCTCGTACACCCGGCCGTTCGACATGAGGAGGGCCGGCATTCCGCGCCGCACCCGGCCGTCGAAGACCCGCACGTAGACGACCACGCCCTGATACGGGTCGTAGAAGGAGTCGAACACCAGGGCCTTCAGCGGGGCCGCCGCGTCACCGGCAGGGGGCGGGATGCGCTGGACAATGGCCTCCAGCACCTCCGGGACGCCGGTCCCGACTTTGGCCGAGATGGGGATGGCGTCGTCCGCGTTGAGTCCCAGGATTTCGGCGATCTGTCGCCGGGTTCCCTCGACGTCGGCTTGCGGGAGATCGATCTTGTTGATGACCGGGATGATCGTGAGGTTCGCCTCGAGGGCCAGGAAGAAGTTGGCCAGCGTCTGGGCCTCGACCCCCTGCGCCGCGTCAACGATCAGGAGTGCCCCTTCGCAGGCTGCCAGCGAACGGGAGACCTCGTAAGAAAAGTCCACGTGCCCGGGGGTATCGATCAGGTTGAGCGTGTACTCCTGGCCGTCCCGGGCCCGGTTCGGGAGGCAGACGGTGTGCTGCTTGATCGTGATGCCCCGCTCACGCTCAAGGTCCATGGAGTCCAGCACCTGGTCCACGGCCTTCTTGGGGTCCATGGCGCCGGTCAGGGCCAGCAGACGATCCGCGAGGGTCGATTTGCCATGGTCGATGTGGGCCACGATGGAGAAGTTTCGGATGCGTGGAGGAGGAGCCATGGTCTCCAGGATATCACGGGACGACTTCGTTTTCCGAGACTACGGCCCCGGGGCCGACGCGGGCCCCCTTCCCGATCAGAGCCCGAGAGCCCACCACGCACTCTCGGAGAACGGCCGCCTCGCCGACCTGAACGTGGTCCCAGAGGATGGCCCCTTCCAGACGGCTGCCTCGGCCGATGCTGACGCCGTCGCCGAGGACCGTGAAGGGGCCGACGCTGACCTCCGGTTCCAGCGTGATGCCTGAGCCGAGAACGGCCGGGCCGCTCACGACAGCACTGGAGGCCATGGCCACAGTCTCCCCGACCCACACGTTGTCGCTCCGCGTTCCACGTGGGGTGAGCCGCGTGGCGACGGCGCCATTAAGGAGATCCACCTGAGCCTGGCGATACTGCTCGGGGCTTCCGATATCGAGCCAGTACGCGCGCGCCACGAAGCCGAAGAACGGGATCCGGCGCGCGAGAAGGCCGGGAAAAAAATCGCGCTCCATGGAAACGACCTGACCCCTGGGGATCAAGTCGAGGAGTTCGCGATTGAGGAGGTAGATCCCGGCGTTGATGGTGTTGGTCGTGATCGCCTCGCGGCTGGGCTTCTCCACAAAGCGCAGGATCCGGCCGTCGGCGTCCGTTTCCACCAGCCCATAGGGGGTCGGGTCCTCCACCGGCGTGAGGTAGATGCTGGCCTGAGCGCCGCGCGCGACGTGGGATTGCACCATTTGGCTGAGGTCCACGTCGGTGAGGACGTCGCCGTTCAGCACGACCACCCTGCCGCCCGTCGGCTCGGCCGCGTTCCGGACTCCCCCGGCCGTGCCGAGCGGCTCCGCTTCCACCGCGTAGCGGAGTCTCACGCCGAGGTCCCGCCCGTCGCCGAGCTGCGCCCGGATCGATTCGACACGGTACGAGCACGCGAGGACGATATCGCGAATCCCATGCTGGCGCAGGAGGGCGAGCTGGTAGTGGAGGAAGGGGACGTTGAGGAGGGGGACAATGGGCTTGGGGCGGGCGAGCGTGAGCGGCCGGAGGCGGGTGCCCTGTCCCCCCGCCAGGATTACCGCGGTTGGGGCGGAGTCCAGGGCTCGGCCTCGCTGATCAGCATGACCGGGATGCCGTCGCGGATCGGGTAGGCCTTCCGGCACGCCGGGCAAATGATGCGGACCTCCTCAAAGAGCAGGTCCCCCTTGCAGGCCGGGCAGGCCAGGATGGCTTTGAGTTCCTCGTCAATCATCGCGGGGCCTCCTTTCTGAAGTAGTCGAGGGTGCGGCGAAGGCCCTCATCGAGCGTCACCTGGGGGATCCACCCCAGGAGGCGCTCGGCTTCGCTGGCGTCGAGGGCGCTCCGTCGCTGCTCGCCGGGCTTCGCAGGACCGTGGTGAGCCTCAGCTCTGACCCCGGCGACCCCTTCCAGACGCCGCACCAGGGCGTTCACCGAGGTCTCAATGCCGGTCCCGATGTTGACCGCGCCGGCCGTCTGGACGCGCTCCAGGGCCGCCAGGGCGGCTCCGGCCACGTCCTCCACGTACACGTAATCCCGGGTCTGCTCGCCGTCGCCGTTGATCGTCAGGGGCTCTCCGCGCAGGATCCGGTGGGCAAAGATTGCCACCACGCCGGCCTCGCCGAGCGGGTTCTGCCGGGGGCCGTAGACGTTGGCGTAACGCAGGGCAATGCCGCAGACCCCGTAGAGCGCCCTCCAGCACGCCAGATAGTGCTCGGCGATGAGCTTGGAGATCCCGTACGGGGAGGCCGGCCGGGTCGGGTGATCCTCGGGGGTCGGCAGCACCGCCGTATCACCATAGACGGCGCCCCCGGAGGACGCATACACCACGCGGGACACCTTGCCGCGCCGGCAGCACAGCAGGAGGTTGAGCATCCCCTGGATGTTCACGCCCGCATCGAGCGCGGGATCCTCCACCGAGCGGCGCACCTCGGCCTGGGCCGCGTGGTGGATCACCGCCTCGGGGCGTTCGGCCTCGAACACTCCGGCCAGCTGTGGACTTCGGATGTCGGTGACGTAGAGCCTTGCCCCCGGGTTGACGAACTCGCGGCGGCCGGTGGAGAGGTTATCCACGACCACGACCTCGTGCCTCGCGGCCAGCAGACGGTCCACGGCGTGGGAGCCGATGAAGCCCGCCCCGCCCGAGACGAGGACCTTCACGCCGTTCCCAGCCGGGCCCGGAACCAGTCCAGCGTCCGACGGAGTCCCTCGTCCAGGTCGACCCGGGGTTCCCAGCCGAGGAGGGTTCGCGCCCGCGTGATGTCGGGCTGACGGACCTTGGGATCGTCAACGGGGAGCGGCGTGAAGGTCACGGCGCTCGGCGATTCGGCGAGCGCGATGATCCGCTCGGCCAGCTCGCGGAGCGTCATTTCCTTGGGGTTGCCCAGGTTTACCGGCTCGTTCACGGGCGCCCGCATGAGCCGCCAGATCCCCTCCACCATGTCGGAGATGTAGCAAAAGCTGCGGGTCTGGGAACCGTCGCCGTGCACGGTGAGCGCCTCCCCCCTGAGCGCCTGCGTGATGAAGGTGGGAATCGCGCGACCATCGCCGATCCTCATGCGTTCCCCGTACGAATTGAAGATGCGGGCGATCCGGGTGTCGAGACGGTGAAAGCGATGGTAGGCCATGGTCATGGCCTCGGCGAAGCGCTTGGCCTCGTCGTACACGCCTCGCGGCCCCACCGGGTTCACGTTCCCCCAGTACTCCTCGCGCTGCGGATGCACGAGCGGATCGCCGTACACCTCGGAGGTGGAGGCCAGCAGGAACTTGGCCCCTTTTCCCTTGGCCAGGCCGAGCGCCTTGTGGGTGCCGAGCGCGCCGACCTTCAGCGTCTGAATCGGGTGCTGCGCGTAGTCCAGGGGGGACGCCGGGCTGGCGAAGTGGAGCACGTAGTCCAGGGGGCCGCTCACGTAGATATAGTTGGTGACGTCGTGCTTCACGAAGGCGAAGCGCGGATCCGTGA